>JAJYZC010000002.1 GCA_021800255.1 Acidobacteriota bacterium
CGATGTCCACAGCCCATCATAGCTGTGGACCTCTTTGGTTCCGGCTACGCCGGGTTAGGGAGAAAGAATTCAGAGAAGCGCGCGAAGCCCGGATCGGCGAGAGAGACAGTAGCCAGCAGCATCAGCCTCTTGTGCGCGGCCGGATTTTTGCGGAGGGCGATGGCCCACGCCACTAGGATCAGAAACCCGGCAATATCGACGATATTGACAGAGAAGAACGGCGGTGGATCGTTGGCCGGAGTGTGCAGGTTCACAACAAAGGACGCGATTGCCGCCCATGGTCCCATAACGGCCATCAGACACGCCCATCCAACCATGAACCAGCCCAGGTTACGGTGCCAGGCCACACGGTCGCCGACCACGAACAGCACCTGCGTGGTGAGTAGCAGAACCCAAACGATGAACACCGCTGCGTGGTAGTAGACAACCTGCGGCCACGGAGGGTTGGAGTGCAGGAACCCGCGAATATCGACGCCGAAACCGGCAATTGTTCCCACCAGGAAAACGCCGAGCCAGACGGCGGAGGCGATGCGGTCGTCGCGCGAACTCCAGGTTCCTCGATCATGCAACCGTGTTTTCGAGTTACGAACCAGCGGCGCTGTCGCCATGCGGACCTCCGGTTTTTGGATTGAAGCAATAATACAGGACGTATTTGTTTGGCGCTTCCGGCTTTGTAGTGGGTGAATCGGTAACCGAACGTTGAAGAGTGGGCATTCTGCCAGCCGTAGCAGTAGCGGCACTTGCTGTGGAAAAGCGGAAAACGTCCTTTGTTTTCCGTCTTTTCCATAGCCTTCTCCGTTCTTTCGCTCTTTGTCTCGCCCCGACATTTTGGGCCGAGCAGAGGCAATCTACCCACTACAAAGCCGGAATTCCCATTTGTTTAGAGCGTGTTTCAAATATTGGCGGTCTTGATTCCTCGGCTTCATTCAGGGCCGGTTCTAAAGCGGTTAAGCTGCAGTCTGGTACTCGGCAGGCATTTATGAAACAAGCTCTAGGTGCGCGTGAAAGGCGTCGTCATCCAGCCGGTGAGAGTCCTGCCCGAGGAGTTGACGGTACACCTCGGTAGCTACGGGGCAGGCGTGGCGAGCAACGGCCCGTCCCGCTAGGCAAAGGGATCGCCCGCGATCCGATCATTTACAGAACGCAGCAGGCTGCTCATGCCCTCAATTTGATTGAACGGAAGATTCCGCCGGCGCCGCTTCCGTATCTGTCAGCCTTCTTTGAAATCTCGCGCCGTGACCACTATGAATGTCTACGAGCGGTCAGTGAGGACGGCGCCTGAAGCGCCTCCAGCTTGCGGCTATATTGCGCGATGTAACGATGAAGCGCCTTGCGCAGTTCAAAGCTGAAGCGTTTGACGAATGCCCGCCAAGCGGAGAGAATAAGAATTGCCATACCGACAGTGTGGGCCTGTGGCGCAGTTTGGGAGCGCGCTTCCATGGCATGGAAGAGGTCGTCGGTTCGATCCCGACCAGGTCCACCAAATCCATTTCAACAACTTAGACCGCAACTTCTGGGAACTTTAGCCGACTCGGAGGAACAATCTGGGAACTTTCCCTGTTCGCCCACTCGCCGGCAGCGTTTTTCGGTTCCCGATCCAGCAGTACATTGACGGCACGACGCTGCGCGATGCGCTTCTGCTCCATGCCCGCCTGCGCGTAGACCTCCATCGTGGTGCTGACCTTGGCGTGGCGCATCAGTTCCTGAACCACCTTCACATCCTTGCCGGTTGAAGCGGCAGGGAGCTGTAAGTGCGGCGGGACGTATGCCAGCCAATCCGTTTCGTAAGAAGCTGTTTACGATCTATGGTCCAGGTGCGGCGAGGGTATCCTGGCAGCTATATGCGCCGGCTTCTCCGGGACGGTAATCAAGGAGGATGGAACGGAGAAGAGCCTATCCAAGCGACATAGGCCGGGAGCAGTCTGAAGCCATTCGTCCCATCCTGGAGGGCGTTCGCAGGCGCACCAAGCCGCGCACGGTAGATTTGCATGCAGCCTTCAACGCCGTGCTGCACGTGCTTAAGAGCGGCTGCCAATGGCGCATGCTTCCCGAAGAATTCTCCCATTGGGTCGCGGTGTATTCGTATTTTGCCACGTGGAGCGCACCCCAGGCGGACAGAGTGAGCGCCCTGGAGCGGGCCCTAGAAAAAAATCGGTTGGCGAGGCCGTGATTGCCGGCATTGGGTTTCGGTGACGGCAGAAACCACCTTTCAAGACACGCCTATTTGCTTCGCTATTCGCCTCAGCGGTGGTTTCATCCCATGTGGCGGGTTACCACACAGATGCAAAAAACGGGACGGCAGAATTTGCAAAATCCGGTTTTGATCGGTTATTTTACTAACTGGTTAGTTAATTTATGTCGTCCCACTCTACCCTCGATCCTGGCGCTGACCGCGCAGCCGAAACGCGCGCCCGCATCCTGGAAGCCGCCCTGGCCGAGTTCGCCGCCAGCGGCCTTGCCGGCGCACGCACGGAGCGTATCGCCGCCGCCGCAGGCGTCAACAAGGCCCTCCTCTACTACTACTTCGAAAGCAAAGAAAAGCTCTATCTCGCGGCCTTCGAGATGGTGGCCGGCCGTGTCCGCGACAGCTCCATGGCCGTTTTTCTGCGCGACGCCAGCCCCGGCGAGAAGCTGCTGCGCACGGCCTTGAACCATTTTGACCGCATCCTCACCCAGCGCGAGTTCCAGAGCTTGATGCAGCAGGAGATGATGCGCATCCACGAGGAGCAGGGCGCCTTGCCGATTCTCGTCAAGCGCGTCTTCGAGCCGATGCATACCATGTTTCAAACCATCATGCGCGAGGGCATCGCATCCGGCGAGCTGATCGAGGCCGACTGGATGCAGATCGCTCTGGCCGCGCTCGGAGCCAACGTCTTTTATTTCCTCAGCGCGCCGGTCTGGCGGCTCATCATGCGCTTCGAGCCCTTCGCTCCCGAAGCCCTGCGGGCGCGGAGGACCGCACTAGTGGAGTTTCTGGGGCAAGCAATCTTCACCGACCGCGAGCGCGGCGCCGAGCTCGCCCGCCGCGTGCTCGCCGATACGCCCATGCCCGCCGGCGAATTCAGCACCGGCAAATTTCCGGGAATCGAGGTGAATAGCGAATGAACCCGCGTAATCGAGTTTTTCTCATTCTGGGGCTGCTCACTCTGGGGTCGCTGATCTTTTACCTGGTCACCGTGCCACGCTCCAACGAGCTTCAGGTCATCGGCACCGTGGACGCCAACGAGGTGATCGTCAGCTCCAAAATTCCCGGCCGCATCCAGAAGCTGACCGTGGTGGAGGGCCAAAAGGTAAACGCGGGAGAGCTGATCGCGACGATTGAATGCCGCGATTTGAAGGCCGCGCTCGCGGCCGCCCAGGCCACCGTGGCCGGCGACCGCTGGAAGCTGAGCGAGGCCCAAGAAACCGTACACCAGAACCGCGGCGAAACCAGCAGCGCCACACTGGCCGCAGAAGCTCAGGTGCGGTCAGCCCAGGCGGCAATCGCTGAGGCGCAGGCCCAATACGACCGCCAGCAAGCCGACACCAGCCGCGACGTTGCGTTGGCGAAGATGGGCATCGTAAGCGCCCAAACCAGGGACGAGCAGGTGGCCAGCCTGCAACAAGACGAGGCGGCCGTGGCCGCAGCCCGAGCGAACCTAGCGGCGGCGCAGAACAACCTGCGTCAGTCGCGCGCACACCAGTTGCTCACCGACGTCTCCGAACGCACCGTCGCCCAGAACCGCTTCGACCTCGAAAACGCCGCCGATCTGGCCCAGGAAGCTGCCGTGGAATTAAGCTATGCGCGCATCGTGGCCCCGGTCAGCGGCATCGTCAACGAATGGGCCTCTCGCCAGGGCGAAGTAGTGGCCGCGGGAACGCCCATCGTCACCATCATGGACCTGAAACAGACCTGGGTCTACGCGCCGGTTCCGGAGACTGACGCCGACGCCGTCAAGCTCGGCGACAAGCTGCGCGTCGTCATGCCCAGCGGAGCCACAGTCTTCGGCGAGGTTATCGCCAAGGCTCCGGAGGCCGACTTCGCCACCGAGCGCGATGTGAGCCGCAGAAAGCGTGACATCAAAACCGTGCAGTTCAAGCTGCTCATCCCCAATCCCGGCGAGAAGTTCGTGCCCGGCATGACGGCCCAGATTTACATTCCCACGAGCTGGCTGGTGCGCAAATGACCGCTCCCGCCATCAACGGCCGCGCGCCCGACAGCGGCGCAGCCGCGCGCCCCATCGCCATGGCCGTCGAGCGCATCGTCAAACGCTACGGTGACTTTGAAGCGGTGAAAAACATCAGCTTCAGCGTGGCCGAGGGCGAGATCTTCGGCCTGCTCGGCCCGAACGGCGCTGGCAAGAGCACCCTCATCCGCATGATGACCACGCTCATTCCCGTCACCGCCGGCAAGGCCACGGTGGCCGGCCACGACGTAAGCAAAGATCCCGATGACGTGCGCCGCATGATTGGCGTCATTCCTCAGGCGCTCACCAGCGACCCCGACCTCACGGTCGAAGAAAACCTCTCGATCTACGCCAAGCTCTACAGCGTGCCGCGCGCCAAACGCGAAAAAAACATCGTCGAGGTCCTTGAGGCGGTGGACCTGCTCAAGTGGCGCGGCGCGCCCACCAAGACCCTCTCCGGCGGCATGAGACGCAGGCTGGAGATCGCTCGCGGTCTGGTTCACGATCCACGCATCTTCTTTCTCGATGAGCCCACCACCGGCCTCGATCCGGTTTCGCGCATAGCCGTTTGGGAGATGCTCAACCATCTCAAGTCCACCCGCAACCTCACCATGCTGCTCACCACGCACTACATGGAAGAGGCCGACAAGCTCTGCGACCGCATCGCCATTGTGGACCATGGCAACCTGGTGGCGCTGGGCACGCCCGTCGAGCTCAAAAACAGTGTGGCCGGGGCTAACGTGGTCGAAGTGCAGTTCGACCGCGAGGACGAGGAGTGGCGAGAGCGGCTGGAAAGGCTCACCGGCGTAACCAGCGTGCAGCCCGAGAGCGCCGGCTTTTACCGCGTCATCACCACCTCGGGATCGAAGACCACCATGGAGCTGGTGGAGATGGCCGCGCAGCTCGGCGAATCGCTTGCCTCGCTCAGCGTGCAAAACACCTCCCTGGACGACGTTTTCGTCCACTACACGGGCCGCCAATTACGCGATGAACAGGTAAAAGCGCAAATGGCTTCGTGGGCCATGATGCCCTCGCGGGGTGGACAGCCATGAACCGCATGCTGGCCATCATCGAGCGCGAGATGCGCAAGTTCTTCCGCTCCCCCGTCCTCATGCTCATGTCCATGATGCTGCCTCTGGTGCAGCTCATCATCCTGGGCAACGCCTTTGGCGGCAAGATCGTCAACGCCCGCGTGGGCCTGGTGGATTACGATCACGGACCGGAAGCGGTGAAGGTCGAACAGGCGTTCGCCGCCGTCAACGCCACCATCAAAACCTTCAAAATCATTCCCTACGACAACGAACGGCTGGCGCGCCTGGCCGTGCAGACCGGCAAGCTCGACGCCGCCGTCGTCATCCCCGCGCAATATTCGCGCCGCGTCGAGGCCGGCGACGACGCCGAGATCGGCTTGGTCGTCGACAACTCCGACCAGTTCATGTCCGGCAGTCTCGAGTCGGAGATGCAGTCGCTCGTGAACGCGCTCAACGCCCCGCTCATTCCTGCGCCCATCAACAACCAGATCGCCCTGGATATCGTCGAGCTTTACCCTTACATCTCCTACATGAAGTTCCTGCTCCCCGGTCTGGTGGCTCTGGCCATGTATGTCTCGGTCATGATCGGCGGGGGCATGTTGTACATCGACGACAAGGCCCGCGGCGTGCATGAGGGCTACCTGGTCACGCCCATCACGCGCCTGGAGCTGGTGCTGGGCATGAACATCGCCGGCGCTCTCAAGGCCATCCTCTCCGGCATCTCGCTGGCCGTCATCGGCACCCTGATGGCCGGCTTAGGCTCCATCTTTCACCCCATGCAGGACCTTGCCATGCTGGCGGTCATCGTAGTCACCTCCATGGCCTTCAACGGCATGATGTTCCTGATGATGGTGCGCGTCGACGATCCCCTGGTGCCGCGCGCCATGTTCGGGGTGCTGAACACGCTCTTGTTCTTTCCTTCGGGGGCCATCTATCCCATTGCGGCTTTTCCGCGCTGGCTGCACGTGATCGCTGTCGCCGACCCCTTTACCTACGCCGTGCACGGTCTTCAGCAGGTCATGATCAAAGGCGCCGGCTTCGCCTCCATCTACCAGGACCTTTTATTTCTGGCCGCCTTCGGCATCAGCACACTGATGATCGCCACGCCGCTGTTCAAGCGTACGTTGTAAAGGATTGTTTGCTGCCATGGCTGGGGCTTGTGCGGGGCTTCAGGCAAAGTAACTGATGCTGCTCACGGGAGTGTCCTGGGACGGATCGGGACTGGCCGTGCTTTCTTCGCCGGCCAATTCCTCTTTTTCGTCTTCTTCGGTCTCCGCGCCCTTCCGGGCCCCGCGCGAGTAGCTATCGTCACCGGCCTGGGCCGTCCCTTCAATGTCAAAGAGCGCCGAGAGCTGCGGTTCGGCCGGCTGGACCTTCACCGCGGGCAGTGCGTGGATGGCAGGGATGGGGCCGATCTGCATGGCGCGTCCTCGTGCGCAGCTTCTTCCGCTCTACTTCATCGGCAGAAAGGCGTGAGACTTTAACCTGTGCGCACAACTGCATTGAACCTGGGAGGGCGGCCGGCGAACCTTGCTAGACTGAAGCCATGATGGATGAACAGGAGTTCCGGCGCGCGGCTGAATCCGCTCTCGACGCCCTCAAACAGCACCTGATCGAGCGCGCGGAAGACGAAGACGCCGGCTTCGACGTGGAGGAGCAGAGCGGCGCCCTCAACGTGCTCTTTGAGGAACTCGGCGACAAGTTCGTGATCACTCCCAATTCGCCCGTGCGCCAGATTTGGGTCTCCGCGCTGGCCACCAGCTTCAAGCTGGATTGGGATGCGGCCGCGAACGCCTTCGTGCTGCCTCGCAGCGGCGAAACCTTGATCGCGCTCATCGACCGGCTGATCCGCGAACATCTGGAAGATTAGTGCGTCACCGTTACCTGGCCGATAGAGCCTCCACGCACATTAGTCTGGCAGGGAATAAATCTTGGCTAGAACTTTGGGCACGAGATTCTCAGGCAGCGGTGCGTAGGAGAGCCCCGAAGCCTGTTTTTCGCCCGACTTCACGATCCAACTCAGCAGGTCCCTCAGCACCCGCTCCTTGGCCATATTCGTAGGGTGCGTAGGAATCAGAAGATAGGTGAAGCTGGAGATGGGATAAGCGTCCGCGCCGGGGGCGTTGGTGATCGAGACGCGAAAGTCAGGAGGCATATTTTTGATGCTGGCTGCGGCCGCGGTCACACTGGCGAGGGACGCCTTCACCCAGTTACCGGCTGCATTGCGCACCGCGCCGTAGTCGATGTCGCTCTGCAAGGCATAGATCAGCGTCACGTAGCCGATGGATCCCGGCAGTTGGAGGACCAGTCCCGCCACGCCTTCATTGCCTTTGCCGCCCACGCCCACCGGCCAGCTCAGGGAGGTCCCTGCTCCGGGCCCATCCTTCCATGTCTTGCTGATCTTGCTCAGATAGTCGGCAAAGATGAAGGTATCTCCCGACCCGTCGGAGCGGTGCACCACGGTAATTTTCAGGTTGGGCAGGCGCACGCCGGGATTGTCCTGGGCGATGCGCGGATCGCTCCAGTTGGTGATCTTGCCCAGAAAAATGCCGGCCAGCGCCGGGCCGCTGAAGCGCAGATTGGCAATGCCGGGAACATTGTAGATGGGAACCACGGCGCCCAGAACCGTGGGAATGTGCATGAGCTTGACTTTGGATGCGGCCAGCATGGCGTCCGTCATGGGCATATCGGAGGCGCCAAAATCCACCAATCCCAACTCCACCTGGCGTATTCCTCCGCCCGATCCGATGGACTGGTAGTTAATCTCCACGCCGGGATGGGCCGCGCTGTATTCGGCAAACCACTTCGAATAGATGGGATAGGCAAAGGTCGAGCCCGCCCCGATCAAATCCTGGGCTGCGGCCGCGCTCACCATCAAGGCGAACAACGCAATGCCTGCGAATACTCTTCTCAAAATGCGCACCTCCACAAATAACTTACAGGAAGTCATTGTCTCACGGAAATGCTATGGAGATTTGAGCCGGGCCGAATTTCGCAAAACCCGCGCATCGCTGTCATGTCTTTTACCCTATTCTGCCGGCGAAGAAACCGCGGGTGGCGGGTGGCCTTGGCGCAGGATGGGCGAGTCTAAGGGCGCGGAAATGGGGGGCGCGGAAATGGGGGGCGCGGAAATGGGGGGCGCGGAAACGGGAGTCTGCTCCTCGGACTGGGGCGGATTCCCGGCGGGCCGCTTCAAAGGCAGCGTGAAATGGAAGCTGGCGCCTTCGCCCAGCACGCTCTCCGCCCACACGCGGCCTCCGTGCGCCTGCACGATGTGCTTCACAATCGCCAGTCCCAGGCCCGTGCCGCCGGACTCGCGCGAGCGCGCCTTATCCACGCGATAGAAGCGCTCGAAGATACGCTCCAGATGTTCCGAGGCGATGCCGGGACCAAAATCCTGCACCGTGAACTGCACTTCGGAATCACCTAGCCGCGCGCCCACGCAGATGCGCTTTCCCTCCCCGCCGTACTTTACCGAATTCTCGATCAGGTTCCCGAAAACCTGATGCATTGCATCCGGGTCGGCCATCACCACCGCATCGGGCGCGCCTCCGGACTGGATTTTTACGCCCAAATCCACCACCATTCCGCCCAGCGACTGCACCGCGTCCTTCACCAGCATGCTCGCCCGCGTAGGCTGTAGGGAAAGCTTGTAGTCGGGGCTTTCCACACTGGCCAGGGCCAACAGATCCTCCGTGAGCCGGCTCATGCGCGCCGCGTTCTTCAGGATGATGCCCAGAAATTCCAGCGTGGTTTCCGAGCTGGAGTTGGGATCTTCGATCAGAGTCTCCACGTAGCCCTGGATCGACGTGAGCGGCGTGCGCAGTTCGTGGCTCACGTTGGCTACGAACTCCCGCCGCGACTGTTGTGCGGCTTCGATGCCGGTTACGTCGTGGAGCACGGCCAGCGCGCCGCCCGAGGGCAGCGGCGCGGCATTGACCTCAAAGACGCGGCCGGCCGCCAGCGAGCTGGACCGGCCAAAGCGCAGTTCGCGGAGTTCCAGGGCCTCGCGCACGCAGGCCAGCAGCTCGGGATCGCGCACAAAGTGAACTAGCGGACGGCCGGGCTGAATCTGCCCGCCGGCAACCTGCTGCATGGCCGCGTTGGACCAGCGCACAAAACCCTCGGGCGTCACTGCTACAACAGCTTCCTGCATCGAATCGAGCATTACCGCCAGCTCGCGCCGGCTGTTTTCGAGTTCCGCCAGGTTCTTGCTGAGCCGCTCCGCAGCATCATTCAGGGCCGTTTCCATGGCCGAGAACTCGTCTGCGTCCGCGGTCTCCAGCCGGGCAGTCAAATCCCCTTCTGCGATGCGCCGGGCAAAGGCCTCCGCGCGCCGCAGCCGCGCCGAGATGCGCCTCGCCAACCATGCCGCCAGCGGCAAGACCAAAACCAGCGCGACCAGCCCGGACCAGAAAACGTAGCGCCCGGAGGGGTACGCCGCTAGCTCCGCCGCGTGCTGCGCGAAGAGGCGAAGAGCGAGCTCCAGCGCCAGAATATAGACGGCCAGCAGGAGAAGGATGAGACCGATGAGCTTGGTGAAAACGCGCGTGGTCAAGACAAAGACTCGCCCTTGGGCAGCTCGAAGCGGTAACCGGCCCCGCGCACCGTCTTCAGATAGCGCGGATTCTCCGGGTCGATCTCGATTTTCTCACGGATGCGCCGCACGTACACATCCACCGAGCGCGGGGTGACGAAACGCGCATCGCCCCACACCGCGTCCAGCAGATGATCGCGGCTGAAGACGCGCCCCGGATGGCGCGACAGGTAATCGAGCAGGCGAAACTCGGTGGCCGTGGTAGTGGTCGCCTGCCCGCGCACCTTCAATTGCATGGCCCCCGCATCGATCACGATATCTTCGAAGCTGATGACCGGAGACGAGACTGGGCGCTCGAAACGGCGCAGAACGGCCTTCACGCGCGCCACCAGCTCGCGCGTGGAAAAGGGTTTGGTGATGTAGTCGTCAGCGCCCTGATCCAGTCCCGTTACGCGGTCGTTTTCGCCGGCCCGCGCGGTCAAAAAGATGATGGGGATGGTGCAGAGTCCGGTGTGATTGCGCAGCCGCCGGCAAACGTCCAGCCCGTCTCCGCCGGGAACCATGATGTCGAGCAGAAACACCGCCGGCGGCGCCTGCTCGGCCTCCGGAATGAGATTGGCAGGGGTGTAAAACAGGCGCGCCTCGAAGCCGGCCGCTTCCAGGTGGTGCTGGACCAGCCGCGCGATGTCGGCGTCGTCTTCCAGAACGAATACGGTTTGGCTCAAACCATCGGTCCTCGCCCGGCGGCCTTTCGGGTTTTCTTCAACAGCTCGGGCCGCGGGAACCAGTAACAGAGTAATGCAAGCGGGTAAAGAATTTGCTAACGTTTGATGAATTTCGGCAGGATTGCCGCCCGGCGCGCCGCCCTGGGCGTATCCCGCCTGCGCTTCTCTATCGGGATATGGCGATGAAGCGCAGGCGCACGTAGTCGGCGGTCCAGTTGCCTTCACTATCGCGCAAGACGGGCGCCAGCATCTCAGCGGTTTCAGCGGCGACGGTTTCCCGCAGCGGTGCGGGCAGGGCGTGGAGAACGCCGCGGCGGAAGGTTTTGATCCAGCCCAGCATTCCGCTGGCGTCGAGAGGCGTAGGGCGGGGAATCAGCGCGATGTCTTTCACCTGGAACCGATGCTCCCGCAGCCGGCGCGAGTACAGATCGGGGGTGGGATAGTAGGCATCGCTTTCCTCGTAGCCGGAAAAGCCGTGATGCTTGAGCACTGCGATCATGGCCACGCGAATGGCCGCTATGTTGCCGTGGCCGCCCATCTCGGCTACAAACCGGCCGCCGGGCTTAAGCACACGATGAACCTGGGCAAGCATGGCGTCGTGGTCGCGCACCCAGTGCAGGGCGGCGTTCGAAAAAACAGCGTCGAAGGTCCCCTCGGGGTAGGGCAGCGATTCGGCGTTTGCTTGATCGGCCTCCACGCCGCGCGCGCGGGCTGCCGCCACCATCTCCGGTGAGTTGTCAACCGCTGTAACCATGGCTCCGGTGGCGGCGAGGCGCAGCGTCAACTGCCCGTCGCCGCAGCCCAGGTCGAGAATACGCTCGCCGGGCCGGGCGTCCAGCCACTCCAGAACGCCTCCCGCCATCTCATGGACAAATGCGCCGTTGCGGGCATAAGCATCCGGATCCCAACTCTGCGCCATCGGTTGTCTCCGCTGCCGGCCTCAGATCGATTGCACCGGCAGTAATGTCAAGTCGTCCACCAGCCCCACTTCCTTTTGCACAAAAGGCTCGCCATAGCGCACGCCCGCCAGTAATCCATAGTGCCGCGCCTCAGCCAAGGTACGCTCCCGAATCTCCTCCTCGGGAACGAACAGCCCGCCGCCGGCCTCCTGGTGGGCATACTGCGAGCGGTAGGCCATCAGAGCTAGATGCCGCTGCTCGATGAACGGCGTAATATCCACGATGAAGCTGGGGCGGACGTCAGCGTAAAGGCTGGCGTAAACGATCTTGAAGGGCCGGTGCGGCTCTGTGCCGGTGTCGATCTTCTTCAGTCCGGAAAGGAAGCACGCCTCGTAGCCCAGCGTGGCCGCGACTGCGTGATCGGGGTGCCGCGCCCGCCAATAGGGCAGAATCACGACCCGTGGCCGCAACAGCCGCAGTACGCCGGCGATGGCCAGACGGTTCTCCAGCGTGTTTTCGAGCCTTCCGTCGGGCAGGGTGAGCGCCTGGCGCCATCCCGCGCCCAAGATGCGCGCGGCTTCCGCAGCCTCGCGGGCGCGGTCCTCGGCGCTGCCGCGCGTCCCCGCCTCGCCCTGGGTCAGGTCCAGGATGGCCGTGCGCAAACCCCGCGCCGCCATGCGCAGCAGCGTCCCTCCGCAGGTCTGTTCCACGTCGTCGCGATGGGCAGCGATGGCCAGAACGTCGGCCCGGAAATCCACACCTTGGGCGGTCATTGCGCTCAGTAAACGGTATTGTCTGCGTCGCTCACCGCATCCATGTAAGCCACGTCCGAAGCCGTTCCGGTCACCGTGACGAATTGGTTGTCGATAGCCGAACCGTTGACGGTGGAATAGATGTACACTTGGCCGCCTTCCGCCGTGTAGATTTTGTGCAAACCGGTGATGGCTGCGATGCCTGTGTCGTTGCCCAGATAGGGCTCCAGCGTGACCGTTTTGCTAGCGGTGTTGTACATAGTCAGGCAGCCGAATCCAGACGGTGCATCGGTCGCGGCGCGCACCCCAGTGATGCATCCGGTCATGCCGATCCACAGCGTGTTATCGTCGCCTTCCACCATGCGGCTTAACGCCCCAGGCAGACCGTCGCTGATGGAAACCGGCGCCGAGGCCGTATTATTCGCCAGATTCACCACCGTGAGATGGCCCCCAAACAACGTTTGTCCGCTGATCTGCTCTGGCTCCTGACCCACCACATACATGGTGCTGGTGTCGACCAGCGCATTGCTCGCTCCACCGGGCAGGGGAATATTGGTGATGGGCGCAGCCTTGGAGTTGGCGCAAGGCGCGGTGTTGCACGGGAACAGACCGGATTGTTCGCCGGGCGTAAAGACCATGGGCGCCGTTGGCAGCAACGATACCGATGACTTGTTTCCGCCGCATTCCGGCCCGCAGTTCAAAATGTAGGCAATGCTTCCATCGGCGGAGAAAACAGCCTTCACGGGCCGGTCGAAGACCAGCGGGGCGCCATAATAATTTCCGGTTGAGTCGATGGCGTCCGGACTCTGCACCTGAAACAGGCACCAGCTTGGCCCATTCTGCGGCTCGCAGTCCACCGCGGCCTTAGGCCATGAGGACGGACCCCCGGAATACTGTACCGATTGCGCAGTTGTGAGCTGGCGAGCGTAATAGGCGTAGTTCGAATCCTGCACAAAGGCCATGGCCACCGTTCCGCCAGGGTTCACGCTCACCCGGTAAACGTCGGGAAGGCCGAGCGCCACGGATGTGTTGGCGGTCCGGTTCACAACCGTCAGTACATGCGATTCCTGGTTGGCGGCAAAGACAAAATTTTGGCTGCGCGTGATGAAGATGCTCGAAGAGAGCCCACCCAAGCCGCTGACGTTGCCTAGCTCATTCTCCTTCTGATAGTTAATCAGCGCGAAACTTCCGTCGCCGGCGCCGTACACAGCGCCCTCCTGCTCCTCCGGCATATTCTGGATGGTAAGCGGCAAGGATCCTGAATAGCCGGAGATGAAAATCGCTCTCTGTGTGCCGTTGTAGGTGGATTTCTCATCGTAGTAGGCGTCCATCACTTCCAGTTCGCCCGATTCGATCGCGTTGGGATTCTGGATGGCGACCAGAACGCGGTATTGCTCTCCGCTTGGCGGGAGGGAGCGTCCGGCAACGTAATACGTAGTGCCGCAACCGGCCAGCGCCACCGCGACCGCCAGGGCGGCCACGGTGCAAATCCAAAGACCTTTGCTCTTCAAAATCCTTTACCTCGATCAGTAGCGCGGAGCTTGCCCCAGCGGATGAAAATTGATGGCGTTCAGATCACCGGACCGGCCCCAAACCGCCTGCGCCGGGACCGGATTTTACTCAGCTTATGACTTCCGAAGTATAACAAAGCGGCCCTGCCCTCTGGCGCCGCGCGCCGCCGTGCCGTAGCATGACAAGTGAATGACGCAATGGGATCAGATTCTTCTCAGCCGTCCCTTGCTTGCCGACGGCGCCATGGGCACGGTCCTCGACGCTCGTGGTGTGTTCGTCAATCGTTCCTACGGCGAGTTGAACCTCACTGATCCCGCGCTCATCCTCTCTGTCCACGAAGAGTATCTCCAGGCCGGAGCCGAGATTGTTGAAACCAACACCTTTGGCGCCAACCGTTTCCGGCTCGGCCGCCACGGGCTGGGCGACAAGGTGCGAGAGATCAACGCCGCCGGCGTGCGGCTGGCGCGCCAGGCCGTCGAGCATCTGCGCGAAAAACAGGGCGGCGAAGCCTGGGTGGCCGGCTCCGTCGGCCCGCTGGGAGTGCGCCTGGAGCCGCTGGGCAAGACCGGCCTCGATGAGGCCCGAGCCGCCTTTGCCGAGCAAATCGCCGCTCTGGCCGAAGGCGGCCCAGGCGCGGGCGCAGACCTGATTGTCATTGAAACCATGCCCGCGCTGAACGAGGCGCACGCGGCCCTCGAAGCCGCCCGCGCCGCCGCCCCGGAACTGCCCGTGCTGGCCATGGTTACCGTGGACGACGAAAGCAACTGCCTCGACGGCTCTTCGCCCGCCCAGGCCGCCGCCCTGCTCACGGAGTGGGGCGCAACCGCCGTGGGCGTCAACTGCTCCAACGGTCCCACCGCGGTGCTTACGGCCATTGAAGCCATGCGCTCCGCCACCGCGCTGCCCCTGGCCGCCATGCCCAACGCCGGCATTCCTCGCGCCGTTGAAGGCCGCAACATTTACCTCTGCTCGCCGGAGTTCATGGCTGGCTTTGCGCGCAAGGCCATCGCCGCAGGCGTCAAGATTGTAGGCGGCTGCTGCGGCACCACCCCCAACCACATCCGCGCCATGCGCTCCGCCATGCGCGCCATGGATGAGCAAATTCCCATTGTGGCGGGGGCGGCGGCGCCGGCGCCCAACCCTGAAACACCCCCCGCTCCGCTCAGCCATCGCTCCCGCCTCGGCTCGTTGCTCGCCGGCGGCAAATTCATCACCCTGGTCGAGTTCCTACCGCCCAGAGGCATCGACTGCTCCAAAGAGATTGAGGCTGCCAGCCTGCTGGCGAGCCTGGGCGTGGACGCCATCGATGTCTACGATGCGGCCCAGGCCTCGGCGCGCATGAGCGCCCAGAGCCTGTGCATCCAGATTCAGCAGCATACCGGGATCGAAACGGTTCTGCATTACACCTGCCGCGACCGCAACATTCTTTCCATCGAGTCGGATTTGCTGGGAGCGTCGTCTATCGGCCTGCGTAACATTCTCTGCATCACCGGCGACCCGCCCAAGGGGGGTAATTATCCTGACGCTACGGCTGTCTTTGACGTCGATTCCATCGGCCTGGTCAACATGGTCAACCGCCTCAACCACGGTCTCGACATCGGCTCCAACGCCATCGGCGCCAGCACCAACTTCACCATCGGTGTGGCCGCCAACCCTGCTGCCCCCGACCTCGAAAATGAGCTGCGCCGCTTCGCCTACAAAGTCGAGGCCGGCGCCGAATACGCCGTCACCCAGGCCGTCTTCGATCTGCGCCTTCTCGAAAACTTCCTGGAGCGCATCCGGGACCACCGCATTCCTATCCTCGCCGGCATCTGGCCGCTCACCAGCCTGCGCAACGCCGAGTACATGAAAAACGATCTGCGCATTGCCATGCCCGAGGAGATCATGCTGCGCATGGCCCAGGCAGGCACGCCCGAAGCCGCGCGCCTGGAAGGCATCAAAATCGCCCGGGAGATGCTGGATGCAGTGCGGCCTCTCGTCCAGGGCGTGCAGGTCAGCGCTCCTTTCGGCCACTTCGATGCCGCCGCCGAGGTTATCGCCAGCGCCCTGCCGAGGGGCAACCACGAAAGGAAGTAGCCCCATGCCCTCGTTTGAAGAATCGCTCAAGAAACTCGAAACCATCGTCGACCGGCTGGAAAAGGGCGATCTGGCCCTCGAAGAGTCGCTCAAGCTCTTCGAAGAGGGAGTGAGCCTGTCGGCAGCTTGCAAGCAGGAGCTGGACGCCGCCGAGGGCAAGGTGCAGATGCTTGTCAAGCAGCGTGACGGCTCCTTGAAAGCGGAGCCCTTTTTGACCGAGAAGCCGTCTTAAAGACGGTGGTCAGTGGCCGGCTATCAGTAGTCAGCGATTTACCAGCATCTGGCTCGCTATTCCCTGTTTCCTAGTCTCTAGTCCCTGCGCCCCTATTCTTGGCCAGGCGGGCCAGCACCGCCTGCTCGCGCAAAACCTGCTTCAGCGGCCGCGCTGGAGTCCCGTACAGTACAGTCCCCGGCTTCAGTCCTTCGTTGGTCACCGTGGCGCCGCTGAAGACTCCCGCTTGCCCGCCCAGAATCACTCCCGGCCCGATGCGCACGTGGTCGCCGATGCCCACCTGCCCGGCCAGCAGTGCGCCCTTGCCGATGGCGGACGAGCCCGAGATGCCGGTCAGCGCCACCAGGATCACGTCTTCGCCGATCTCGCAGTTGTGCCCCACGTGCACCAGGTTGTCGATCTTCGTGCCGCGCCCGATGCGCGTCTCGCCCAGCGCCCCGCGATCAATCGTGGAGTTGGCTCCGATCTCCACACCGTCTTCGATCACCAGCGTGCCCTGCTGTGGAAACTGCGTGTAGGCGCCGGTCTCCGGGTCGCGCACGTAGCCAAAGCCATCTGCCCCCAGCACCGCGCCGGCGTGAACGATGACGCGGTCGCCGATGGTAGTGCCGGGATAGATCACTACGCGCGGATAAATATGGCAATGCTTGCCGATGCGCACGCCCTCGCCGATGACCGCGCCGGCATCGATGCGGCTGCGCTCGCCGGCCCGCGCGCCTTTGCCGATCACCGCATGGGCACCCACCGTTACCGATTCCAGCAGCTCCGCACCTTCGCCGATCACTGCGGCTGGATGAATTCCTTCGCAGGGCAGCTCGGGGTGCAACAGCTTGGCCGCGCGCGCGAACCATAGCCGCGGCTGTTCCGACTCAATCACAGCGATAGACGGGTTCGACGCATAGGACGCCGCCACGCCGGGCTTCAAGACCACGGCCGCCGCCGCGCTGGCCAGCGCCTTTGCCGCAGTGGTCTCGTCCTCGGCAAAGACCAGCGAAGCCGAGTGCGCCGTCTGGAGCGAACTCACTGCGGATAGGTTTTGCGCAGCACCCCGTTGCACCAGCCTGCCGCCGAGCTTCTCCATTAGTTCCGCCAGCGTCATGCGTCTCCTTTGCCCGGCCGTAGACTCAGTACAACCCCGGTTCCCCTGCCGGCCGCGTCTTCCAGCGCCGGTGAATCCACAACCACTGGTCAGGATAGCGCCGGATCCAGGCCTCGATCACCTGGGTGCAGCGCGCCGTGCCTTCCAGAATGTCATCGGCCACGCACTCAGTATGCGGAATCTCAATCTCTGGCCCGAAGTGCAGCACATACTTGCGCTCCGCCGCCTCCCACACCATGAACCCCGGCAGCACCGCGGCGCCCGTTTTGCGCGCCACATGGGCCAGTCCCGTGCCCGTGCAGGCATCGATGCCGAAGAACTTCACAAACGCCCCCTGCGGAGGGGTCATATTGGTGTCCATCAGGATGCCTACCGTGCCGCCGGTGCGCATGGCGGTGAGCAACCCGCGCCCAAAGTCATCCTTGTGCAGAACGTAGTTGCCGTGCAGGCAGCGGATGGCGTTCACGTAAGCGTCGAGAAGGCGGTTATCGAGGCGGCGAATCACCATCCCCATGGGATGACCCATGAGCGAGTGATAGAAGCTCGAAAGCTCCCATGCGCCTAGATGGCCGGTGACTACCAGCACGCCCTTGCCGCGCGCCTGGGCGGCGAGAAAGTGTTCCAGGCCCTCGGTGCGCAGCCAGCCGCGCGTGTTTTCCGGCGTATAGCGGCTCATGCGGCAGAACTCGACCAGGTGCCAGCCAAGATGCACGTAGACGCGCCGCAGAATTTTTTTCCTGGCTTTAGACGAGAGCTCCGGGAGAGCCAGCCCAAGGTTGCGCACGCCCACCCGCCGCAGCCGGCCGCATAGCCAGTAGACCTTGAAGGCCAGAATCCAGGCCCACCATCGCGCCAGTCTGCGCGGCAAGCGCCCCAGGCAGCGCGCCACGGCCACTACTAGCCAATACTCGATCTTCTCCCGCATGGTTGAGGACAAAAGACAGTGTAGCCTGCGGGAACAGACTTTTCCGGCGAGCGGGAAGGCAAAGGCAAACCCGGCGCGGCCCTGCCTTTGCCGGGCCAGCTTTCACCCTGGCTTACGCCGGCTGAGCTTGCGGTTCATGCGGCGCTGATTATTTGTGGGCTGCGGCAAAGTGATGGGCGACATCGCGCACGAACGCCACAGCGCCCGGCGGCACAGCCACCTGTCCCCGGAGGATGCTCTCGAAGCTGTGGTGTCCGCCGTAATAAAGATCGGTGTCTGCGGCGTTCTGGGTCACGCTGGTGCCGCTCAGATCGACGCCGGCAAACAGGCCCTTGTTGCGCGAGTAGCTCAATAGTTCGGCGTTCATCTTCCAGTCAGTGGCCGCCTGGCCGGCGCGGCCCACCGGACCGGCCGCAACGGAAGCGCCCGCTCCCAGTTTGAACTTGCTCTGCAGCAGGTCCTGAAAGCCGCGCTGATTCACAGCCACCAGAACCAGAGCCGTACTCTGGCCGCCGATCAGGAATCCGAAGGAACCGCCAGCCATGCGGATGAAGACCGGGCCGCTCCAGCCGTGGCCGGTGCGGCAGGTCACCACGCCTTGGCCGTATTGCCCAGCAAAGATAAAGCCTCCTTTGAGGAGCGACGGAACCACGCCGACGCAGGTAGCCGAAGCCAGAATATTCGTGGGGATGGTGCGGTCCGGGGTGGCCATGATCTCGTCGATCACCACCTTGGCCGCGTTGATGCGGTTCTGCACATCCTGGCGCGCCGACGCCGCAAAAGCCGTGCTGACGCACGTGAGCATCAGACAAAAACAGATCGAAGCTGCAACTTTCTTTATCATCATCCGTATCCTTTCCGTTGCGTCCGTCCGGCGGAGCGCATTCTCTTTAGGGTTAGGGTTAGGGCCGACCCCTGCGCCGCCATAAATTCAAGACGGCGCGCATCGGGAAATCTACCTGGAACAGCGTACATCATCGCACGCTATTCTCCAATTTTGCAGAACCATGTACTCAAGATGCTTTGCTTTCAAGCACTTCCTCTGGTTCGATGGCGGCGCGCGCACACCAATTCCCTCTCTTCTTGAGGGTAAGATGCGCCATCTGCGGTTGGGGAGGGCTGAGGGGGTAGAGGTGAACTTCGGTTTGCGGCGTGAGCCTCACAGTATCGGGAGCTTAGTCCAAGAAAAAAGAGGAGTTCTTAGATAACACACCAAGGCGTTATCTAGGAACTCCTTTCCCCAGATCTGCGTTGTTTCTTTAAGGATGATGTACAAAGGGGAAAAATAGCACAAGAGTACTTAAGGGCGATGCCTCTAAGTAACCAGATAATTTACCAAATGGTAATGTCCTAAAATTGAGCACCCGGATTGCGATTCCGGTCTCCGCTGCTGGCAGAAAGCTGTGAGAGGCTGAGCGCCACCATGGAGAGTTTGATGCGGTTGTCGGCGCCGGTCTTGCGCATCAGCCGCCCCACGTAGGTCTTTACTGTCCTCTCTTCCAGGCCCAGTTCAGCAGCGATCTCACGATTCGACCGCGCCGTCAGAATCAGTTCCAGCACCTGCCGCTCGCGCGCGGTCAGTTGCCAGCCTGAGGGAGTGGTGGTGTTGCTGTCAGGCAGCTTGAGCAGCCGGTCGATGAGCCGGGAAAGCAGCCGGCGCGGCGCCCAGATCGACCCCGCTGTGACCACGTTGATGGCCTTGCGCACCATCTCCGGACCTGCGGTCAAATCCAGATACGCCCTGGCGCCAGCGACAATCGCGTTCATTACCAATTCATCGTCGCCCTCCGGACCGATTACGATCAGGCGTATATCCGGCCGGGCGCGGCGAACGCTCTGCAGGGCCTCCATTCCGGAAGAGGCTAGGAGATCGATCACCAGGTATTCGAGTGCGCGGCTGGCCAGTAACTCCGGCATGATCCCGCTCACCGGAACAAGTTGCGGCTGGCCTTCTTGAGCCGGTTGGTCGAAGATGCTGGCGAGCCCCGCCAGGCGGAGGGGCTCGTCTGCCACTAATCCGATGCGGATAGCCTGGGCATTCTTGCTCCCGGACATTGCTCCTCTCCCGTGGTGCGAAAAAGAACCGTAGGCAATTCGGCGCAGCCGTGTTTTGCTCACGCCATTGCATCAAAGTTTCAAATCTGCCTAAGTGCCCGTTGGGCCCGCCGGCGGCCCCTCAGATTTTAGGAAGAACAATCCCCTGCTGCTTCTGATATTTGCCTTTGCGATCCGCATAGCTGATCTCGCAGGCTTGGTCAGAGCGGAAGAACAGAATCTGGCACAGTCCTTCGTTGGCGTAAATCTTGGCCGGCAAGGGCGTGGTATTGGAAATCTCCAGGGTTACAAAACCCTCCCACTCCGGCTCAAAGGGTGTTACGTTCACAATGATTCCGCAACGCGCATAGGTAGACTTGCCAACGCAGATCGTCAAAACATCTCTGGGAATACGAAAATACTCAACCGAACGCGCCAATGCAAACGAATTGGGCGGAACGATCACCGATGCGGCCCGAACCGAGACGAACGACCGCTCGTCGAAGGCTTTGGGATCGATGATGGCGCTGTTCACATTGGTAAAGATTTTAAACTCATCGGAGACTCTGAGGTCGTATCCATAAGAGGAAAGCCCATAAGAGATCACCCCCGCAGCCACCTGCTTTTCGCTGAAGGGCTCGATCATGCGGTGCTGGAGGGCCTGTTCCCGTATCCAGCGGTCGCTCTGAATTGCCATGCGTCTCCTCTCTGGCTCCTGCGGTAGGTAAAAGGCGTCTCAAGGGAAAGAGCCGTGTCCGGCTGCAACTCGAAGATTCATCTTACGCAACGGTTCTGCGATTGACAAATCGGCCCGCCAGTGCCTGGCTCCAGCCCCTCCGGGGGATGGCAGTGCGCTCTGTTCCGCGGGTTGCCCACCATGCTGCTCTCCAGGGAGTTTCCTAATCGCAGCAAAATCTGTACTATGACCCCAGAAGGGTGTGGTAGGTTCCATATCATTTGCCCCTGAGGATATTCCATTGATCAAACAGGACATCGTACATCACGTGGTGGAGCGCACCGGCCTGCCGCGCACCAAAGCCGAGGCGGCCGTAGATACGGTCTTCGAGGGCCTCAAGCAGGCTCTGGCCGCCGGCGAGCGCATCGAACTGCGCGGATTTGGCGTCTTCAGCGTCCGCGCCCGCAAAACCGGCATCGGCCGCAATCCCCGCACCGGAACCGAGGTCAGCATCGCCCCCGGTAAGGCGGTGCGCTTTAAGCCGGGCAAGGAACTGCACACGCTGGCCGCGGGAGGCGCCGCTCACTCCTAGCCAGTTCCCCGGCGGGATCATTTCCCAACCGGCCAGGACGGTCCGCCTGGACGCTTGAGGTCTGCGTGCACCCTGCGGCCTCATGCCCGGGAAGTCAAGAAGGAGAGTTTCGTTGCCTTCCGTCTTTCGCGAGTATGGCCTGCCGGTGGTGCTTTTCGGCGCCAGCGTGGTGACCACCACCGCCGACGGCGCCCGCTTCATGCAGAACTTCATAGCGGGCCTGCCGCCGGTGGCCCGTGATGCCGACCTCTGGCCCTGGGGCTGGCTCTGGCGCCATCCTTATCTCTTCAGCTCCGGCTTTGCCTTTTCCTTCACCCTGCTGGGGATTTTGCTCATTCACGAGTTCGGCCACTACTTCGCTTGCCGCGCCCACCGCCTCAAAACCACACTGCCCTGGGTGCTGCCTGCACCCACGCTCTGCGGCACCGTAGGCGCAGTCATTCGAATCCGCTCCCGTATCCCCACCCGCGACGCCCTCATGGACGTGGGCATCTACGGCCCTCTGGCCGGTTATATCGCTTCGCTCGCGGCCGTCGCCGTGGGCTTTATGCTTAGCGTAGCGGCCCCGGTCAACGCGCCCTCCGCCATCATCCGCTTTGGCGGCGAGCCGTTCACCCTCCGCCTGGTGCACGCCCTGCTCGCACGCTGGAACCCCGCGATTCCATCCTTCGACCAGAGTGCGCCTCATCCGGTCCTGGTCGCCGGCTGGATCGGCCTGTTCATCACCTCGCTCAACCTCATTCCCGGCGGCCAGCTCGACGGCGGTCACATACTCTACGCCCTATCTCCGCGCTTGCACAAAATTTTCACCCGCGGTCTGCCCTTAGCGCTCTTCTTGGCCGGAGCCGTCTATTGGGTAGGCTGGTTTCTCTGGGGAGCCTTTTTGCTGCTGCCCGCCCTGCGCCATCCCCAGGTTCCGTCCGGAGCCGAACTTACCCGCGGCCGCGTGGCGCTGGGCATCATCGGCCTCGTTCTCCTCCTGCTTACCTTCACGCCCACCCCCTTTTCCTCGAGCTCGCTCATCGACTTTTTGCGTTAGCAGGAAAGCGAACGGATAAAAGTGTGCAAAAGCGTCTAACCAATTCTGGGCTGGCGCGTCTAATCGTCTACGTGCCGGTCGTGCAGCGCCATCGCAAATTCAATGGCCGGCGCCTGTTCGAGGTGACCATGAAGAAAGCTGTATTTCTTTCGCTCCTGATGCTGATGGCTACCGGCGCATTTGCGGTGACGCCCCAATTCACGCTGAATACGCCGCAAATTGCGGCCACGAGTCCCACGACTCATATGGGAAGGAAGCACAAGGGTGGAAAGAAGCACAAGAAGCACCACAAGAAGTAGCTCGACTTTGTCCTGAGGAGTGTGCGCCTTCCCCCACAGGCGCCCTGCAAGCCCTTACATTCACGGATTCTTCCGGGCGACTGAGTCTCGGACAGTGAAGTGCGCCTAAGCTCGGCTCTCTCTGTGCTCAGCTACTCGACGGCTTTCTCAGTCGCTCGCTGTTTTTCTTACATCAATCTCTGCGCATCCACATCCACCACCACGTTCCGCCGCGGCACGCCACTCTGGCCGGCGTGCTCCAGCATTCCTTTGAGCGCCGCGTTCAGCGCCTTGCGCGACGCGGCTTTTAAGATCAGGTGGAATCGGTATACCCCCTTGATGCGCGCAATGGGCGCGGTGCACGGTCCCAGCATGCGCACGGCTCCGCCAGCGTTCTGGTTTTGGACGAAATATTTGCCTAAGATGGCGGACCACCCCGCCGCCTCCTCCAGCTTTTGCGACTGCACCAGCACGTTGGCCAGCGCGCCGAAGGGCGGGTAGTGCATCCAGCGGCGGTACTTCAGCTCGCGCTCAGCGAAGGCCGCGTAATCGTGGGCCATCGCGGCCAGAATCGCGTAGTGATCCGGATAATACGTCTGGACCACCACACGCCCGCGCAGCTCGCCGCGGCCGGCCCGCCCGCTCACCTGGGTCATGAGCTGGAAGACCCGCTCGGCGGCGCGGAAGTCAGGCAGCGAAAGCGCGTAGTCGCAGCCCACTACTCCCACCAGCGTCACGCCGTGCACGTCGTGTCCTTTGGAGATCATCTGCGTGCCCACCAGCAAATTGATCTCGCCCGCGTGCAGCCGCGCCAGCAACCGCTCCAGGTCGTGCCGCCCGCGCACCGTGTCGCGGTCCATGCGCCCGATCCGGGCGCCGGGAAATATCTCTGCCAGCCGCTCCTCGCCCTGCTGCGAACCCGCGCCCAGGTAGTACAAGTGCTCACTGCCGCATTTGGGGCAGCGCGCCGGCACCGTGCGCCGGTAGCCGCAATAGTGGCACTCCAGCCGCTCGCCGGCGCGCGCGATTCCGGCATCTTCGGCCGCCGCTTTGTGGTGGGTCAGTGCGATGGCGCAGTTCTGGCACTCCAGCTTCTCTCCGCACGCCCGGCAGATCACCGCAAATGAGTACCCGCGCCGGTTGAGCAGGATCAGCGCCTGCTCGCCGCGCTCCAGCACCGTCTTGGTCTGCTCCACGAGCGACCGCGAAAAGAGCTGCTCCCGCCCCGTCTCCTGGAACTCGCGGCGCATGTCCACAAGCTCCACCTCCGGCAACGGCCGGTTCATCACCCGCTCTCTAAGCTCGATGCGCGCGTACTTGCCCTGGGCTGCGTTCTGCCAGCTTTCGAGCGACGGCGTGGCCGACCCCAGCACCGCTACGGCTCCAGCCAACTTGGCCCGCATCACGGCCACGTCGCGCGCGTTGTAGCGCGGCGTCTCTTCCTGCTTGTAGCTCTGGTCGTGCTCTTCGTCCACCAGAATGAGGCCGAGATGGGGCACGGGCGCGAAGATGGCCGAGCGCGTGCCCACCACGATCGGCGCTTCTCCGCGCCGGATGCGCCGCCATTGCTCACTGCGCTCTTCGGGCGTCAGCGCCGAGTGCAGCAGCGCCACCCGCTGCCCGAAGGCCTGATCCAGCAGTCCAGCCATCTGCGGCGTGAGCCCGATCTCAGGAACCAGCAGAATCGACGACAAGCCGCGGTCCAGCGCCTGCTGCATGGCTGCCAGATAAACGGCGGTTTTACCGGAGCCTGTGACTCCAAAAAACAAAAAGGCGTGGAACCCTCCCAGCGCCGTCACGATGGTCGCCAGCGCACTCTCTTGCGCCGCGTTCAGCCGGAATGGCGCTGCCGCTGGCGTGAGCCCGCCCAGATGAAACTTCGCCGGCCGTTCGTCGATGCGCACCAGCCCCCGCCGGACCAGCGTTTGCAGGGTAGACGAAGGCAGATCGCGCTGCCGCAGCTCAGCCAGAGGCATCTCTCCGCCGCACGCCGCCAGCTCGGCCAGAATGGCCTGCTGCTTCTCGGTCAGCTTCGGCAGCCTCGTCTCGGGGACCAGCACCGCGAAGCGCTCCATCCGCCGCGCGTCCCGCTCGGCCGCCGCAGTCTCGCGCGCAATCCATTTCTTGCGCACCAGTGCGGCCAGCACGGGCAATGAAGCCGCCGTGGCCGTGCGCAACGTGGAAACCCTCACCGCCTCGCCGGCCGCCAGCCGCACCAGCACGCGATGCTCCATATCCTGCGCTTCCTTGGAGAGCCGCCCGCGCCGCTGTCCGCCTCCCGTTCTGTTCCTTTGAACTTCTCTAGCGGCGTCATCCCGAGCGGGACTTTCGTGCAACGAAAGCCGGGCCGAAGGATCTGAGGCTGTCTTTTTTAGGTTCGCCGCATCGCCGTCCAAACTCTTCGCCAGCACATCGCGTCCCAGATCGGTAATCCGGTAGTACACCGTCCGCCGCACCTCGGCCATCAGCGGCAGCATGGCGCGCAGCACCTCGCCGAGCGGCGCCAGATAATACTGCGCAATCCATTCCGCCAACTCCAACAACTGCTCGCCGAGCAGCGGTTCTTCGTCGAGCACCGCTTCTACATAGCGCACCTCGAACTCCGCCGGCGCTTTTACGTCCACCGCGGTCACCACCCCGATCAGCTTTTCGTTGTGGAAGGGTGCAATCACCCGCGCGCCGCGCTGCGGCGACTGCCCCTGCCGCAGCGCGTAGGTGAAGGTGTGGTCCAGCGGCACGGGCAAAGCGACTTCACAGTAAGTAGCCATGGAAAGTAAGACCTGCGTTTTTTCGCTGCCATCAGCTCAGACTCGTCAACTGACGCTCCCAGGCTCTGGCGCGCGCGATAAACTCTCGCACCTTCCCGGCGTTCTTCTTTCCCGGCGCGTCTTCGACGCCTGAGGCCACATCCACGCCCCACGGGCGCAGCACGGCGATGGCTTGGGCCACATTTTGCGCGGTGAGTCCGCCGGCCACGATCAGCCGGCGCTCGCGCGCCATTGGATTTCGGAAGAGCGTCTTGCTGGCTGCGAGCCAGTCGAAGGCCACGCCCGTCCCGCCCACGGCCGTGGTTGTGCGCGAGTCCACCAGCATCGCATCCGCATTCGGATCCTGAATCCGTTCGCGTGCGGCGGCGCTGTTCTCCGCGGTCTCGGCATCGAAGTGCACTACGCGGACAATGCGCAAGCTGGCTCCAAAGCGCTCGCGCAACTGCGCCGTCAGCTCGCCCGCAGCGTCGAATTGCAATTGCGCGCCGGTCAGGCCGCAGGCCGCAACGATCGTAGCAATCTCGCCGAAGCCGGCGTCCACAAACACGCCTATCTTTTCGAGCGCGTCCGGCAGTTGCGGGACGATGGCCGCTACCTGGGCAGCCGTCACGCGGCGCGGGCTGGGC
This sequence comes from Acidobacteriota bacterium, assembly GCA_021800255.1. Classification (GTDB taxonomy): domain Bacteria; phylum Acidobacteriota; class Terriglobia; order Terriglobales; family Acidobacteriaceae; genus Telmatobacter. Next base: position 25,968 of record JAJYZC010000002.1, read on the forward strand.
GCGAAGACGAAGCCCACCGCGTCGGCGCCGGCCTCGGCAGCCATTCGCGCATCTTCAAGCGAGGTGTTCGCGCAAATCTTAATCCAAATGTCTGCCGTGCTCATGGCTTGCTCTCCGCGTCCTTGAGCAGAGCGGCCAGCGCCGCGCCTGGGTCGGGCCGGCGCATGAAGCTCTCGCCAATCAGGAAGGCGTCAAAGCCGGCCTGGCGCAGGCGAGCTATGTCTTCGCTGCCGGCGAGGCCGCTCTCCGTGACGCGCACTGCGCGGGAAGGAATGCGTGCGGCGAGCGTGAGTGAGGTCTCGAGGCTAACGTCGAAGGTGCGCAAGTCGCGGTTATTCACCCCGATGGCGTCGGCGCCGCTCTCGCCCACGGCGTCCAGCACGCTGTCCAGCTCCTCGCCGGTGTGCACCTCGACGAGCACGTCGAGCGCCAGCGCGTGAGCCGCCAGGGACAGGCGCTTGAGTTCTTCCGTGTTGAGCGCGGCGGCGATGAGCAGGATGGCGTCGGCGCGATGGGCGCGGGCCTCCACGATCTGGTACTCGTCGATGGTGAAGTCCTTGCGCAGGCAGGGCAGAGGAACAGCGTCTGAGGCCATCTCCAAATTGCGCAGGCTGCCCTGGAAGTAAGGCTCGTCGGTGAGCACGCTGAGCGCCGCGGCTCCGCCAGCGCGATAGCGGCGCGCCAGCCACTCTACATCGAAATCGGCGCGAATCACGCCTTTGGACGGCGAGGCTTTTTTGATCTCGGCAATGATAGCCGGGCCAAGCGCGGCCCGGCGGCGCAGAGCCGCAGCCCAGCCTCGCGGGCGGTGCCGGGCGGCTCGCCGCTCCAGCTCGGCCACCGGCACACTTCTCTTGCTTGCGGCCAACGCAGCGCGCGTGGTGGCCAGAATCGTATCCAGAACGGTGTCAGCGCGCGTGGACATGCTATGGGTTGAGTATACGTTGAGCGATGCGATGTTCCCCGTTCGGCGCCGGCTGAAAGGGTGGCAGTGAACCAGGATGACACAGCCTACATTTGATGCGCTACCCTGGCAGGCCGCGCCGAAGAATCCAGGTTCCGAGGCTGTCTGAGCGGTTACATGCCCTGAGTCGCCGGTTTCAGCGCCTTGGGATTCATGCGCACGAGGCCGCGCTTGCGATAGCTGTTCCAGACATCGCTGACGAAGATGTTGAAGGCTTGCTCGCGCCGCTGTTCGAGTATCTGGTCGCGGGTCTGATCGAGGTTTTGCGCAATCTCCTGCGCGCTGGGCTGCTGCTTGTCCACGATCGCGGCTACCACGCCGTTTTGCCCGGTGTCGATGGGCCCGCTGATGGCGCCCACAGGAAGATTGAAGAGCTGTGGGGCTACCTGTTCCAAATCGCCGATGTCCGGAACCTGGGTGGTTGTGCCTACCAGGCCGCTGGTCTCCATAGTCGCGCCTACGGCCTTGGCGGCCTTGGCCAGGTTGCCAAGCGCCTTGGCCTTATCAGCTAATTCCTTGGTCTTCTGGTTGAGCAGGGCCGGAAGCTGCTCGCTGCGATAGTCGTCCAGCACATGGCTCTTCCACTCGGCAAAGGTGGGCGCGTGCGCCGGATCGATAGCCGCTACCTGAAAGATCGCGTAGCCCTCGCCGGTGGAGGCGAATTGAGGCGGATCGCCGGACTTCATCTTGAAGGCTTTGGCGAGAATCTGAGAGCTGTCGGCCAATGCCCCGATCATGCCGCTCTGGGCCACAAATCCGGTGGTCACCACCTGGAGTTGATGAGCTGCGGCGGTCTTTTCCAGACCGTTCTTGATGGCCTCAGAGGTGAGCTCGGAGGCATAATTTTCCTGGGCCTGAGTCAATTGCTGACTAGCCAGAGTTGCCTGGATGGTGGGCAATACCTGACTGAGCGGCTGCGTGTGCGCCGGCTTGCGCGCCTCAACTTGCACCACGTGAAAGCCGTACTGGCTTCTGACGATAGCGATTTGCCCGATCTTCTGGCTGAAGATGGCGTTATCGAACTCCGGCACCATGCGGCCCCGCTGCACAAATCCCAGTTCGCCGCCTGAATTCTTGCTTCCGGGATCGTCAGAATACTTTTGGGCCAGCACCTTCCAGCTTCCGCCGGCCTTGAGCAGCTTGAGAACCATCTCCGCTTTGGCCTTGGCCGCGGCTACGGTCTTGGGGTCGGCATCCTGCGCCACCGCGATGAGAATGTGCCGCGAATCCACCTCCTCAGGCACCATATAATCCGACTGGTGCGCGCTGTAGTAGGCCTGAATCTGCTGCTGGGTTGGATTGGGAATCCCGCCCGGCAACTGTTCCGGCGTAAAGGCAAAGTAGGTGATCTTGCGCTCCTCCGGCACTGCTTGGGCATAGCGCACGGCGTTCTTCTTGAAGAATGCCTCCAGCTCACTGTCTGAGGGATTGATCTGGTTGCTCAGGCTGGCGGAGGAGATCACCGCGTAGTCAAACTTGATCTTGACGTTCTTCTTCAGGTAGTCTTCGCGCACCTCCTGGTCGCTCACCGTAACCGGAGCGGTTACCAGATCCTCCAGACGCTGAATGATGATATCGTCCTTCACTCCTTGCTCGAATTCGCTAACGGTCTCGTTGAGCCGGCTCGCGATCAGATTGGCATAGGCGTCTTGGCCGATGAATTGGCCGTCGGGGAAGAGCACTTGCCCCGTGGGGCCACTGTGCAGGTAACGGCGCACGTCGCTGTCGGAGGCGCGGATGCCCAGCTTGGCGGCCACCTGGAGCAGAACCTGCTGCTGCACGAGCTGCTGGCCGACCTCCTGCTCAAAGAAGGTCAAGATGGCCGGATTGTCGGCGTATTGCGGGTCGCGCTCTTGCAGTTGTTGCCGGGCCATCTGCTCCACCCGCGCCTGGGTCACCGTGGTGCCCGAAGAGAAGAAACGGCTGTACCAGTGCGGATAGACCACCGCGTAGGAGTCGGCCGACGGCGCGCCCAAGCCGGCCAAGCCGGGAATCAGGTAAACGACCATGCCTACCGACGCGGCGGCGATGACAACGATGAAGATCGCCTTGGTGAAGCGATTCTCAGTTTGCAGGAAGCGGATCATAGATGGATTTCAACCTTCAATTCTCTGCGCGTGTTTCAGGCGCGGGCAGATACGAATTTTGCTGCTCCGGCGCTGGATCGGCTACGGCGGTTCTCCAATTCCCGTGGAGTGATTGAAAAGCGCACCCGCCGCGGCGGGTGGCGTTTTCTTGAGGCAAACGCCGCGCAGTGATCGCGCCGCGCTTTACGCCAATTGGAGAACCGCTATAACCGCAGCTATCCGCCGCGCACATGCGCAGGGCACTGTGCAGGCAGCTCGATCTCATTATAGATGAGACAGAATGAGGAGATTCTTACGCTGGACATGCGGAGTTTTCCGTCATGCCGCACCGCTTGCTTGCTCCTCAAATACTGCGGGCGCCCCGGATCCGAGACGCCCGCCAGGCGCAGCCACATGGGCCTACCGCCAGTAGTAGAGGCCGCCCATCATGAAATAGGGACGATAGAAGACCGGCGGATAACCATAAAGAGGACTATAAGGATAGCCATAGGAATAACCGTAGGGGTAGCCATACGGAGAGCCGTTATAAAACTGTGATCCGTAGGGGGAATACCCGCGCCGGTAGAGGTTTGGACCGCCCTGAAAGAGTCCCTGGGCCAGCCGCGCAGCTTCCTGTGGGCTCACCGGGTTGACCGTGAGCGGGGCCGTCAGGTGGAAGGTAACCAGCGCCTCGGAAGGGATCCAGGCCCCCGGTCCCGGAGCCGCAGCGGATGCCGCCGTACCCGCTCCTGCGCCGGCCGCGGCGCCGATGGCGCAACCAACGCCACGGCCCGCGATACAGCCGATGATGGTCCCCAGCAGCGCGCCCCCAATGGCGCTGTTGACCGTCCGGCCGGTCTTACTCGGTCCCTTTACTTTGAACAGATCACTCTGGAGCGGATAGCTCTTGCCGCCCAAGTCGAGCGAGGTGAGGGTCAGCGCCAGCTCCGGGCTACCGCCCAGCTTGCCGGAGCCCACATTTTTGCTCTCTGTCACCACTCCGTGCACGGTGGCCCCACGCGGAATGGCCAGCACGCCGCTGGGAGCCACGTCCTGAATCACGGTGAACTGGACTGGGGTGCCGTCCACGGCCCCTTTGCTGTTTACAGCCTCGGCAGTGCGCAACTGCAAGAGCGTGCCCGCGGGAATCGTAACCGGGCCTTTGGCCGGTTGATAGGAGGGAGCGGGGGGCTGCTGAGGCTGCTGATAGGGGTATTGATACTGAGGCTGCTGGGAAGGATTGGGGTACTGTGGCTGCGTTCCAGGATAGCCCGGATAAGATTGAGCGGAAGGCTGACCCGGATAGGGAGATTGGCCCGGGTAGGGGGGCTGATTCGGATAAGGAGGCTGACCCGGATAGGGGGGCTGATTCGGATAAGGAGGTTGACCCGGATAGGGAGATTGACCCGGATATTGGCCTTGATCCTGGCCGGGAGCCGGCATAGGTTCATTTTCCTCTCCCGGCGCGGGAGCAGCGTTGGGCTCATTTTCGGGTACCTGCGTTTCCCCGGCGTTCGATTCGCCGGGAGCCTGCTCGTTCTGGGCCTGCTCCGGATTGCCGATGGTAAGGTTGTTATGCACCTTGGTCACGCCCGGCACGCTGGCCGCAATCTTCCCCGCCAGTTCGCGGGCGGCTTGGTCAGATACCGTTCCTGCGAGCGTGACCTCGCTCTGGATGGTTGCAGCGGTGATGAGGTCGTTCTTCAGCGGTTGGGAGGCGTCCAGCGCCTTCACCACGTCCATCTCGATCTGCGCGTCCGTGCGCTGGCCGGCCGCGGTAGCCGCGCCGCTGGTCGTGCCAGCCGGCGGGTTCTGGGCGTTCTGTGCAAAAGCCGCCGCGGCGCACAGAACCACCGCTGCGGCCCAGGTTATGACTTGCGGGATCATCCGTTTGAGCAATGGACGATTCATGGTCTTCTTTCCCCTTTACCCCTTGCGTTTACGCAACCGCCGCGGAGAGGTCTCTGACCGCTTGATTTTGCCCCATCCTGGGGCGGCCCAGGTCTCCTGTAGGACCTGGGAAAGCACGAACTCGAAGAAACGAATTCATGCGGTCAAAGACCAGCCGCACAGCGCTGCCGTGCTACGCTTCAATGGCGCTTCCGTATAATCCGTTAGACGAGGTTTCACGGAAGCTGTCATGGGTGTGAACCCTTTCGCCGGGAAAAAGTTCCGCTGGCGGGCGCGGGTATGTAGCGTATTCCCGGCGCCATGGGAACGCTTCGGTGCCGCAGGGATGCGCGAGATGGGGCAAGCATCCGGGATTTGCGGTGCAGTCCGGACGGAGGTCTTTACTTGAGGGCTGCATCCATGGCCGCGCGCAGCGTTTTCAAGCCCGCCGCGACATCGGCGCCCAGATGCACGCGCAAGGCGCGGCGCCCGCGCGACTCCAGCACGGCCAAGTCGCCTGCGGCCTGGGCGGCGATCACCACGCCAAAGCTGTACTTCTGGCCTGGAATTGCCAGGTCCACGGCGTGGTCCGCAGTGATCTGCAAAAAGACCCCGGTATTGGGGCCGCCCTTGTAGTCCTGGCCGGTGGAGTGCAGAAAACGCGGACCAAAGCCCATGCAGGTGGCCACGCACTTGCGGTCGCGCACCTTGTGACGGAAGGTCTGGATGGCGGCCTCGTGGCCGGCAAACATGGGTATAAACGCGAGCGTGGCGAAGTAGTCGCCGGCATGAAGCTGGTCCAGATGCGCACGGAGCATGCCTTCCAGTGTGTTCCCAGACGCAGCCGCTTTGAGCTTCGCGGCGTAGCTGTCCGTCGCGTAAAGCGCGAGGCCGCCATCGGCGAGGAAGGGCGTGCGTTGCGGCAGCTTGCCGGTCTTCTCGTACTCCGTGGTGAGGGCGCGGGCCTCCACCTTGGCTGTCTCCACATCGGGCTGGTCAAAGGTGTTGATGCCCATCACGGAGCCTGCGACCGCGGTAGCGATCTCCCAGGTAAAGAACTGGCCGAATATCTCGTAGCGGTCTGCAATCTCAATCCAGACCACCGGATGGCCTGCCTTCTCCAGCTTCTCCACCGCGGCGTCCTGGCCAGCATCTCCTGTGCCTTTGAGCCGGATATAGGCGAAGACGCGATCGTTTCCGTAGACCTCAGGTGGGCCGATCGCTTCGCGGTCCACCGGCGTAATGCCCTTGCCCAGCTTGCCGGTGGATTCGGCGATCAACTGCTCCAGCCACGCGCCCAGGTCGTGGATCTCAGGCGAGGTAAAAAAGGTGATCTTATCGCGGCCGGCGTTGGCGGCAGAACCTAAGAGCAGGCCCAACCGCACAGCGGAATTGTCGTCGACTTTCAGCTTCGCGCCGGCCACGGCCTTGGCTGCCTCGGCAAGCAGTTTGCGAACGTCCAGGCCGGCCACTGCGGCCGCTACCACGCCGAAGTTCGAAAGCGCCGAATAGCGCCCGCCGATCTGCGGGTCGCCGTAGAAGATGTGGCGAAAGCCGTCCGCCTTGGCCACCTGCTCAAGCTTGGAGCCGGGGTCGGTGATGGCCACGAAGTGGCTGCCGGCCTCGGCCGCGCCGGCGGCCACTTTCATCTCCTCAAAGAAATACTGCTTGAGGATGTTCGGCTCCAGCGTGGAACCCGACTTGCTGGAGACCAGGACCAGCGTCTTTCTCATATCCACGCTGTCGCGGGTGGACTTCACCTGCGCCGGATCGGTGGAATCGACGATGCGCAAGACCGGAAAGCCGGGTTGAGCGCCGAAGGTGACCGCCAGAACCTCGGGGCAGAGGCTGGAGCCGCCCATGCCCAGCAGTAAGGCGGAGGTGAATTTGGCCGCCTTTACCTCCTGGGCCAGGGCCGTGAATACTGCCAGATCCTTTTGCTGGCGCTCTACGATGTCGATCCAGCCCAGCCAGTTTTCCTCGCCGTGGCCGGTCCACAGGGCAGGGTCCTTCCGCCAAAAGCAGTCAATTTTGTCGTTTGCGCTCCATTCCGCGGCGGCTGCGTCCACCGCGCGGCGAAGTTCCGGGGGGATTGCGAATTGAAGGCTCATATTTGTATTTATGGTTCTCCCTCAAAACAGTAAGATGCAAAAACTGCTCCGCCAAGCGCACACCATGGCGCTGGCGGCCTCCCGCACGAGCGCGATGCGGCCCGCCTTGGTAAGAACGCGCAGCCTGGAGGGAAGATCGTCAGCAAATTGCAACGTTATTGTCCATGCCAGAAGTTGTACGACACACCGATCGTAAAACCTTGGGGGTTGAGGTCATTCGGTCCAAAAATGTGGCGCCAAAACTGGTATTCGTAGTCGCCCCTTACCCAGAGTTGGCGGTAAGCGTGGTACTCGACTCCTCCACCCGGCGACAGCACGTCGCGGGTGTCGTGGGTATACGCGGGATTCGTGGAATCAGGAAAGTCGATACTGCCGATTCCGGCCAGAAATTTGGCGTAAGGATGGATGAGGCGATAGCGGCGCAAAGTGTAGATGGCCCCGCCTTCGCCGGTGTCCTGGCGCATCGTCGGAAGGCTCGATGGATGCGCGTAATTAATATCGTGGCCCTCAGCTTCGATGCCGAACCCGCGCAGTAACGATGGCAGCCGAGAGAGGTTCCAGAAGTTCCAGTCGACCCAAACGGTAGGCCCTGCCATACGGCGCCCCTCTCCCCAATCGAGGGAGTAGTCGGAGAAGCCAGCGCCGACCACCAGGGGCAGACCGCCCTGTCTGGCCGCGGGAACGGCTTGAGGGAATAAAGAGGGAGCAGAACCGGCGAAGAGCACCGCCAGCCCTATGGACAGAAACGATTGCAATCGCATTGTGCGTGTCTCCTTAGGGGAAAGTTCGAGTTGCAGGACATTCCACAGCGCTTCCGCTGGGGAAAACGGCCATCTGCAACCGGAGATACCAAGCAATGATTCGGCGAGTGTTTTCAGCCGCGCACACCCAGCCTAGACTAAGTGTGTCATAGCTGCCGCAGAATCGAAAGGAAAACCTTAAACCGCCGCGTTTCCGCCGCGGTACACAACGCGCTGAGGGAAATACTCCAGCCCCAAAGCCGCCTAAACCGGAAGGTTGATCGAACCGGGGGAGACAAACCCTCCGGGCACTGAGGCTCTACAGCCGCTTTGAGCCCAAGCGCGTCCAGCTATGGTTAATTGCTTAGATGCGCCTTGCCGGCAAAGTGTTCACTCGCCCAAAGAAAAAAAGAGGCGACGCGGGCGCAGACCTAAAATTCCGCGGCCTCCGGCCCCGAATCATCTCTCCTAAGCCCAGGCGCAATGAAAAATCTCCGGCCTCCGGGGCTGCAAAGGCGTATGAAAATAAGGGAGGTACGATGAAAAACACGGCTACGCACCGGCTGTTTGGCAGCAAAGGAGCTAAGGCTTGGCGTGGGGGCGGGAATGCAGAGCCCGTTCCTTGTGCTGCTGCAACAACTGATCGAATTCGCTGCGGGACATCTTCAGCTTTTCAGGATGGGCGTCGATCCACTTGGCGAAGGCGTCGTACTTGGCCACAGTCCAGCCGCCCTCGAACTGGCCGCCGTTTTTGCCTTCCTGGTTGAGCATGAAGTTGTATTCGTCGGTGAGATGCGTAAACTCCGCGGAGTTGATGGCTGCCCGGGCCATGATGGCGGGAATGAACAGCACGCCTTCCTGTGGTTTGCCCAATACCAGGTCTCCGGGCAGCACGATGGCATGACCGATGCGCACCGGCACGTTGATCCCGGTCAACTCCATGTTCTCCCACGCCGTGGGATCGTAGCCTTTGTACATGCCGTTGAAATTTGGGATTTCGCGGCACTCCTGCTGATCCCGGATGCCGCCAAAGAAGATGAATCCAGCCAGCGTATGGCCGGCGATGCCGTTGGCCAGGTTGGAGCCAATCAGGGTCCCATACTGGATTTTGTCGAAGCCGTCGGCCACATAGACATCGCCTTGGCGCAGCATCGCGATAGGCCAACTGTTGGTGCCGATACCCCCGCCCATTACACGTCCTTCCGCTTTGCCCTCAGCCAGGATGGCTGTTCGCATATCGGGCCGGGTGGGCATGTATTGGGCGGTCAGCGCGCGGCCCACAATGGGCATAGCGTCGGTCATGTGCAGGGCATCCCAGCGGCCCTCGAATTGATTCCGGTAGCCGTGAGCTTCCAGATAGCCCCAGATGTCCTCAATACTCATGGAAGCGGCGCGCTTGAGCAGATCGCCGGGAACCTTCGGCCGTCCGTCGGGGAAACGGTCGCCCTTCCATTGCGACGTATAGAAAAGAATCTGCGCTCTCGTCTGGCGAACCTGAGAGCAGGCGGGCGCAGCCGCCCAGGCCGCGGCAAGAATGAGCAGGCTCAAAATCGCTTTTTTCATTGCGGCTGTTCTCCTCGTTGAACGATCTGTGCTGTTCGTGGTGTGCGGATGCAGCCTTTACGGCTTCGCTCAAAAAATCTACTGAACGCGGGATCTCGGGCTGCTCCGTGCCACACACTAGATGGCGTGCATTGGGGGTGTCAAGACGAAAAGCTCTTTTCAACGCCGGCGCCGGGAAAACGGCGGCGCAGATTGAGTTCTGAAATCGTCGTCCGATCTTTGTTTTAGCGGTTCTGGGGTGAAGGCTGGTTCCGTCTTTATGAAGCGGTCAATTGCGGTGCGCAGCGTGGGCTTCGGCGGCAATGCGCTGGGCGAGCAGTTGCGACAACACCTTTTCCGGGCAGAGATGCCGCGCTTCCGCCCGGTCCAGTTCCTTCTCCGTCTCGATGCTTGAAGCGATGGTCATAAAACAGTAAAGGCAACGAGTATTGTAGCTGCCGTTTTCGTTTTGGGTGCGGCTATACATGGCGTCTTGCGTCCACCACGAAAGATTGAACGATGTTAGCCCGGCTTGGATTTCTGTTGTGTGACTGACATCACTCGGCTCTGTGACGCGCTGTTGATAGCTCGCCGCCGGAATGCGGCTGAGTGTTTCACCTGGAGAAATACTTGAGCAGCCTTCACGCGCACTTTCAGCAGGCGGCCGCGCAAGAGCGTGTGTTGGGGAAGCGCCGAACCGGCGCAACCCGCTCCCCGGCGAACGGAAAGCTGCTGGAAGTTAGTGTGCGTGCGCTGCTACCATTTTTGTTGGATAGAAGCAGGGGGCGCTTATCGTTTGCGCCATGGGAGTCAGAGTGCGTCGCATCTGTGTCGATATGGATGAGGTCATGGCCGACACCCTTGCCGAGCACCTGCGCCGCTATAACCAGACCTTCGACGAAAACGTTACCCCTCATGACCTTGCAGGCAAGGGACTGTGGGAGATCACGCCCCCCGGCCGCCAGCAGCAGCTACGCGACTTTCTCGACGCAGAGGACTTTTTCGAGAATCTGGCTCTCATGCCCGGCGCGCAGAAGGTTTTGAAAGACCTTTCCGCGCGTTTTGAGATCTTTATTGCCACGCAGGCCATGGCCGTCCCCAACTCGCTCGGCCCCAAGTACCGCTGGTTGCAGCGGCATTTCCCGTTTATTCCGCCTACGCACTACGTCTTCTGCGGCAACAAATCCATCCTTCGCGCCGACTACCTGATCGACGACCAACCCAAAAACCTGCTCTGCTTTGCAGGCCAGGGCTTGCTCTACACCGCCCCGCACAACTTGGCCGTCACGGGCTTCGTGCGCGTGAACAACTGGCAGGAGGTGGGCGAATATTTCGCCCCGATTCACGATTGAGGACCGCAGGGCCCCTCGCGGGCGTGAGACGGAAGAATTACCATGAAGTGTGGCGCACACTCACACCTTCCCCAGAGGGCCGATCACCCGCCGCCGCTTCCTCAAGGCGGGTATCTGCGGCGCGGCAGGCCTGACGCTTTATGCGGGCGAAATCGCGCGTCACTGGATCGAAATCACCCGCCGCGACATGGTTCTGCGCGGCCTGCCTGCGGCCTTTGACGGCCTGCGCGTAGCGCAACTCAGCGACATCCATCTGGACGAATTCACGGAGCCTTTTTTTCTCCGCCAGGCGATTGGCTGCATTAACGCGCTGCATCCCGACCTGGTATTTCTGACCGGGGACTACGTAACCCACCAGCTTGGAATGCATAAATTTGCAGTAGGAGAGGCCTGGCAATGCGCCAACATCCTGCAAGAACTCAAATGCCGCCGCATCTACGCCATCCTCGGCAACCATGACGTGCTGGTAGGAGCAAAACAGGTGACGGAAGCGTTGACGGCCAACGGCATCACAGTGCTCGTCAACTCCTATCTGCCCATCGAACGCGGAGGCAGCCGATTCTGGCTGGCCGGACTCGACGAACCGGGAGTCGGCCATCCGCGTCCGGAGTTGGCGGTGCCGGAGTCCATCCGCAACCTACCCCATGAACCCGTCGTGCTGATGTGCCATGCGCCCGATTATGCCGACGATCTTATCACCCATCCGGCGGGCCAAGCCGTGAACGTGATGCTGGCCGGCCACACCCATGGCGGTCAGGTTCGGTTGCCGTTTGTAGGGGCTTTGGTGCTGCCTCCGCTGGGCAAAAAGTACGTCGAGGGAAGTTTTACTGTAGGCTCCATGCAGCTTTACGTCAATCGCGGCCTGGGCACCGTCGGCCTTCCTTTCCGGTTCGATTGCCCCCCTGAAATCACATTGCACACGCTGCGCCGAAGCTAAGCTTTTCCGTTCCGTCATGCGGTGGGGTGGTCTTCCCTTGTTCAGTAAAAGAGGCAGAGTCCCCGCGGACGTTTTTGTCCGCGGGGACTCCAGGAGACACCAACCCTGCGCAGACCAGGATGCACGGCCCGGCTTTGTGCAAGCCGGGCCGCCGCCCGGCCTTTTACTGTCCGGCCTGGTTGGTTTGCAGCACCACGTAGGCCGTACCCTGATTCGACCACACCAGGAGCAAAACATCCTGGCCCGCGGGGATGGACTGAACCTCGCTCATAAAGCTGTCAACGCTGTCGACGGGATGACGATCGACCTCCATGATTACGTCGCCGGACTGAAGTCCTGCGAGGTCAGCAGGGCTGCCGGAAGCTACATGCTCGACGACCACTCCGTGAACCGACGCGGGTACGTTGAGCTGCTGGCGCACACCGGAAGTGAGGTCGCTGGGGGTGATGCCGAGCCTCGCGTGTTGCGATGATCCCGCTCCGGAGTTCTGGGCTTCTTCGCCGTTGCCGTGGTACTGGCCCACAGTAGCTTTGAGTGTTAGCGGTTTGCCATTGCGGAGAATGCCCAGATTGATGGCCGTGCCGGGAGCCATCTCGCTGACCATAACCTGCAGATCGGTGGCGTCGGTGATTCCCTTTCCGTTGATCGACCGTATGACGTCGCCCCTCTGGAAACCGGCGCGGGAAGCGGGCGTGTCAGGGCTTACCTGGTCAACCAGAGCGCCGGAAGCCGCGGGCAGGTCGAAGAATTTCGCATTTTGGGGTGTGATATTGGTGATGTCGATGCCCAGGAAGCCATGTTCGACCTTGCCTGTCTTGATGATTTCGTTGACGTAGTGCTGGGCGAGGTCGGATGGAATGGCAAAGCCGGCGCCAGCGAAGGAGCCGCTATTGGAATAAATGAAGGTGTTGATTCCGATCACGCGGCCGTAGGCGTCGACGAGCGGTCCGCCGGAGTTGCCGGGGTTGATGGCGGCGTCGGTCTGAATGTAATCCTTCGGAGCGCGCAAATTGTTACTGGGACTGACTCCGCGATGGGTCGCGCTCACAATGCCGCGGGTGACGGAAAAGCTCAATTCGCCAAAAGGATTGCCAAACGCCATTACCGCTTCGCCGTCCTCGAGTTTGGCGGAGTCGCCCCAGGAAACCGTGGGCAGGTTGGTGGCGTTGATTTTGATTACGGCCAGGTCATCGAGCTTGTCGACACCCACGACTTTGGCAGCGTAGACCTGCCGGTTGTGCAGAGTGACCTCGATGGTCTTGGCGCCTGCAACGACGTGATGATTGGTCACGATGTAGCCATCCGGCGAAATGATGAACCCGCTGCCGATGGCTTCCTGGTATTGCGGCTTCTGATTCTGGCCGTTGCCGGGACCGAAAAAGAAGAAGTGGCGGAATTCGGGGGGGATTTCATTGGGGTTGATGCCGCCGAAGCCCTGGCTTGCGTTCTGGTCTTGGTTGACCGTGGCCGTCACTTCGATGTCAACCACAGCCGGCATGACGTGATGAACCACCGCTTCAACGGCGTTGTCGACGGTAACCAAAGGCGCGATTTCGTTTGCGCTCAGAGGCGACTCGGCGCTGCGGGTAGCAGCTTGCGCTACGTTGTGTCCGAGCAGGAATATTGCGGAGAAGGCCAGGACCGCTACGACAGCCGCGGGAAGAATCCATCCTGTCAGCTTTGCTACTAAGGAATTAGTTTTTGTTGACATTGCTTTATCTCCAGAGGGTTGAAATGACTGTTTACAGTTGGATCACAAGCCAGCCGTCAGCGATGGGAACCTTAGCGGCTGATGTGGATGCGGAAATTGCGGGATAAACTCTGCATATCAAGCGGGTAAAGGAGATGCGGATGCGGGGCATGCGCCCGGCCGCCGCGCCGGCCTGAGCCTCTTGGCCGTGAGCGCCTGCCGCGGATGCTTCTGCATCCGCTTCCGTAGCAGCTTGCACCTGCTCCCAGGTGGTGAGCACAAACCATTCTTGCGCTTGAACGGGGTGCGGCGGTTGGTTGGCGGTTGGCCGCGATGCGGACATTCGCGCCTTCAGCCGCGCCTGCGGCGGCGCGCCGGCGCTGGGCTCAATGAACGCCGTCTCCCAGGCACGCGCGGAGATCGATGAGGCCGGTGCGCGATGGACCACGATCGGCGTTTCGGCAGCGGACGCGCGACGCGCCGGAATGGCAACTGAACCCACGGAGTGGAATCGCGAGGCAACACGGATGATCTTGGCTGACTCATTCTTTCCATGATTTGCGCTGAGCACATGCGCCAGCCCTGGCTGTGCCGCCGCCGGCTGTTGCGCCGCTTCTACGCTTGGCGCCGGGCTCCGCGCCGGAACGAAGGCTACCAACTGCGGACAACGGGCAAATTCCACCGAGCCGAAGACCAACCCGCAGCCCAGCGCGGCCAGGAGAGCGCGGGTTACCCAGGGACTCAACACGGGTGTGCGCTTGAGAATGCGGTGGACGCGCTGAGCCAACTCGGGGCGCCGTTGCCAGACCCCCAGCGAGAGGGCTTCGGCGCGCCTTTCAATACCGCGCTCGGCGAGGCTGGCGAGGCAGGCTGCGTAGGCGCGCGGCGCACAGGTAACCCGCACCACTCCGTCGTCGCAGGCCATCTCCCGCTCCCGGCACAGGCGGCGCTCGATCCAGATTAGCGCCGGGTTCAGAGGAAACAGGATCAGGCAAAGCTTTTGCAAGAGATTGGTCCAATCGTCGCGCCGGCGCAGATGCTCGGTCTCGTGCAGGACTACCTGCTGGAGTTCTTCCCCGCTCAGGCGAGGCAAAAGCCAATGAGGAATGAGGATGCGCGGCGCCCAAAAACCGATCACGCTAGGCCGGTCGAGCTCCTGCGTTGTGCAGACTTGAATGGAACGCCGGCCCCGCCGCGCGGCTGAGCCGGGCTGCAGTGCAGGCGAAAGCACTGGAGGCAGGTCGCCAGGCGCAATGGGGACGGCCGTTCTCCAGAGCCTGCGCAAGCGCAAGGAGTGCAACCCCAGGTCCACGGCGCGCAGCAGCGACGCGGCAATCCACAGCGCGCCCAGGACCAGGCTCCAGCGAATGTCCAATTGCAGCCATGGCTTAGGCGGCGCCGCGGCCAGGCTGGAAGGGACGCCGCTGGCGGCATGCGCGCCGAAGCTCAAGAGCATGGGCAGAAAGGGAAGCGAGAGAACCGCGGCAAAGCCTGCGGCCCACACCGCGAAGCGGTGCGCAGCCGGCGTGCGGGGAGCCAGCCGCAGGCAGACAGCCAAACCACACGCCACGGCAACGCCTTGCCAGGCCGCCGTTACCACCATCGGCGCCGCGGCCCGAGAAAACGCCTGGAAGGCTGAGGGCAGCCAGTGGGCCACGGCCGCAAGCAGCCACCGTATGACATCGGCAATGAAGGTCTTGTCCACGCTCTATTCCTCGGCTTTACGACTCGTTCGCCTTGGCAGGATTCGCATCGCCGGCCTGGCCGCTGTCCGGCGCTGTTTCCAGAATTGCTTCCTTGAGCCGCTGCAACTCCTCCGCTGTGATCTCGCCGTCATCGAGCAGAGACAGAAGCAGCCGCTCGCGTGAGTTGCCGAAAAAGCGGCTCAGCACCCGGCGCACCTCCGACCGGCTGGCCTCTTCTTCTAAGATGCAGGGCCGGTAGATGAACGCACGGCCCTCCTGGCGGTGCGCAACGTAGCCCTTTTGCTCCAGAATACGGATCGTCGTCAGCACCGAGTTATAAGCTAACGGCTCGCCTGCCGGCATGGCGGCGACAAGACCGGTTACTGCCGACTCGCCGCGCCGCCAAAGAATCTTCATCAGTCTCAGCTCGGCTTCAGTGAGCGTGTTAGATTTTTTCGGCGGCATATATATCTCTTTGATTTCATTTGGAATAGATCCATAACCGGGATCAATTCCACTGTCTATGGACGAACAACTAAAGGATTAGTTAGCCGCAAAGAAGAGAAAAACGAGGTTTTTGGGACATGGCTGCCGGAGGGTCTTGTGCTCTTTCACGATCCTGCCGTCCGCCTTTATGCCTGGCGAGCATGGCGTGCTTTCTCAGGTCCTCCGCCATGGTGGAGGACCCCGGCTGTCAAAAACCTGGGTCTCTGACCGCTTGATTTTGCACCACCTGGGGTAACCCAGGTCCCCTTTGGAACCCGGGAAAGCACGAACGCGAAGGAACGAATCCAGGCGGTCAAAAACCTAGCGGACGGCGGGCCGGGAGGCGTTGCCTTCCCGGTCTGAAACGGTGAATGAACAACCCCATCAGGGAAACTGCCGGCGCAGGGTGGCGCGATGACCGGGCGCATGCGTGGTGAACGCCGGCAGCACGAACTCCCGGAGCATATCCGTGCCGGCCATGCCACCGATTTCGATCAGCGTGTTCGTAAAGATCAGACCTGCGCCCTCGTTCGACTCCGGATAATAAACATTCGCCAGGCCGCCGGCAGCGACGTCTCCCAAAATATGCGAGAAGTCGACCTCGTTGCGGCCGTTGTCGCCACGGCAGATGAAGGCCGATTTGATCGCGTAGAGGACGCGCGAGCGCGTGCTGCCCGTGCCTTTGTAGAAATAGCGCGGATCTTGGTGGAACAGCGACGGCAGGAGCGCGCTGCCAATCATCCGGCTGCCGAAGTCGTTGGCGTACTGCGCACCAAATCGCTTGCCGAAGCCACTGAACCCGGAGCCGTACCCAGGATACATATTCTGATGCTGCTCGGCGCCGGCCACCGCCGCAGCGCCCGCAAAGGTGATGGGATCGATCTCCGAACGAAAGGCAAGCGCGAATTTCTGCCGCGCGTTGAGATGCGGCGTGTTCCATGCGTACACCGAGTAGAAGTTTGGGATAACGCCCAACACGCGCTGGCTCTCCTCCGCGTGCACCTCTGTTTCTGCGATCTGCTCCGGGTTAGCGAAGACGCGCACCGCGGTAACACCAGTAGTGAGCTCGAGCACTACTCCCGGCACAAACTTGGTCTGGCCGGGTTGGAGCACGATCACCGGTGATTCATACGTGCTCATGCCAGTCCTGGTGACCGTCAGCTTGTAGCTTCCCGGAGGCAGTCCGGAAAAGGTGAATTGCCCTTCTGGCCCGGACTTGAGGACACGCTGGCCTGCCTGTCCGTGCAGCACCGCGCGCGCACCTTGCACTACATCACCGTTGGTGTCTAAGACAGTGCCGGCAATTGTCGCCGGTGCGGCAGGCTGGGAGGGGTCGCTGGCGGAGTCCTGAGCGGTGATCGCCGGGGAACTCGATCCGGGCGCGTCCGGAAGATTCTTTTGGGCGCCCCGCGCGAACTGGGGCAGCGTCCAGCCCGCCAACACAAGCGCAAGCGCGGCGCCCCCGGGCAAGACCATCCGCAGACGATCTGAAGCGTGATGAAGGAAAGGCACCCGAACTCCTCGGAAGGTCTTCTTACTACGGTTCATCCAGAGCAGAGCAGCCGGCCCCCCAACATCCCGCCTGGAGGCGAGATGCCAGTTTTTATAGGACGGTTGCCAGGGGCGGAGGTAATCCGCCCGCGAATGCATGACCTCTCTTTCATTGAATTACCATAGCCTGCGCCGCTTGCCGCAACGAAACCGGCGCCCCCAGCCGACGCCGGAGCGGACGCCAGCGTAGTTTTGGTAGTGGGTCAGTTTGAATTTCTCTGCGCTTGCGACGTTTCGCCAGATGGATCACACTGAAATCATGCCAAAGAAGTCCGAACACGATTTTGCCGTGAATGCGTTTAGAGTGGTCGAGCAGGCGATAGGCGAGCACATGGACGGGACACCGCTAGAGAGTCCAGACACAGGCAAGAATCCGGCGGCAGTTGCTCTCGGAAAGCTCGGCGGCGCTAAAGGTGGTCGAGCAAGAGCCGCAAAGCTCTCGTCTTCTAAACGCAAAGCGATAGCGCGAAAGGCTGCCAAATCCCGCTGGCAGTCGTGAATTGTCCTTAAGACAACTTTTGTCTTGACAGCAAAACAAATCTAATTTATCGTTAGGGACAATTGTTGTCCGTGGGACACACGTTGTCCCAAAACAGGAGGGCCACCCCCGTGACAGACGACCCAGAGCTGAGGTTTGAATACGTTGGGCCGATGCCGAGAGAGAAGAAGGTTATTTCAAGCCTTCCGGCAGCGCTATCGGCAGAGAATCTTCACCTGATTATCAAAAAGGCCTGGTCTATCGGGCGCTATCAGATCACCAATCACTTTCGGGTTCGAGCAAGGGAAAGGGGATTCGATGTTCTCGATGCTGAAAATGCGATTCGCCGAGGCAGGACACGAGGAGAACCTGAATACTGTGCAGATTTCTTGAACTGGAAATGCCGCGTCATCGGCCCAGTCGAAGGTAGGTTTTTGGAAGTCGTAGTTGCCTTGGACGACTTCGAGGATTACGTGGAATGTCCTTTAATCATTCCGATCACTGGCTACTGGAGGGAAAGCTACTAATGTCCCGTACATGGCCGTGTATGTGGAGGTGCTTATGAGCAATACCGTGTTGCAAGCTAAGTTTGTCGATGAATCTGCTTGTGTGAGGAAGTGCTACGACTGCGGAAAAATGATGCGTGGAAGGAGGGAGAATTACAACTACGCAGAGTGCGGATTGCGCAACGTTGTGCTATTGAACATTCTCGTGTTCCACTGCAAGTGCGGTGCAATTGTTCCTGAAATTCCTGCCCCGGCTGCACTGCACGCAGCCATTGCAATGGCTGTCCTCAGCAAAAAGACTCTGCTCTC
Source organism: Acidobacteriota bacterium (assembly GCA_021800255.1). Taxonomy (GTDB): domain Bacteria; phylum Acidobacteriota; class Terriglobia; order Terriglobales; family Acidobacteriaceae; genus Telmatobacter. Next base: position 44,275 of record JAJYZC010000002.1, read on the forward strand.
GTCTGAGGAGATTCGTTTTACCCGGAAAGTTGCTGGATATACAGCGACGGAGTTTTCAAAAGTGCTCGGGGTACTTAACACGAGCGTCTCGCATTGGGAAACCGGCAATAAGCCAATTGGGAAAGATTCCGATAGGCTGGTTCGGCTAGTGTGCTTTATGCGAATGATGGAGAACGTCGCTGGATCGGATTATGGCTTGCCAGAAAAAGTTAGCCTTCTAGCGAAGATGACAGAGACGATGAACCTAACATCGCTTCTTGAACAAATCGAGGATCGCGCAGGAGGTTCTGAATTGGTAAGGATTGATCCAGAATCCCTTTTCCTCTGTGGTAGTCCAACCGAAACTCCAGAATTCGCTACGGTCCAATAACCAATCCTCAATGCACTCACTGGTTCCATACCGTGAGTGCATTTTTGTCTTGACTATACTTGAACGCTAAAGCATAATAGTCAGTATGAATTTACTGGGCACATCTCAAAAAGTCCAAGTGGTCAAATGCCTCTGCGAAGGTCTTAGCATACGCAGCACGGTGCGACTGACCGGCGCGGCAAAGAACACCGTGGTCGGACTACTGGTCGATATGGGGATGGTCTGCTCGAACCTGCATGACCGCACGGTGCGTGGCGTAAAGGCGCGGCGTTTGCAGTGCGATGAAATCTGGTCATTCGTGGGCGCAAAGAAGAAGAACGCGACTCCTGAGCAAAAGGCTGAGGGCTGGGGTGACATATGGACATGGACCGCGATTGATGCGGAGAGCAAACTGTGCGTCACGTACTTTGTGGGGGCGCGGGATACGGAAACAGCAACATCGTTTGCTTGCGACCTGCGAGAGCGGGTTACCGGCAAGCCGCAGATTACAACAGATTCCCTCAAGTCCTACTTGACGGCCATCGAAATTGCTTTTGGATCGAATGTGAACTATGCGCAGATGCACAAGATTTACGGCGCATCCGATGATCCAGATGCACGGTATTCACCGGCCACATGCATCGGCTGCGATATGAAAACTGTCATCGGAAGCCCCGATTACGAGCACGTCAGCACATCATATGTGGAGCGCCAGAACCTCACAATGCGCATGTCAATGCGCCGGTTTACCCGCCTGACTAATGGATTTTCAAAGAAGATCGAGAACCATGCGGCTGCAATCTCGCTCTACTTCGCGTTCTACAACTTCTGCCGCGTTCACCAAACGCTGCGCGTTACTCCTGCCATGCAGGCCGGTTTGACGGATCACGTTTGGGAGGTTGAGGAATTGGTTTCCCTGCTGCCTCAGCCAGAAGCGAAGAAGCGCGGGCCGTATAAAAAACGGGTAAACTAACGCCAAACACGTCGATGCCCCGACTGGCATCGGGGCACCCAATTTCCTTTGGTCCACAATCCAAGTCTAAAGGAGAATTGTGCCCGTGTTCAACAAATTTCTTCAATACGAAACCATCGAAGACAGCAGGCACCTTGGCGACTATCGCGTCGAAGCCATCGATACGCAGAGCGAAGGCGAAGTTTATACAACGATTTTCACCGGACCTGATGCCCCCGCCCGCGCACAAGAATATGCCGACTGGAAGAATTCCAGCCGAGAGGAATTAGCTAAGGCGAGCTAATAGGCGACGACTGCATCAACAAAATCAACGCACGTCTGCGGGCGCGAATGATCCGGCGCGGTGTGCCAAGCGCCGATGTCGATGATCTTCACATCGACGAGGGCGCTGATGTCGATACAACGCCAGTTATCGGGAGAGCCGTCTGGTTGAATCGGTCGGCTGTTGCTCTGTCCCGCAAATTGATAGAAGAGTCCGTGCAATTTGCTATTTTTGGTTCCGAGAACATGTGGGCACATTTCTCTATATTGCCCATGATAGTAAGCTGAAATTCCGCGCTTCTCAAGAATTGCCTTTCGCACAAGTTCATAGGACGACACAGGGAATCTCCTTTGGGAAATGCCCGTATTTTACGCCCTAAAATTCAAACTGACCCACTACCGTAGTTTTGCCGCACGGCCCCCGTGGCGTAAAATGACCCCGCCTCCCAAATCCGCCCTTCGGCCGCCGCAAAAGCACCCGAGCGCCTTGGGCCGCCGAAACCGCAGGTCATCTTTAAGGAGAATATTGAATTGGCTACTACCATCATGAAACCGCTTCTCCGTTCACATCTGCTGCACTGGCTAGCTCTGCCGGCGCTTCTTCCGGTCTTCGTGGCGGCTTCGCTCCTGGCCGCCGTCCGCGCCCAGGCGCAAACTGAGATCGGCGGCGAAGAGATCGTCACCCTCACCCGCAAGCCGGTGAGCAAAACCAAGCCGGAGTTCACCAGCGTGACGGTGATGCCGGGGCGCGGCATGGAACTGCTCTACATCCGGGCGAATTTTCCTGGCAGGGGCGAAGTAAACGTTCTCGCCTCGCCCGATCTGGCGACCGCCAAGAAGATGCTCGACGATCAGGACACGGCCAACGGCGATCTGGGCTACCGCCTGGGCGCGGCCATGCTTTGCCCCTACCCCAACCGCATCATCGGCCAGCTTTCGCCCGATGGCAAGACTGTAACCGCTTCCTGGGAGGGCCGTACCGTGACGCTGCCGGCCAACGACAAGGGCAAACTGCCGGGCGCCAAGCCCGACGCCATGCACGGGCTGATTCTCAAGGCCAAGGCCACCGGTGTTCACGTGACCAAGATTCCCGGCGGCGAGCAGGTGACGGGCGTGATCCGCGACGCGTTTCACGGGCGCTGGTTCGCCAAGACAGACCTCGACATCACTATCTCCCTCACGGCCAACGCCATCGATGTGGTCGATGTTGCACACAATGTAGGCGCACAGGCTGAGCCTATCGCCATCGGCTGGCATCCTTACTTCAATTTTCCGTCCGGCCGCCATGCGCAGGTGCGCGTTCACATCCCTGGAACGATGAGGACCGTGGTGAACAACTACGACAGCGTCTGGCCCACCGGCAAGCTGGTCCCGGTCGCCGGAACCCCTTACGATTTCCTCGCTCCCGGCGGCGCGCCGCTCGGCCATCACTACTTCGACGACAACTGGAGCCGCTTGATATGGAAGAATGGGGCCGTCACCGTGCGCGTGATCGATCCCGCGGCGCATTACGGCGTGGAAGTCGAAGGGCTGTCGCCGCAGATCAAAACCATTCAGATGTACTCACCGCCCACCGCGAAGTTCGCGGCCATTGAGGACCAATACAACTTCAACGATCCCTTCGGCAGGGAGTGGCGCGGGATGAATACGGGCATGGTCACGCTGAAGCCGGGGCAAAGCACCAAGTGGCACGTGCGGCTGCGCGTCTTCACGCCATAGGCGCAAGCCGAGGCGATTGCCGCGCTGTTCATCTTATGGCCGGTCAGTCAGTGAAGAGAGGATCGGCCTGCTTCAGCTGGGATAGAATCTCGCGCGCAATGGGCAGAGAAGCGGTTGCGGCCGGAGACGGCACGTTGCAAACGTGCAGGATGCGATGCTGAAATTCGAAACGGAAGTCGTCGAGCAAGCCGCCGGACCGGTCCAAGGCCTGGGCGCGGACGCCAGAGCCGAGGGGATGAATATCGTCATAGGCCAGGGAAGGCACCAGCTTCTGCATCGACCGCACAAAGACATGCTTGCTCCAGGAGCGGTAGAACTCCTCGCAGCCCATCTTCCAGTACTTTGAGGCCATGATCCAGAACCCGCTGAACAGCGCCATCTGAGCCGTGTCGGCAAAACTGAATGCGGTGCGCGTATAACCTTCGCGCTTGAACGCCAGCACCGCATTGGGACCGACCTCAACCTCGCCGTGCGTGCGCTTGATGAGGTGCACGCCCAGGAAAGGAAAGCGGGGATCGGGGACGGGATAGATGAGGCCGCGAACCACAGGACGCTTGGCGGGCACGACCTCAAAGAACTCGCCGCGGAAGGGCACGATCTGCAAGCCTAGGTCCGCTCCGGCCATCTTGGCGATGCGGTCGCTTTGCAGCCCCGCGCAGTTGATTGCGTAGCGGGCGCGAATGACGCCGGCAGCAGTCTCCAGCGCAATCTCGCCCGGCTTGCGGACGATTCCTCTTACGCCCGCGCCGGTCAGAACCTCGCCGCCGCCGAGGACGATGAGTTCGGCGTACTTCTGCGCAACCATCTTGTAATCGGTGACCGCGCCGCCGGGCACGTGAATGCCGCGGATGCCGGCCGCGTGGGGCTCGATCGCGCGGATTTCGTCCCCATTCAACTCGCGCACGCCGGGCACGCCGTTGGCGCGGCCCCGGCGCAGAAGCTCCTCCAACGCCGGCAGCTCGCCTTCACAGGTGGCGACGATGATCTTGCCGCAGACCTCGAGCGGAAGTCCATGCTCACGGCAAAACTGAGCCATGGCCGCAGCGCCTTCTACGGACAGCCTGGCCTTGATGGAGCCGGGCTTATAGTAAATGCCGGAGTGAATCACTCCGCTGTTGTGGCCGGTCTGATGCGCGGCAACTTCACTCTCCTTTTCGAGGACGAGGATTTTCAGAGCCGGATAACAGCGCGTGAGCTCCAAGCCGACGGCGAGGCCAACGATGCCGGCGCCGATGATGGCTACATCGCATTGCTGATCATCCATCGATCTTCCCTTCACCGGCGGTTCGGCCGGTCGAGCCCAGCCGGACAGCCATGAACCATCTGTTCACGCCGGCCCCTGTCAATACTGCGGTTGTGCGCCGTTCAGAGCGTAATTGAAGACATTATATTCGCCGCCGCGCCCTGGCTGCCCTGGGCTGAGTCCCGAAGCTGCCGTGGCGAGGGCGCGGCTCCAATTACACTAACCCTATGCAATACCGCACCGGAAACGAGATACGAGAGCTGTTTCTGCGCTTTTTTGAGTCCAAGGGGCACCGCCGTGTGCACTCTTCCTCGCTGGTTCCGGCCAACGACCCCACGCTGCTGTTCACCAACGCCGGCATGAACCAGTTCAAGGATGTCTTCCTGGGCGCGGAGAAGCGCGACTACGCGCGGGCCACCACCTCGCAAAAGTGCGTGCGCGCCGGCGGCAAGCACAACGATCTCGAAAACGTGGGCTTCACGCGCCGCCATCACACCTTCTTTGAGATGCTGGGCAACTTCTCCTTCGGCGACTACTTCAAGCGCGAGGCCATCGCCTACGCCTGGGAGCTGGTGACCAGCCCGGAGTGGATGGGCATCCCCAAGGACCGGCTCTACGTGACCATCTTCGCGGGCGACCCCGCAAGCGGCGTGCCGCGCGACGGCGAGGCCGAGCGGTACTGGCTGGAAGTGGGCGTCGCCAAGGAGCGCATCCACGAGGGCGGACTCAAAGACAACTTCTGGCAGATGGGCGAGACCGGGCCCTGTGGGCCGTGCTCGGAGATTTTTTATGACATGGGCCTTGAAGCCGCCGAGACGCCTGGAGTGGACAAACCTTTCGGCGAGGACGAGGCGCGCTACGTCGAAATCTGGAACCTGGTGTTTATGCAATTCGACCGCTCGGCGGTGACAGATGCGGCGGGGAAGACCACTAGCTACAAGCTGACGCCGCTGCCCAAGCCCTGCGTGGATACCGGGATGGGGCTGGAGCGCGTGGCGGCCGTGCTGCAAGGGAAGGTGAGCAACTTCGAGACGGACCTGTTCACGCCGTTGATCGGCAGAGCAGCGGAGTTAGCGGGGCTAGCGCCGAAAGCGGAGCTAGCGGAGTCAGCGGCGTTAGCGGAGCTAGTGAACAACGCCAGCTTGCGTATCATTGCTGACCACGCCCGCGCCGCGACCTTTCTCATCAGCGATGGCGTGCTGCCGTCGAACGAAGGCCGCGGCTACGTGCTCCGCAAGATTATGCGCCGCGCCATCCGCCACGGCCGCCTCCTCGGCCAGGAAAAGCCGTTCCTCTTCGAGATGGTCTACGCTGTGCGCGACCTGATGCAAGGCGCGTATCCCGAGCTGGTGGATTCGGCGGAGCGCGTGGCGAAAGTTGTGGAGGCGGAAGAAAAGCAGTTCGCCAGAGCTATCGAGAGAGGTTCTGCGGAATTTGATTCGATGATAGAAAAGGCCTTTACAATAGCCGTGAATGCGGAGGCGAGTATCAGTGGCCTTGAGATCAGTGCCCTCGGGCCGATTATTGAGTCCATCAAACCGACATACTCTGATCATGAAATAGGGGAGCACATTCGTCGAGGGTGCACGCAGCAATCCATATTTATTCCTTCCGTGAGGTTGAATACGTTTATCAGCGATTTTATAACGAATCTGACGAAGCAGAGGGCAAATATTCGGATAGATGGCGATCAGGCCTTCCACGTCTATGAAACTTTCGGGCTCCCGCTCGATTTCATGGTTGATTCCGCGCGCGACGCCGGAATCGCCTTCGACATGGAGGGCTTCGAGCGTGCCCGCGCTGAGGAGCAAGCACGCGCCCGCGCCTCGTGGAAGGGCGGCTCGCAGAAGACGGCCAGCCCGGCCTTCCGCGATCTGCCGCGCACCGTTTTTGAGGGCTACCGGCAGCTCAACTCCACCCACTGCGAGGTTCTCGCCATCGTCAAGAACGGCCAAGGCATTCCCGCAGCCAAAGCCGGCGATGAGGTCGAAGTCGTGCTGGATCATACGAGCTTTTACGGCGACTCCGGCGGCCAGGTCGGCGATACGGGCTGGTTCACCTCGACCGACGGCAACGAGACCGTCGCCGAGATTACCGGCTGCGTGCTGCCGGTTCAAGGAGTCCGCGCGCACAAGGCGATTTTGAAGCAGTCGCTGGCCGTGGGCGACCGCGTGAACACCGTCGTCGACGGCGCGCGGCGCGACGCCATCCGGCGCAACCACACCGGCACGCATCTGCTGCACGCGGCTTTGAGACAGGTTTTAGGCACACACGTGAAGCAGGCCGGCTCGGCGGTGCACCCTGACCGGCTGCGCTTTGACTTTTCGCACTTTGCCCAGGTGGCTGATGAAGAGCTCGAAGAGATCGAGACCATCGTCAATCGGGAAGTGCTCAAAAACGCCAAAGTCGAGACGCTCGAAGACGTGCCCATCGACGTGGCCGTGAACGAGCTGCACGCCATGGCCCTGTTCGGCGAGAAGTACGGCGACAAGGTCCGCGTGGTCAAGCTCGACGACGGATTCTCTACAGAATTATGCGGCGGAACGCACACAGCGGCCACCGGCGAGATCGGCCTCTTCAAGCTTACCGGCGAGGAGTCGGTTTCCTCGGGCGTGCGGCGCATCGAGGCTATCAGCGGGCTGGGGTCGCTCTCGACCTTCCGCCGCGACTTTGAGCTGGCGCAGGTGGCGGCCCAGTACGTGCCGTCGGTGGAGAACCTCTCAGAGGCGCTGAAGGCGAAGTTCGCCGCGCAGGAGGACGAGCTGAAGCGGCTCCGGCGCGAGCTCGAAGAGGTGCGCATGAAGTCGGCTGCCGGCGCGCTGGATGAATCCCTTGCGCGCGCCGTGGAAGTGAAGGGCGTGCGCGTGGTCACGCACCGCGCCGACCATCTGGAGCGCGGGCAGTTGCGCACCCTGGTGGACAATCTGAAACAGAAAATCGGCGAAGGCGCCGTCGTGCTGGCCTCTGCGCAGCCGGAGGGCAAGGTGGCGCTGATTGCCGGCGTGACGCCGGGGCTGGTGAAGCGCCTCCAGGCGGGCAAGCTGGTGGGCGCGGTGGCCAAGCTGGTGGGCGGATCGGGCGGCGGCAAGCCGGAGATCGCCGAGGCCGGCGGCAAAGATCAGACCCAGATCGGCGCCGCGCTCCAGGCCGTGCCGGGGGTGGTGGCGGGACTGCTGGGAGATTAGAGCGGTTCCAGAATCCACATGTCATTTTGGGGTTTGTGCTGAGTGGCATTTTCTGAAAAGAAATGCCACTCGGAACTGTGCTTTACGGATACTGCAATTCTGGAACCGTTGTCGCCGAGCGGAATTCTGCGCAGTTTTCGGCAGAGTGAACCGCTACGGTGCGGCGGCTGCCGCCTGCGCGCGCGCGGCCAAATAGGCGTGCAATCCCTCGCGCCAATCCGTGAACACATTCAGTTGCGCCCGTTTGAGCGCGCCATTCTCCAGCACGGAGTACTTGGGCCGGTTTACCTTCATCGGGAACTCGCCCGGCCGCGCCTTCTCCAGGCGAATTTTGGTTCCGGTTGCCGCGAAGATCGCAGAGGCAAATTCGTACCACGAGCAGCTCCCTTCGGCGGTAGCGTGATACAGGCCGTAAGCGTTCGCGCCGGCAAGGGCGACGATTTGCCGGGCGATCTGCTCTGTGGGCGTGGGCGTAACAAACTCGTCATCCACCACGCGCAACTCCTCGCGCTCGCGGGCGAGCTTGAGCATCAGCTCGACAAAATTCAGTCCTCCCTTGGCCCGGCAGGGGTGACGGCCGTAAATCGCAGAGACGCGCAGAACAAAGTGCCTGGGAGCGATAGCCGCGGTGAAGTGCTCTCCGGCCAGCTTGGTGATCCCGTAGGCATTCAGAGGAGCCGGAGCGTCGGCTTCAAGGTAGGGCTGCGCCTTTTTGCCGTCGAAGACGTAGTCGGTGCCGACGTAGATCACGGTGGCGTCCGCGCGCCTGGCCCAATCGGCCACGTTCTTGGCTCCGATCGCGTTGACGGTGAACGCGGCCGCGGGATCGGCCTCGCACTTCTCCACGTGGTGCATGGCTGCGGTGTTGACAATAAGCTGCGGGTTCGCGGCCGACAGGGCCGCATCAACCGATGCCGCTGAGCTTACCTCCAGATCGGAGTGAGTCAGACCCAGGACTGCATCGCCGTGGCGCTCGAAGGCCGCGCACACGTCGCTGCCAAGCTGCCCATTGCTTCCCAGCACCGCGACCTTCATACTCCGGCCCTCTACCTGGCGGCCGGCGCGCCCGTCCGGCTCTCAGTCTCGATCTTCTTGAAGACTTTGATGTTGTAGTAGGCGGGATTGTCCCAATCGCTGCACTTATCGATGTTGTCGATCAAGCTGCGAACGATGGACTTCACGCTGTGATGCGGATGGAAGCTGAGGACCGTCTCAGCGCGCTCGATGGAGACTTTGTAGTTGCGCACGTCCGCGATGTGCTGGATGTCGAGAGCGATCTTCTTGCCGAAATGCTCCTCTATCGCCAGCTTGACCAGGTCGGCGATCTCGCCCACGGTGTGATTGCCGGAAGCGATGTTGAAGATGCCGCTCAGCGAGGGATGGGCTTCCACGGCGCGGGTATAGGCCATGGCGGTGTCGTCGATGCTGAGGAACGGCCGCCAGATGCCCGGATTGTTGACGTGAATCAGACCATCCTGCATCGCGCATTTGAACATAGTATTGATAATCAGGTCGTAGCGCATGCGCGGGCTGTATCCGCAGACCGTCCCCTTGCGCAGGGCGATCACGGAAAAATCGCTGTCAATCATCTGCAGGACCGCGCGCTCGCCTTGCAGCTTGGAGATTCCGTAAGGATAAGCAGAACTTACAGGCCGGTCCTCATCGAAGAGCTCGTTCTCGGTGTATCCGTAGACCGAGCACGAGCTGGCATAGATGTACCGCTTTACCTTCGCCTTTTTGGCGATATAGGCCAGATAGGCCGGCGCTGCGGCGTTGAAGACGAAGTTTTTGCTGGGCGAAAAATCCGCCATCGGATCATTGGAAAGGCCGGCGAGAAAAATCACCTGGTCGTAGCTGGCGAGGTCATCCGTCTGGAGGTCGAAGATGTCCTTCTGAAGCACCCCGACATTGCCGGGGAGATGGTTTCCGAACCAGAACAGGTCCACCACATCCACCTTGTAACCGCGGTCGAGAAGCCTCGGAATCAGCACCGAGCCGATATAGCCGGCTCCGCCGGCGATCAAAATTCGCATGGTTTTTCCTCCCAGCACTTGCGGTTTGGATCCCTACTGCGATGCGTACTTGATGTTTTCTGAAAGCGGTGACTCGAGCCATTGCGCCAGAGTCTGCGCGTGGGCGTCTTTTGCGGAGACCTGAACGTCTTTGAGAGGCCACTCGATGCCGATGGCGGGATCTTTATAGAGGATTCCGGACTCGCCGCCGGAGTTGTAGATTCCCGTGCACTTATATTGCACCTCACACTCGTCAGTGAGCGCGCAAAAGCCGCGGGCGAAGCCATAAGGCGCGTAGATTTGCTTCTTGTTGCCGGCCGAAACCTCCATGCCAAACCACTGGCCGAGAGTGGGCGAACCCTTGCGGACATCCACGGCGACCAAAAAAGCTGCACCGTGTGTCACCCGCATCAGCTTGCTCATGGGCGGGTCCCACTGAAAGTGCAGGCCGCGGAGAACTCCCTTGGAGGAGCGCGAGTGATTGTCCTGCACCCATTCGGTGGGCAAACCGAGATCGCGGAAGTTGTCGGAGCGGTAGGTCTCCATGAAAAAGCCGCGGTCGTCGCCCATCACCTTGGGTACGATCACCACTACGTCTCCGCCGATGTGCTTGCTCTCGATCAGCAACGGCATCCGTCCATGCTCCTTTTTCACTCTCGATGCAACTCGCTCACGCCCTTCCACAGCCTCCGTCTTGGGCCGGTGATAGTGTAGCAGTTGCAATGGATTCCTCTCGCCAAGCGGCCATGCGCGCCGTCCGCCAGGAGCCAAAGGCGTTAACAGCCCGCCCGCCTTGCCGGGGCGCGTCCGGGCCGCGCGAAGCTGAAGTCCCGCAGCCAACCCCTGCAATCCGCCCAGCCGCTCCGTCCGCCCCTCCCGGCTGTAATCTGGTCTACAATGAAGATAGGTTAAAATCAGAATTTTCCGCGCGCCGCGCGTCCATTTACAAGGAGCTGCACTTCCTATGGCGATTCCCGCCACACAACTGCGTCCGGGCATGATTATCAAGCACAACGATCAGTTGCACCTGGTCTTCAAGGTCGAGCACCGCACGCCCGGCAATCTTCGCGCCTTTATCCAGGCCAAACTGCGCAACCTGAAATCGGGCGCGATGTTCGAGCACCGCTTCCGCTCCGCTGACGCCATCGAAAAAGTCGTCGTCGATGAGATTCCCATGGAATTTCTCTACGCCGACGGCGATGACTACTACTTTATGAACCCGCAAGATTACGAGCAGACCGTTCTCAAGAGCTCAACCCTGGGCGATGCGGTCGAATATCTCACCGCCAATTTGCAGATCAAGGTCAGCTACTTTGACGGCCAGCCCGTGGGCATCGAGCTGCCCCAAACCGTCGATCTCGAAGTGGTGGAGACCGAGCCCGGCCTGAAGTCCGCGACCGCCTCCAGCGTGACCAAGCCCGCAAAGCTCGAAACCGGCCTCGTGGTCCAGGTCCCGCCCTTCATCAACCAGGGTGAAAAGATCCGCGTGGACACCAGCGAAGGCGCCTACCTGAGCCGGGCATAATTCCATTCCAGGGGGAAGGCGGATCGCATTTTCAGTGCTCTGCAATGCATCCGCTGCACGGCCTGGACGAGGAACAACCACATATCCTTCAGCTTCGCCTCAGGATTACAACCGCGTTTGCAGATTCTGGAGGGTCGCTTGGCAAACCAGAAGCTGGTTCGATCTAGCCTGCGCTGAGCAGGACTACATTAGCCTCCAACTTTCCCTCTGCGCTAACTGTCAACAGCCCAATCGTCACCGGCAGCTCGAACCGCCTCGGCCCGCAGGAGCCGGGGTTGAAGTAGAGGACGCCTTTCTTGCGGTAGAAGTTTGGGACGTGCGTGTGCCCGAAGAGGACGGCGGCGAATTTCGCAGCAGCGGGGTCGAGGTGCAGGGTCTTGAGGTCGTGGAGGAGGTAGAGATAGCGGCCCTCGGCGAGGACGACTTCGGTTTCCGGCAGTTGGGCGCAAGGACCCTCGCGGTCTACGTTGCCGCGGATGGCCGTTACCGGCGCGATCTTCTCCAGTTCCTGCAAGATGGAAAACTTGCCCACGTCGCCGAGGTGGAGGATGCGATCCACGCCTGCGAGCGCGGGCAAAACTTCAGCGCGGAGCAGGCCGTGGGTGTCGCTGACGATGCCGAGTTTCATAGGCCAAGTTCCAGGCGTGTGCGGGGGTCGAGCTGGTCGCGGAGGGCGTCGCCAAGAAAGTTGAAGCCGAGTACGGCGGCGGCAATGGCCAGCGCGGGAAAGAGGACGAGGTGGGGCGAGTCGAACAGGTGCAGGCGGGCGTTGTTGAGCATCGACCCCCAACTGGGAGCGGGAGCAGGAATGCCTAATCCCAGGAACGACAGCGTGGCCTCGGCCAGGATGACGCCAGCCATGCCGATGGTGGCCTGCACCAGGACGGGCTGGATGATGTTGGGCAGGATGTGCCGGAAGAAGATGCGCGGGCCGCTGGCGCCCAGAGCGCGGGCTGCGTCTACATATTCGCGCTCTCTGACGGTCATCACCTGGGCGCGGACCAGGCGGGCGTAGCCGGCCCAGCCGCCGATCGCCAGCGCCAGAACCAAATTGGCGAAGCCTGGCCCGAGAAAAGCGGCAAAGGCGATCGCCAGAAGAATCCCCGGCAGGGCCAAAAAGGTGTTCATGGCGAAGGTCGTGAGGACGGTATCGACCCAGCCGCCGAGATAGCCGGCAAGACCGCCTACAGCGAGACCCAGGGCCAGCGAGACTGCGACCACAGTGACGGAGACAGCCAAGGAGATGCGCGCGCCATAGAGGAGGCGGGAAAAGGTGTCGCGGCCGAGCTCGTCGGTTCCAGCCCAATGGGCGGCGGAAGGACCTTGGAGCCGGTGCAGCAGGTCGATGGCGGAGGGGTTGTACGGCGCCAGCCAGGGCGCAGCCAGCCCGCAGAAGACAAAGCCGGCGAGCAACACAAAGCCGATGGCGGCCAGCGGCTGGCGGCGAACAAAGATTCGCATCCTGCGCAACGTCCTGGAGACCGAAAGGCTAGAGACGGGAGATGCCATCGACAGTCAAAAGAATACAGCGACAGGCGCGGCAAAGCGGGGTTTAATTGAGTATGCGCATGATGGTGAGGGGTTTACAGCGGATCTCGAATCCAAGTTGGGAACCAAGAGCGGATGTGTTCCGTGGTGGAGGACGCTGGCCGCAGCGTGCGCCGCGCAGAGGTCGCGCGCTGCTTTGGTCCTTTACGAGCGCCGCGATGGTGTTGTGCCTGATCTTTGCTGCGGCCATGACTTGCCGAGCGCAAGCGGGGAGGCCGCCGGCGGGCGCGGCGCGGCCGGACCTGCTGAATAAGGCCGAAGAGTTGTTCGTGCTGGCCAACCAGGCGCGGGCGGCAGCGGGGGAAAAGCCGCTGCACTGGGACCCGGCCTTGACCAACGCTGCACTGGCGCATTGCCGGCTGATGGCGGAGAAGGGGCCGATTGAGCACCAATATGCAGGCGAACTGGGGGTCGAGGCGCGGGCGGCGAAGGCGGGCGCGCACTTCAGCTTGATCGCGGAGAACATCGCCATAGGAACCTCGCCGGCGGGGATTCAGCATGGATGGATGAACTCGCCGGGCCACCGCGCGAATTTGCTGAACCCGCAGGAGGACCGGCTGGGAGTGGCCGTAGTGAGAGCCCGCGGCATGCTCTACGCCGTGGAGGATTTTTCCCGCGCCGAACCGGTGCTGTCGCGCCGCCAGGTGGAGATGGTGATTTCGAGGCTGGTGGCGGCAAGGGGCGTGACCATGCTGGCCAGCAACCGGGCGGCGCGAGCCTACTGCGCAACGGGAAACGTGCCGGAGAACGCATCGCCTCCCAGCTTTTTGGTCAAGTGGCAGGGTCCGAACCTGACCGCTCTGCCCCCACCGCTGCTCTCGCGGCTGGCGTCGGGGCATTACCACGGCGCGGAGGTGGGCAGTTGCGCGCCCCAAGGCGCGAAGGGATCGTTCACCGTGTACCGGGTTGCGGTGCTGCTCTACTGAGGCGAGAGTAGGTCTTGTGCGTTCCCACCCCTTGCGCGATTGCGACTTCGCCAAGGATGGGGGCCCTGTTGGATGGTAGAGGCGGCCTCAGCCAAAGCCCTGTACGTGTTTCCAGAGTACGGGCCAAGGCTGACGCGGCGGGACAGATAAATGTCAGCGATCTGCGGTCCGTTGCGCTCTTTCGAGCGGCGACGGAACGCGCACTGAGGCCATGCCGGCGGCGGTGGCCGCCTGAATCCCCATCGCCGTGTCTTCAAAGACCAGGCAATTGCGTGGAGCGACGCCGAGGCGAGAGGCGGCGAGCAAAAAACCGTCCGGAGCGGGCTTGCCATTTTTGTAGTCGCCGGAGCCGACAATCACCTGGAACCTGTCGAGCAAGCCAATGGCGGTGAGCGACTTGACGACCGAGGTGCGGCTACTGCCGGAGACGACGGCGAAGGGAATGCGGCCCTGCTGCGCCTGGATATGCTCAAGCACCTCGGGCACAGGCTTGAGCTGCGGAAGAAGCTCGTAGTAGAGGCTTTCCTTGTGCGCGGCGACAGCCTCGGCGGGCATGTTGAGCCCTTGCATCTGGTTGAGATCGGCGACGATCTTCACCGTTGGCTTGCCGCCCCAGGAGTAAAAAAGCTCCTCGTCAAAGGTGCAGCTCCACTCGCCGAGAACTTTGGTCCACGCGATATAGTGGAGGGGCATGGAATCGGCAATGGTGCCGTCGCAGTCGAAGAGGTAGGCGCGAAAGTCGCCGGCGGGGATTTCGAGCTTCATCGGACGGCGGTTTCCTCTGCGAACGGCATAGCGCAGCCGCCTTCGCTGGGTTTCATGCGCAGTGCGCTGTTGGAGCTGTTGCAGCAGTTGAAGAGGCCGATGGCGCAGAGCATTTCCACAATCTCGCCTTCAGAATAGCAGTCGCGCAACTCAGGCCGGTGCGCCATCACCCCGAACATATTGGGCACATTGCGGCGTTGGGCGAAGACCTGGGCATAGAGCGCGTCGAGATCGGGGGAAAACTCGCTGCGGTCGAGGCGCGAGATGCGGAACATGGGAGGACCTCCTCCATTCAAGGCTATCGCATGGGGAGAGGTGCAGAGTTTCCCGGGCATCGCTCACCTCATGCCGCGGCGGATACCACTGTACGGCAGCGCCGGGTGCGTCCGTCTTCCGTCCGGCGCTTTCGGCCGGGACACACTATGCGAACTGCCGCATAGCTACGCCGCTCGCAAGGGAGCAATCTCGCTTCGGCGCGCCTTCAGCACCGCCTTGCTCACCGGCATCTCGTGCAGCAAGAGTTCCGCTGCCTGAATCTGTGGATGGTTGTGAAACCATCGTTGCACGGCGTTTTCCCGCAGCAGGTTGGTGACGGCGAGCAGTGACATGCCCAAATGGTGCGCCATCCACTCCCGCACCAGCACCGGCCTGCGCGACTGGGTGTAGTCGGCCGCTTCGTAAAATCCGTATGCGCCCGTCCAGCCGGCTTTATCCATGCGATGCAAATTCTTGAATGCCTCCCGCGCGTTGACGGTGAGCGCGAGAAAAGTGGAGTAGGGCGAAATCACCGGCCCGGCCGTGGCCTCGAACCACAGCGCAACGCGGGGCACGCCGTATGCGTAGTAGTGGTAGTGGCCGGCTTCGTTACGATGCGCGGCGCCGGATTCCGAGATGCCCCAGGGGATTCTGCGGCGGCGCGCAAAGGCGCGCTGCACATGGACCGCCGCATCCTGCGTGCGCGCGATCAGCGTGCCCGGATAACTGCGCATCCACAGCGCCGGCATCAGGTATTCGAACATGGTGCCCGACCAGGAAAGCAGCAGGAAGCGTCCGTAGGCGTAGGCGTGGTCGCGGGAAAGCTTGCACCAGCTCTGGTAGGGCAAATCGCCGCGCGCGATGGCGAGAAAAGTGGCCATGCGCGCTTCAGAGGCGATCATGTCATAGCAGGCGTCGTGAATCTGCGGTGCTCCCTTTTCGTAGCCGATGGAAAGCATCTGGCGGGATGGATTGGCGAGAAAGGCGAAGTCCGCGGCCCCCGCCAGCCGCTCCGTCTCTTCTTCGAGGCTGCGCAACTGTGCCAGCAGCGCGAGCAAATTCTCGATAGCTGCGGCTGCCTGTGCGCGCAGACCGGCGGCCAGCCCGGCAAGCTCGGCATCGTCCCAGAAAGCGGCCAGCGCGCCATCGATCCGTGTCACCAGCGTCCGGGCGTAATCCAAAGCGTCTTCGAGGGAAAGCGCACCGTCTTTTTCTTCGATTCCGAGCTGAGGCAGCACGCCCAGCGGCTTGTACTCCGGCTGCAACCAGGGCAACTCATCCCGCACCAGGGCGAGAATGGCGTCCACGCGGCGCCGTGTTTCGTGGAGCAGCCAGGTTTCACGGGAATCCGCGGCTGCTGCGCATGCCGCAGCCAGTGCGGTCTGCGCCTTGGGCAGCCACACCATCCACTTGGCCATGCTTGCCGAGCAACGCGGCGGCTTAAGGCGCCGCAGCGGCGCGGGCCGTCCCTTCTGCTTCAACATCAGGCGCCAGTGCGTGTGCAGTCCGGGAAAAAGCTGCGGCGCCAGAAGCGGTTTACGCGCAATCTCGCGCAGGCCCGCGTTCAAGGTGTAGAGCGAAGCTACAAAGTTGCCGCTGTCCACGGAGGAAACGAAGGGCTTTTCCCCTAGCGTCTGCAACGTTTGCGTGTCATACCAGTTGTACAAATGGCCGCGATGCTTTTCCAGGCGCGCTACGGTGGCCAGGGTGGCGCGGCTCAGCGCGGCGAACTCGGGCACGGTCAAAAAGCCGAGTTCACAAGCCGCCTGGCGCGCATTCAAAAGCAGGCCGATGTTGGTGGGTGAAACGCGCGGCGCTTCGCGATAGCCCTCCTCGTCTACGTTGTCGGGGATGAGGAAGTTGTGGCGCTCGACGCTGAACTCGGCAAAGTAGCGCCAGATGCGCAGCGCATGAGCGGATAGGAAATCCCTGTCTTTGGGAGTAACGGGATAGCGTTCGCGCGGCTGGTGGTCCAACCAGATGGTGACCGGGCTGGCGAGGGCCCACAACGCCAGGATGGGCAGAGCGCAGAAGATCGCGCTGCCCGGCCTGGTGAGGAGCCAGATCACCAGGCCGAGTGCCGCCACGAGCGGCAGTACGGCCGCCAAATAGCGGTCCATAGGCGTGCGGCTTGTGCGCTCCGCCTCTGTCTGCGCTGCCGTTTCCCACTCCAGCAGCCGCTCCCCGGTGATGAACCTGCGCACCAGCGAGCGCGCGATCGCGTCAAGGGCGAGCAGCGTTTGATGGGGGAGCATGATGAGACGCAGCAGCGACAGGAGCAGCGCGTGGCCGAAGGCGGCGAGCGCCTCGGCCTGCTGTCCCTTTTGCCCCCCGGCGAAGGCGCGGCCCAACCCGAAAGCGAATTCAACCAGGGTGGGAAAAAACAAGAGGAGCAGGGAAACGGCGGTCCAGTAGAGCGGACCGCCTGGCAATCCCAGCCAACCAGCGACGAACAGAATAAAGAGTGCGGGATCGACGAGCGACCGGCGCAGGTTGTCGGCGATCTTCCAGCGCGAGATCTCGGAAATAGGATTGCGGACCCAGCGGCCTGACTCATCCGGCACGCGCGAAAACATCCACTGCGCGATCTGCCAGTCGCCGCGCACCCAGCGATGAAGACGGCGGCTGTAGGCGCTGTAGTGGGAGGGATAATCGTCCACCAGCTCGATGTCCGAAGCCAGCCCGGCGCGCGCGTAAGCGCCCTCGATGAGATCGTGACTGAGCAGAAAATTACGCGGGAAGCGGCGATTGAGCACCGCGTGCAGCGCAGCTACCTCGTAAATTCCCTTGCCGGTAAAGATGCCTTCGTCGAATAGGTCCTGATACACGTCAGAGACGGCGCGGGAGTAAATGTCGAAGCCGGTCTGGCCGGAGTAGATGGCGGCCAGGCGCGAACGGGTGGCCGAACGCACTGCGATCCCGATCCGCGGCTGCAGGATGCCGTAGCCGGCCGTAACTATGCGCAGTTTGGGATCGATGACGGCCTGGTTGAGGGGGTGCGCAATCGCTCCCGCCAGCCGCGCCGCCGTCCCCGGCGGCAGTTGCGTGTCGGTGTCGAGGGTGAGAACGTAGCGGACCCGGTTGAGCACTTCAACGCGGCCCACCTTGGTGGGGAAAGCATCGGATTCGCCTGTAATCAGCTTATTCAGATCGAGCAGCTTGCCCCGTTTGCGCTCCCAGCCCATCCACACGCCCTGGCGGGTATTGAAGACGCGATGCCGGTGTAAAAACAGGAAAGCGCCATTTTGAGGCGAATCGTACTTCCGGTTCAGATCTTCGATGAGCCGCACCGCCAGTTCAACAAGCGGATGCGTATCCCTTTCGCACGGCCTGCCGACTGAGTCGGGAAGGTCAGTGAGCAGCGCAAAGTGCAGGTTTGGATCGCGGTTGGCGAGAAAACGGACTTCGAGGTCATTGACCAGATTCCGCACCTGTTTTTCATTCAAGAGCAGGGTAGGAACCGCAACCAGCGTGGTGCATTCCTCCGGGATGCCTGCACTGAAATCGAGCTTGGGCAGGGGCTGGGGATCGAAAAGGCCGGCAATGGCGCTGTTGATCAGACCCACCGCATCGTGCATGGCCGGAAGCAGGAGCAGGACGACGATCCACAGCAAGCCCGCGAAGGAACCGATTCGCGGCAGGATGGGAAACACTGCGGCGGCAATGAAGAGAATGGTGAAAACTTGAATGCCATTGAAGAAAAAGTCGGCGCTGTGGTCGCGCACAAACTGGCGCGCGCGCCAGGCAAGAGAGGGATGAAAGTCCACCCGGTTGGCGAGCAGAGGAAAGCCCTTGTCGATGAGGTAGTAGCCGGCGTGCATGCGGCGGCGATGGTCGCGCTCGCCGGCTGCCGCAGCTTGGCCGCCTGCGCGGGCAAGCTCGAGCGCGGCTTGCGCCACCTGCATCTCGCTACAGTCAGAACGCTGGGCCACCTGCGCGATCCGCTGGCGATACAGCTCCCGGCTTTCAAAGTCCATGCGCTCATAAGTCCGGGCGGGGTCTTCGCGAAGACAGGCATCGATGCAGATGAGCGGCTCGATCAGATAAACCCAATCGGCATTGGCAATCTCACGCAAGCTCTTCAGGTGCCGTAGCACCGCAGGCGCGGAATCGGAGTTGTTTGCGTCCATGAGCGCCCGCGCTTCGCCGATCAGCGTCTCCACCAGAGCAAACTTCAGAAACACGCCGATGTTCCACATTTCGTCCACGTTCAGGGGATTCTGCTCCTGCAACGCGCGGAGAAATGCGGTCAAGGTTGAAGCCGAAAAGACGCCATCCGCGGCGCGAAAGTATGCGGCGGCAACTGCGTAAGCCTGGGGCTCCTCCTTGCCTCCCGCTAGCACCACGCGCGGAAGCTGGGCGATGCGCCGGGGGCGTGCGCCGGCAGAGTTCACGGCTGCGCGCAGCAGCCGGTGATTCGCCCCCAGCTCTAACAGCGCGGATCGCCGCGCGGCCAGGCCCGGATCGTTCGGAACGCCGGCAATCGTCTGGCCGGCCAAATCGGCCTCCAGCTTGCGGAGCATCCGCCTGACTTGGCGCACTCGCGCCAGAAATGCGCAGTCCGTCCTAGGCCGCAGCAATACCTCCCACTTGGCCGCCGCAGCCGCCGCGTTCCGCAGACGCTCCATAGCTCCGTGGTCGAACAACCCTTGTACATCGAGGGTGGTAGCGGCTTGACTCATAGGTCCCTCATCGATAGTTGGCGGCTTGCATCTCAAACATGGCCGCGTAGCGCCTGCCCAACGCCACAAGCTGGCTGTGCGTGCCTTCTTCCACCAGCTTGCCCCCTTCCAGCACCACAATACGGTCCGCCATCCGCACCGTAGAAAAGCGATGCGAAATCAGCAGCGCCATCTTCCCAAAAGTCAGCTCGGCAAAGCGTTCGAAGATTTCCTGTTCGCTGCGCGCGTCCAGCGAGGCGGTAGGCTCGTCCAGAATCAGCAGTTGCGCGTCGCGCAGATAAGCGCGCGCCAGCGCCAGTTTCTGCCACTCCCCTCCCGACAGGTCCACGCCGCCCTCGAAGCGCCGGCCCAGCATCTGGCCGTAACCGCCGGCCAGCCGCGCGATCACTCCGTTGGCAAGGCTCTTTTCAGCCGCGTACTCGATCTCTGCCTGGGGATGGTCGATTTCCACGCGGCCGATGGCAATGTTTTCGCGGGCCGTCATCTCGTATCGCATGAAGTCTTGAAAGATCACGCCGATCTCCGCATGCAGGGCAGCCAGTTCGTACTCGCGCAGGTCCACGCCGTCGAGCAGAATCTGTCCCCCGGTGGGATCATATAGACGCGAGATGAGCTTGACGATGGTGGTTTTGCCCTGGCCATTTTCGCCAATCAGCGCCACCCGTTCACCCGGCGCGAGGGAGAAGTTGAAATCCGTGAGAACTTCGCGCGCCGTTCCTGGGTAGACAAATGAAACATGGCGGAATTCGAAGCCGCGCCGGATGGGCCGCGGCGCGGGCCGCGCATTGGTTTTCGACTCCACGCGCGGCTTCATCTCGAAAAACGCTAGCAGATCGGTGAGGAAGAGCGCCTGGTCGGCCACGCCGGAAGCGGTGGAAAACATCATCTGGATATTGCTCATCGCCTGCACGATCGCGGTGGTGATCACCGTCAGGCCGCCCAGGGTGTAGACGCCGCGGATGGTGCGGTAAATGCTGAGCACATAAGCAGCGTAGTAGCCGAGCTGGGCCAGGATCGACAGCAGTCCGGTCCAGAAAAGCCGGCGCCGGTTGAGGGCTACGTCCTCTTCGTAGATTTGCCGCGAATGCTTTTTGAATCGCTCTGTGAGGTAGTCGCTCAGGTTGAACAACTTGAGTTCTTTGGCCGCTTCCTTGCTGCCGCCTACCTGGCGCAGGTAGTCCATCTGGCGGCGAATGGGCGTCTGGTGAAAATTCTTTTCGTAGGTGAGAAACGCAAAGTGGCTCTCGCCCAGAAACGCCGGAATCACGCCGATCACCAGCAAGCCCAGTAGCAGCGGCGAATACCAGGCCAGCAGCACGGAATAGGCGGCCGCCGCCACTGTTTGCTGGATGAGGCGGCCCATCTGCTGGATCATGACCAGACGGTCGGTGGCCTGCACGCGGGCGCGCTCCAGCCGGTCGTAGAAAACTGGGTCTTCATACACCGTCACATCCAGCGAAGCGGCTTTGCGCATCACCTCCACGCTGACGTGATACATATAGCGGTCGGCAAGCAGGCTGTCGAAGTAATCCACGGCCCGCGAGAGCACGCCGATGAGCACCGCCAGCCCGGCTTCTCCCGCTACCACCCACCAGAAGTATCCGGGCAAGGGCCTGTGAAACAGCGTCTGTTTGATTCCGTCGATGATAAGGCCGCCGATGATGGCGATCCCAACGGGAAGAAACGCCACCACAATGCGGACGGCGAGGTTCCAGCAGACGACCTGCGGCCCAGACTCCCAAACGAAGTGCAGAACCGGCGGAATGTTCTTGAGGGCGCGCATGCGGTCGCGCCAGGCGTTGCCGTTATTCCCCGTGGACTGGGGAGAATCGCCGCCGTTTTTGTCTCGATCCGCTGCTGAGGACATAACTTCCCTTGGCTCGTATGCCGTCTTCGGTAATCCCGGCACAGCCGCGCCGGGGCGCCCGGCCGATCAACCAAGGAGTTATAGCAATCCCAGGAGAAGCAGTTCTGATCTGCGCATCGCCGGTCTTCGCGCCCAAGAGCGCATCTGCCCCGGCACTACACACATATCGCTCCTGCGCTTTGCCATCCCGCGCAGGTTTTTTCTGAGTCAAACGTATTGCGTAGCCCTTCCCCCGTCAACACCGCTCGCGCGGTTCTCCTGCGGCCAGGCCTGCGTGGGGCGCATGTGTGGCAGGTTTTAACTATTTTAAAACTGCCCTGTTCGCCGCGCCGGTAACCACTAAAATAGTGGGATGCGCACCTCAGACGGCGCGTTGTTTCACTGCGGTCTTCCGTAAGGTTATGCCGATTGGGCAGGGCTTTGCACTGCCGGCCGCGGCGTGGCGCTCGTAACAGCCTGGGGCGTAAGTGGGTTCTGAACGAAACGGCCGGGGTACCCGCACAGTGAGTAGGCCGCGTTCTGCGCAGTAATTGCCCCGTTCCTGTAAAATTGCCAGTAATCGGATGATGAAATCCACCTCAGCGGCCGTTCCTGAAGACTCGCGCGCCGCGCGGGAGCCGGAGCCGCGGGAAGCACGCAAACCGGAACCGATCGTCCGGGTAAAGGGTCTCAAGAAAACCTATTGGAGTGCACGGGGCGCGCTGGATATTTTTGAGGGGTTGGATCTGGAAATCGCGGCCGGTGAAATGGTCGCGGTGGCGGGCCGCTCGGGTGCGGGAAAGAGCACGCTTTTGCACATTCTGGGGGCGCTTGATGCTCCCTCCTCAGGAACGGTATACTGCGCGTCAACCAATGTGGCGGCTCTCTCGCCGCGCGAGGCCGCGGCCTTTCGCAACCGGGAGATCGGCTACGTTTGGCAGTTCCATTACCTGCTGCCGGAGTTCACAGCGCAGGAGAATGTAGCGATGCCGCTGCTGGCTCGCGGCGTGCGTAAAGCGGAGGCGTTGGCGGTGGCGGCAGACTGGCTCAGGCAGGTGGATTTAGAGGAGCGCGCGGCGCACCGGCCCGGGGAGCTCTCAGGCGGAGAGCAGCAGCGCGTGGCGCTGGCCCGCGCCCTGGTCAACAATCCCCGCCTGCTGCTGGCCGACGAGCCCACCGGCGATTTGGACGACATCACCGCCAGCCGCGTCTTCGACCAGATCGAACGGCTGCACGCGAGCCACAAACTTACCTCGATTCTGGTTACGCACAACCTCGATCTGGCCGCGCGGTGTACACGCGCGTTGCGGCTTGAAGGCGGCCGGCTGACGCCGCTGGCAGCGGCGGGGAAATAGATTCGCTGCCGGAAAACGTTGCAAGAAGAAGCACCTTCGGGGGCGGTTTTTGAGTCTTAGATAGTAAGAGACAGCCTGGAGTGGATCGGCAAACAGGCTGCCTGCCACGGATGGTTGTCTTCAGGCATCCCCAGACCCGGAGACGGCAGGGCGCCATCCTTGAGAGCAGTTCGGAGATTGGGGCATTTTCCATGGTCTCCGGCGGCGAAGCAAAAGTAGGGCAAGCGCGGATGGAACTGAGGCCGGAAGAATAAACCGGACAGCTACTCCAGCCGATAGCCTGGACAAGGGAGACGACCATGTTCGAACGCTACACGGAGAAGGCGAGGCGAGTCATCTTCTTCGCGCGCTATGAGGCCAGCCAGTTTGGCTCGCCTTACATCGAGACCGAGCACTTGCTGCTGGGCCTGCTGCGCGAGGACAAGGCGCTAACTAACCGATTTTTGCGTTCGCACGCCTCGGTCGAGTCCATTCGCAAGCAGATCGAGGCGCACACCACCATCCGCGAGAAGGTCTCCACCAGCGTTGACCTGCCGCTTTCCAATGAGTGCAAGCGGGTCCTGGCCTATGCGGCGGAAGAGGCTGAGCGGCTGGGACATAAGCACATCGGCACCGAGCACCTGCTGCTGGGCCTGCTGCGGGAGGAAAAGTGCTTCGCCTCCGAGATCCTGCAGGAACGCGGCCTCAAGCTGGCTCTGATCCGCGACGAACTGGCCCGCATGACGCAGGAGAAAACGCCCGCGCCTCAGCGCCAGCGTGAATCCAGCCTGCTGGCCGAGTTCAGCCGCGACCTGACGCAAGCCGCTATGGACGGCCAGCTCGATCCTCTGGTGGGCCGCGAAGGCGAACTGGAGCGCGTAATCCAGATCCTCTGCCGCCGCACCAAGAACAACCCCGTCCTCATCGGAGAGCCCGGCGTGGGCAAGACGGCCATCGTCGAGGGTTTGGCGCAGCGCATCGCCGACGGCGAGGTGCCCAGCTTTTTGGCCGATAAACACGTCCTCGGCCTCGACCTTTCTCTCATCGTCGCCGGCACCAAATACCGCGGCCAGTTCGAGGAGCGGCTCAAGACCATCATGAAGGAATTGATGGAGAACCAGAACTCGATTGTCTTCATTGACGAGCTGCACACGCTGGTGGGCGCCGGATCGGCGGAGGGATCGCTGGACGCGGCTAACATCCTCAAGCCGGCGCTCTCGCGCGGCGAAGTCCAGTGCATCGGCGCCACCACCCCGGCCGAGTACCGCAAGTCCATCGAGAAGGACCGCTCCCTGGAGCGCCGCTTCCAGGCCGTCAAGGTCCCGCCGCCCACTGAGGCCGATGCCGTCAAGATTCTGCAGGGCATCAAGGACCGCTATGAGAAGTTTCACGCCGTCAGCTACACCGACGCCGCCGTGGAGTTCGCGGTAGCGCACTCCAGCCGCTACATTCCCGACCGCTTCTTGCCCGATAAAGCCATCGACCTCATCGACGAGGCGGGGGCGCGCGTCAAGCTGCGCCAAACCTCGCTGCCTGAAGAGATCACCGAGGTGCAGAAGCGCATCAAGTTCATCGTCCACCGCATGGACTCGGCCATCGCCAACCACGAGTTCGAGAAAGCGCGCTTCTACTCCGACGAGGAGCGCAAAGAGCGCGAGAACCTGCGCACCCTGCGCGACAAATACCACCTCGACGAATCCGCGGCCGGCATCGTGGACCGCGAAGATATTGAGGACGTCGTCAGCCGCTGGACCGGCGTGCCCGTAACCAGCATCAAGGAAGAAGAGACGCAGAAGCTGCTGCGCGTGGAGGAGGAGCTGCACAAGCGCGTCATCTCGCAGGATAAGGCCATTGGCGCTCTGGCCCGCGCCATCCGCCGCTCGCGCGCCGGCCTCAAGTCGCCCAACCGGCCTATCGGCAGCTTCCTGTTCCTCGGCCCCACCGGCGTAGGCAAAACCGAGATGGCCCGTACCCTGGCCAACTTCCTCTTCGGCTCCGACAAGGCGCTCATCCGCTTCGACATGTCGGAGTTTATGGAGAAGCACTCGGTTTCCAAGCTCATCGGCTCGCCTCCTGGCTACGTGGGCTACGAGGAAGGCGGCCAGCTCACTGAGCGCGTCAAGCGTTCGCCTTACTCTGTCGTCCTGCTCGACGAAATCGAGAAGGCGCACCCCGATGTCTTCAACATTCTCTTGCAGGTCTTCGAGGACGGCCAGTTGACTGACGGCCTCGGCAACACGGTGGACTTCAAGAACACCATCGTCATCATGACCTCCAACATCGGCGCGCGGCACTTGCAAAAGAAGCAGGGCCTCGGCTTCCAGAGCGACCGCGAAGACCTGCTCAGCGAGAAGGTCGAGGATCTGGTCAAACAGGAGGTGAAGAAGACCTTCAACCCCGAGTTCCTCAACCGCCTCGACGAGGTGATCCTCTTCCGTGCGCTCAACGATGCCGACCTGCTCCAGATCGTAGAGCTGCTGGTGCAGCAGTTGAACGTCAACCTGATTCAGAAGGCGATCACCATCTCGGTCACCGATGAGGCCAAGAAGTGGATACTCGACAAGACCTTGGTCGATCGCAACTACGGCGCGCGCCCGCTGCGCCGCGCTCTGCAACGCTTCGTCGAGGACCCGCTCTCGGAGGCGCTTATTGGCGGCCAGATTCCCGAGCGCCCGGCCTTCCTTGAGGTCTACCTCGACCAGAACCAGCTCTTCTACCGCCCGGTCAGCGCTGACGACAGCGGCGGCGAGGAAAAGGCCGCCGGCATGTTGCTGTCCAGTAACTGAACGGGTGGTGCTCTCGCAATAAAGCCCCGGCTGAACGGCCGGGGCTTTGTGCGGATGATCGCGTGCTTGCGAAGTCCCCAGCCCTTGCAAGGCGGGTTCTTGCCCTCGCCCTACGTTTTAGGCCGAATCCTATCGCCTGATTGGCGCAAATCTCCAGAATGTGCCGCCAAGACAGAACAATCTGTGAAACAATCAAAAAATGCCCCAGTTTCCCAAGATCATTCAGGGCGGCATGGGTATCGGTGTGTCGAATTGGCGCCTTGCCCAGGCCGTATCAAAGCTCGGCCAATTGGGCGTGGTGTCGGGCACGGTGCTCGATACGGTCTTTGTGCGCCGGCTGGCGGACGGCGACCGGGATGGAAACATGCGCCGGGGGCTAGAAGCCTTTCCGTTTCAAAAGATGGCGCAGCGCATCTGGCAGGAGTACTTTGTTCCCGGCGGCAGACCGGACAGATCACCATACCCGGTCATTCCCATGCACCAGAAGCGCGATCCGCGCAAACTTGTCGAGTTGTGCATGGTGAGCAACTTCGTTGAAGTCTTTCTGGCGCGGGAGGGGCACAAGAACCCGGTGGGAATCAATTTTCTGGAAAAGGTGCAGTTACCCCATCTGGCGTCGATTTATGGCGCCATGCTGGCCGGGGTGGGCTACGTGCTCATGGGCGCCGGCATTCCGCTGCACATTCCCGGCGTGCTGGATGCGTTTGCAGCCCAACGGACAGCCGAGTACCGGCTCGCTGTGACCGGGGCTGCGCAGGAGCAGTTCGCGAGTATAGACACGCTCATGCGCCTTGACCCTTCCGAGTATGCGGAAGGCCCGCTGCCGGCTCTCGAAAGGCCGAAGTTCTTGGCTATTGTCTCATCCAACGTTCTGGCCGCGTCCATGCTGCGGCGCGCCAACGGGCGCGTGGACGGATTTGTGATCGAAGGCTCCTCGGCGGGCGGACACAATGCTCCGCCCAGGGGCAAGCTGCAACTTAACGCCGGAGGGGAGCCGGTATACGGCGAGCGCGACCGGGTCAACATCGCGGATATGCGCGGGCTGGGCGTTCCTTTCTGGTTGGCGGGCGGTTATGGGAGAGCGGGCAAGCTGCGCGAGGCGTTGGATCAAGGCGCAGCGGGGGTGCAGGTAGGAACCGCGTTTGCCTTCAGCCGGGAATCGGGTTTGAGAGCCGACCTGAAGAAGCGGCTGCTCGACAAGGCGATAGCGGGCAAGGGCCAGGTGTTTACCGATCCGCTGGCCTCGCCGACGGGATTTCCGCTCAAAGTGGCGCTGCTCGACGGCACCACTTCGGCGTCCGAAGTCTACGCGCAGCGGACGCGGGTTTGCGATTTGGGTTATCTGCGCGAGCCTTACGTTACGCCCGAGGGTGAAATCGGCTACCGCTGCTCGGCTGAGCCTTTGGAAAACTATGTGGCCAAGGAAGGCAAGAGCGAGGACGCGGTGGGGCGCAAGTGCCTGTGCAACGCGCTGCTTGCGAACATCGGACTGGGGCAGACGCGCAAAGACGGCTGGACTGAGCCGGCCCTGGTGACGGTGGGCGACGACCTGAACACCGTCGCACAATTCCTGGCGCCGGGGGCAGAGGACTACAGCGCGGCGGACGTCGTTGAACGCTTGCTGAGCCTGAGCGCGGACAAAACCAAGCCTGTGCCGGCGGCTACGGCCTGAGAGTCTTCGGCTCTACCCCTCAGCGGAAGCCGGCGAGCGTCCTGTCCTATTCCGTTCCCGTTCGGGAGCCAAAGTCAATTCCATTCGCCATACAGATCTCCCCGGATCTCTGGTTGCAGACCGCCGGAGTTCGCGTATTTGTATATCGCCTGTTATGGTCAGTGAGGAGCCTTTCTTGAATTTACCCTAGGACCTTACGGGCATGTGGAAGCGCTGGCGAATCCGTATTCTGATCTTTCTGGCCGTTCTCGGCCCCGGATTCATTACCGCGAACGTCGATAACGACTCCGGCGGCATCTTCACCTACTCCCAGGCCGGCGCGCAGTACGGATACACGCTGCTTTGGACCATGATTCCCATCACCATCGCCCTGATCGTGGTGCAGGAGATGTGCGCCCGCATGGGAGTGGTGACCGGCAAGGGGCTGAGCGACCTGATCCGCGAAGAGTTCGGTCTGCGGCTCACCTTTGTGCTCATGGTGCTGCTGGTGTTTGTGAATTACACCAATGTGGTCACCGAGTTTATCGGCATCGCCGGCTCCTTGCACCTGTTTCACGTGGCTAAGCTCATCTCCGTGCCCATTTGCGCCATATTGGTGTGGGCGCTGGTGCTGCGCGGCGACTACAAAAGCACCGAAAAGGTCTTCCTGACGGCCTCGCTCGTCTACATCGCCTATATTTTTGCCGGCGTGCTCGCTACACCCAATTGGCATGAAGCCCTGATGGCTACGGTGCAACTGCCAGCCAGATCAGCGTGGCGTGACAAATCCTATATCTACATGGCCGTCGGCGTGGTCGGAACCACCATCGCGCCGTGGATGCAGTTTTACCTGCAATCGTCGGTCGTCGAGAAAGGCATTCCCGTGAAGGATTACGGGGCCTCGCGCATGGACGTGATCTCGGGCTGCTTTTTCACCGACCTCATCGCCTGGTTCATTGTGGTGGCCTGCGCGGCCACGCTGTACGTGCACGGGATGGGCGCTATCCGCAACGCCGCAGACGCTGCAGAGGCGATGCGCCCGCTGGCCGGCGACTACGCCTTCATTCTCTTCGCCTTCGGCCTGTTCAATGCATCGTTGTTCGCGGCCTCAATTCTACCGCTCTCCACGGCCTACACGGTTTGCGAGGGGTTGGGAGTGGAATCGGGCGTGGATAAAAGCTTCAAGGAAGCGCCGTTCTTCTACTGGCTTTACACGCTGCTGATTGTGGGCGGTGCAGTGACGGTCCTGATCCTTCCGGACTCGCAACTGGTCAACTTCGCCGTCTGGTCGCAGGTCCTGAATGGCGTTTTGCTGCCTTTCATCATCATTCTCATGCTGCTGCTGATCAACCGCACCGACCTGATGGGTGAGTACAAGAACTCGCGGCTGTGGAACTGGGTCGCATGGGCGACTAGCATTCTGGTCGTCGGCTTAACGCTGGCCATGCTCTGGAGTATGATCCCCTGACTCCGGTTATCGCTGACCCACCAATCCAGAGTGCAATGGGCCGGCTCTCAGGCTCGTCTTTCGAGAAGCGCGAGAAAAAATCCGTCGGTGCGGAATGAGCCGGGCAGCAGGCGCAATGCGCCTTCGGGAGTGATGCAGTCGCGCAGGCGCTCCGCGCCGGAATCCGTGAGAATCCCTTGGCTGCGCATGGGATCGATGAGAGAGGCCGGCGAAAGCTGGCGCATGCCGTGCGTTTCCGCGAGGAGGGCGGCAATCACCTCTTCGTTCTCTTCCGGCTCCAGCGAGCAGGTGGAGTAGACCACGCGGCCGCCGGGCCGCACTGCGCGCAACGCGGCGCGAAGGATGGCCCGCTGCCGAGATGCCTGGCGCGGGAGGTCTTCGGGACGCAGGCGGTGGCGAATCTCCGGGTTGCGGCCCAGCGTGCCGGTGCCGCTGCACGGCACGTCGGCGAGCGCGAGGTCGAAGGCCGATTCCTCTTCGAGCGCGGTTGCATCGGCGAGCCGGCACTCCACGCGGCCGGCGGTTGCGGCGAGACGGCAGCGCAATTCAGCCAGCCGGCGCGGGTTCGCCTCGCAGGCGACGATGTGCGCCTGGGGATTGCGCTGGGCGAGGATGAGCGTTTTGCCGCCCGGCGCGGCGCAGGTATCTATGATGCTTTTCACTTTTTGGTTGAGGTTCTCACCCGTGTGAGCCGCTATCTCAGCGATCAGTTGCGAGCCTTCATCCTGGAACCGCACGCGGCCCTCGCGCAAGGCCGCGCTTGCTGCCGCGTCGCCGGAGACGACGGTGCGAGCAGCGGTGACGATCTCGCCCGGTGCGAGTTCGATGCCGGCGCGGGCCAGTTCATCCTCGGCCTGCGGGTCCTCGATGCGCAGCGTGAGCGCAGGCTGGCTCTGGCCGTGAGCGCAGATGGCCTGGGCCGCTTCGCCGCCATAAAACTTCGCCCATCGCTCGACCATCCAGGCGGGGTGGGCTTGAACGGCTGCCGGCCCGGCAAGATTCGGTTCCAAAGGATCAGAGCGCGCGAAGCGCCGCAGGACGGCGTTGACCATCCGCGCGGCAAAGCGATGGCCGGAGTCTTTTGCCAGCTCGACGCTCTCGGTGATGGCGGCGTGGGCGGGAATGCGGTCGAGAAACAGAAGCTGGAAGGCGCCGAGGCGGAGGGCGATGAGGGCCTCTGGATCGAGCTTGGCGTTGGGACGTTGGAGAAACGAACGAATTTTTGCGTCCAGCCAAATCTGCCAGCGCAGCACGCCGAGAACCAGAGCCGTGACCAGATTGCGGTCCACCGGCGTGAGCGCGCTGACCGCTTTGCCGTGCAGAAGGTCGTCGGAATGAGATGAGCCGCGCTCGACGGCCATCAGGATGCCGAAGGCGGCTTTGCGCGCGGGAGAGATGACGGGCACGGCGCTCAAGCCAAACGCGCGCCGGCGTCGAGCGGGTTTCCGCGCAGAAACTCGGCCACGGCGAGACGTTTTTTGCCTTCGATCTGGACTTCGAGAAGCTCCAGCCAGGTGCCGGCGGCGCAGGCGGCAAAGAGGCGATGGTTTTCGACGTGGATGCAACCCGGTTCGACGGGAGCTGAGCCAGCGGTGACGGGCGCGGCGACGGCCATGCGATGGACAATGAGCTGCTTGCCGGCGAGAGCGGTGAAGGCGCCCGGCCAGGGTTGGAATCCCCGCCAGCGGTTGTAGATCTCGCGGGCCGTGCGCGCGGCAAAGTCCATGCGGCCGTCTTCGCGGGTGAGCAGCGGAGCGAAGCTCGCGAGGGCGTGATTCTGCGGCTGAGGATGGATGGTTCCCGCGGCGAGGCCGGAGAGAGTTTCAACCACCAGCGGCGCGCCGGCGCGGGCCAGCCGGTCGAATAGCTCCGCCGCGGTTTCGCCGGGAGCGATTGCGTGCTCCTGCTGCAAGAGGATGGGGCCGGTGTCGAGGCCCTCTTCGAGGAGCATGGTGGTGTTGCCGGTAAAGGCGTCGCCCATGGCCACGGCCCATTGAATGGGCGCGGCGCCGCGGTAGCGGGGCAGCAGCGAGGCATGCAGATTGATGCAGCCCAGCCGGGGCAGGGCCAGCATCCAGGGCGGAATGATGCGGCCGTAGGCGACTACCACGATGGCATCCGGCGCCAGGGCCTCAAGCTGGGCGCGGAACTCGGCGTTGTTGCGAATCTTTTCCGGCTGCGCGACCGCAAGGCCGGCGGCGAGGGCCGTTTGCTTGACGGGCGGGGCGGTGAGCTGCTGATGGCGGCCCACGGGACGGTCGGGCTGCGAGACGGCGAGAGGAATCTGATGGCCGGCGGCGAGAAGAGCCTCAAGGGTAGGCACGGCGAACTGGGGCGTTCCGCAGAAGACCAGCTTCAACCCCTGCGCCGGGCTCACCATGATCCGCCTACCATGCGCCCTCGCTCTGCATCTTCCGAATTTTGCGCAGATTCAGGTTGCGCTTGAGGGCGCTCATGCGGAACAGGAAGACGATGCCGTCGAGGTGGTCGATCTCGTGCTGGAAGGCGCGCGCGAGCAGCTCTTCGCCGTCCATCTCGAACCACTTGCCATACTCGTCCTGGGCGCGGATGCGGACCTTGGCGGCGCGCGAGATCTTCTCGCGAATCTCAGGGAAGCTCAGGCAGCCCTCCTCTTCATACTGCTTGCCTTCACGGAAGATGATCTCCGGATTGACGAGCACCAGCCTCTGCGCGGGGTCCTTGCCCAGGCTCAGGTCAATCACCGTGACGCGCTTGGCCACGCCCACCTGCTGCGCGGCCAGTCCCACGCCACTCGAGGCGTAGGTGGTCTCGAACATATCGGCGACCAGTTGGCGCAGCTCATCGTTGAACTCGGTGATGGGTTCGCCGGGCTGCTGCAGGATCGGGTCGGGATATTTGACGATCTTCAGAATCATCTGCGAACTTTCAATAACCTCCTGACCACTACCGCTCACCGGCTGACTCGCCGGCTCGCTGCTCCTAAAATCTCCGTATCTGTTCGATGTATCCATCGAAATTCCGTTTCAATTCTGCGAGCGAGTCGCCGCCGAACTTCTCATGCGCGAGGCCGGCCAGAATGAGCGCGACCATGGCTTCGCCGGCCACGGCGGCGGCGGGAACCACGCAAATGTCGCTGCGCTCGTAGCTGGCGCTGGTGGGCTCGCGGGTGTCGAAGCGCACCGATTCCAAGGGTTTGCGGAGGGTGGAGATGGGCTTGAGGTAGCCGCGCACCACCACGTCTTCGCCGTTGGAGACGCCGCCCTCAAGGCCGCCGGCGTGGTTGTGCGGGCGGGTGAAACGGGTTGGCCTGCCAGTATCCTGGGAGGCGTAGTGAATGGGGTCGTGGACCTTAGAGCCGAAGGAGGCGGCAGCGGTGACGCCGCGGCCGATCTCGACGGCTTTCACAGCTTGCAGGCTCATCACCGCCCAAGCGAGCAGGCCGTCGAGGCGCTCGTCCCAGTTGGCGTAAGTACCCAGCCCGGCGGGAACGTTGTGCGCGACGACCTCAAAGACGCCGTTCACGGTGTCGCCGGTGCGCGCGGCCTCTTCGACCTCCTCTTTCATGCTCGCTTCTGTTTCCGGATCGACGCAGGCGAGAACCACCTCATCTTTGGCGGCGAGCGCGGCGATCTCCTCCCACGCGGCGGTGCGATCAAGCTCCACGCGGCCCACGCGAATCACATGGCCCAGGACCTCAATGCCGAGGGTGCGTAAGAAGAGCTTGGCGAAGGCTCCTGCGGCCACGCGCGCGGCCGACTCGCGGGCCGAGGCGCGCTCCAGCACGTAGCGCGCGTCAGCAAAGTTGTATTTGAGGGCGCCGGCCAGGTCGGCGTGGCCGGGGCGCGGCGACGCGACCGCCTGGTGCTTAGCTGGATCGCCGGCGGCGACGGGCAGCTTCTCCTCCCAGTTTTTCCAGTCGCGGTTCACGATCTCAATGGCGATGGGCGAGCCGATGGTCTTGCCGTGGCGGACACCGCTGAGCACGTGAGCCTTATCGGATTCGATCTTCATGCGCCCGCCGCGGCCGTAGCCCTGCTGGCGGCGCCACAGCTCGCGGTTCACAAAGTCCAGATCGACGGGAATGCCGGCCGGCAGCCCGGAAACCAGCGCGATAAGAGCCTCGCCGTGAGATTCGCCGGCAGTGGAGAAACGGATCATATGCTTTTGATTGTAAAGGAGCAGTTTCTGGGGTAAGTCTTCATGGCAGTTCGCGGGGAATGCGCCGCTCCTCTCCACGAATTCAGGAACGCTCTATCCTTTGCGCCGGTAGAGGATCTGAAACTCGTAGCCTTCATTGGCTGGGAAGAGGCCGGCCACGTGGCGCAGCCGCTCGGCCAGCGCCGGAGCGGCCAGCAGCGGGTACTCGCGCTCGCGCAGATCGTGGTAATCGAAGTCCACGGCCAGTGACAGCATGTAGATGGCCAGCGCATCGGAAAACGCCGACTCGAAGTAGCTGTTACGCGCGCGTTCGTCGATGCCCGCCTGTGTGCCCTTCTGGCCCGGCCGGAGCTCCTGCGCGCGCCGCCGCGCCTCCCATGCATCCTGGCTGGTTTCGCCGCGCGCCTGGGCCTCGGCTTGCGACCACACCAGCGTGGCGAAGCCCTCCGGCACGCCCGCCGCCTCCACAAAGTTGTGCGCCACGTTGATGAAAAACTCGAAGGCCAGGCCAAAGCGGTCCTCTACCAGCCGCGTGGAGAGAAAAACCGCCTGGGTGTTCCCAAAGCTGGCGTTGCGATGGCAGATGGCGCGGTCGCTCAAATCCACGCTGTAGGCCGGCGCGATCAGTGTTTCTCCCGTGTCGGCGATGGCCAGCGGAATAAAATAGTAGGCGCGTTGGCTCAGCGCGCCGGATAGCGCGGCGGGTACTGCGCCCACCAACCGCTCCAGATCCGCCTCGGGCAGGCGCGTCTCGCCCCATGCGGCGTACTGGATCCCGTTCGCGGACCGGTTCACGGTCACCTGCGTGGCTACCTTTTCCGCGTGCCACAGTTCGATCTGTGCCGTCCCGGCCATGAATCTGTATTCTAGATGACAGAGGCCGAAAGATGATGCAATCCGCCCAACCCGCCCAGGATCCCGGCAAAAGATTCCTCGGATTCCCGCTCAACGGCTTCGGGTTCTTCTCCAGCTTCCTGCTGACGCTGGCGACTGGGTTCTTTACCTTTTTCATCTCCACTTTCATCGCCATCTTCTCATTGTTAGCCTGGAACCTGATCGGCGGCCATACCGTGAACTACGCTGACACTTACCGCTACGTGGGTTTCCCGGCCGGGGTGGTTGGCCTAGCTGTGGCCATGGTGGTCTTCGGCGCCTTGTGGGTGCGTGGAAAGTTGAACAGGATGCGGTAGCGGCCAACGAAAATCGAGGCCACATGACTGTCCATTCCATCGCTCTCGGCAGCTTGCCTTCCAGTCCCGAGCAGGCGCGGATGTGGTGTGCCCGGCTTGAGGAGGGCGGGATTCTCTACTTTCCTGAAACCCCCGTCTCTTTCCCAGCCGAAGATCTCGAATTTCTGCTCAGCCGCCGGCAAACCGGCAGCAAGCTCCACAAAAACATAGCTTACAAACCCGGCCGTGACAGGTTGAGCGGCCTTGGCCGCGATGAGTCCGGTTCAGAAGAAGCGGGCCGGTTGCAGGCTATCCTGCGCCGCTATTCGTCCGCTGTGTCGGCGTTTCTCGCTGGTTTTCTTACCCCTTACGGCGGTCGTTGGCGGCTCGACTTCGCCAGTTACCGCCCCATCGAAGAAAAGGGCCGCGATCTGCCCCTGCGCCGCCGCAACGATCTGCTCCACACCGACGCTTTTCCCACGCGCCCCACGCGCGGCGCGCGCATCCTGCGCTTTTTCAATAACATCAACCCGTCTCAGACACGCAACTGGGTGGTGAGCGAGCCCTTTGCCCGCCTGCTAGGCGCTTTTACGCCCGGCAAACTGGCCCTGCCCCGCGCTGCGGACCCCCTCAGCCGCGCCGCTCGCCACATCGCCTGCGCTACAGGCCTTGGCGCGCTCGTGCCGCGCTGGAAGCGCACCCCCTACGACGAGTTCATGATGCAACTGCACAATGTGATGAAGGAAGACGCTGATTTCCAAACCACTTGCGCCAAAGAATTCGTCGAGTTCGCGCCCGGTTCCAGTTGGATGGTCTATACCGAAACCGCCTCCCACGCCGTTCTCAGCGGCCAGTACGCTCTGGAGCAAACCTTCCTCGTCGATCCATCCGTCATGGTCATCCCCGGCTCCGCCCCCGTCGCCGTGCTCGAAAAAATGGCCGGGGAAAAGCTCACCTGATAGCCCCAGGCGTCTGGTCATCCTATCCTCCAGACAACTCAGAGCGCTTCCTCTCCTGCCGTATACCGTGACGCAGGAACCGATTGGCGCACTGCGCCGATCCGCGCCTAGTCCTTGCGTAACCTCATGGGTTTCGCGGCTGAACCGATAAAGCCAGTATGAACTCATGCCGGAGCGCTGCCGGAGCGGCGGGCAAGGAACCGCTCACGAAGAGGTATGCGCGGCGGCTGCCTTCGGCCGTTTTGGATAACACTAGGCCGCACACAATCTTTGACTGTCCTCGGGTTGGCAAAAGGGTTGCCCGAGGCCGCAGGGCCTGAACGAGATGCCACCAGCAGAACTAAAGGCGAACGAAGTCGATAGGCAGGAAGAGGATGCGCGGCTGGCGGCGCTGGAGGCGACGGGAATTCTCGACACCCCCTCCGAACCCAGCTTCGACGCCATTACCCGGCTGGCAGCCGAGTATTTTCGCGCCGACACCGTTCTGCTCGGCTTCGCCGACGAAAGCCGCGTGTGGATCAAATCGTACTGGGGCGAGCCAATCCGCGAGCTGCCGCGCAGCGAGCCCATCTTCGCTATGGTGCTGGCCGAGGATGGTCCGGTCATCCTTCCTGACCTTACCAAGCATCCGCGCTTCACCGGCCGGCGGATGATGATCAGGCGCCTCGCAGCAGCTTCGCTGGCCAGCGTTCCAGTGCGTTCGCCTGAAGGCCGCATTCTGGGAGTGCTCGCCATCCTTGGCGGCCAGCCGCGCCGCGCCATGGCCGTCGATGAATTGCGCATGTTAGAGAGCCTGGCGGAGATGGTAGCCAGCCAGTTAGAGCTGCGCAGGCTCCGCAAGGCATTCGACAAAAACGCGCCGAGGTCCGCGCTTCCCGTCAAGAACGGGAAGGAAGCCTGGCCGCGCAAGCCCGACCTCCGCCGCGCTCTCGATCAGCGCCAGTTCGTTCTTTACTACCAGCCTGAAGTCGAGCTCTCAACCCGCAGAATCGTCGGCCTCGAGGCCCTCATCCGCTGGAAGCACCCCGAACGCGGCCTGATTCCGCCCATGGACTTCATCCCCCTGGCCGAAGAATCCGGGATGATCCTGCCTATCGGCGACTGGGGGCTTACCGAAGCCTGCAACCAGATTCAAGAGTGGTGCCACGAAGATCCGCGCCATCGCTCCTTGCGCGTTTGCGTCAATCTTTCCGCCCGCCAGTTTGCGCGCGAGGGCCTGGCCGACCACGTCGAGGCCCTGTTGCGCCGCTTCGGCATCTCCAGCCGCCAGCTTGGCCTGGAGATGACTGAGTCCAGCCTGATTCCAAATATGCACACCGCTCTCCAAGTGCTGAGCAGCCTCCGGCGCCTGGGCGTCTCCCTGCTCATGGACGACTTCGGCACCGGCTACAGCTCGCTCAGCCACCTGCACTCGTATCCCTTTGACGTGCTCAAAATAGACCGCTCCTTCGTGGGCCGCATCACCGATGGCGAGCAGCCCCTGCAAATCGTCCGCACCATCATCGAACTGGCCCGCGTGCTGGGCATGAGCGTGGTCGCGGAGGGCATCGAAACCCACGAGCAGTACAAGCTCTTGCAGCGGCTAGGCTGCCGCTTCGGGCAGGGTTTTCTCTTTGCACGCCCCATGCCTGCGGAGGCGACAACGCAACTGCTGCGTCTCCACGGAGGCTTGCTTCCCGATTCCAAGCCCGCCACTGTGACCGCCGACTGACTGCGCGCTCTCGGGATTCTGCGCCATCCCGGTTTAATTTCGGGAATAACCCCATACTTTTCCTCATTTGGATTTCACACACCGCTTCGCATGGGAATCTTCTCACCCTCGCTGCCGCCCTGCGCTATCCTCCAAGCCATGCAGCAGCCAGCCGCATCCACGCCCTCCCCTACAACCCCCAACTTTGCGGGTTTACTGGCTGCCCTGGCCGCGCCCGCACCTCCGCCAGCCGATCATCCCTCCTCATGGAAAGACGACGATCTCGCCGCTGATGTGGCCACGCTCAGCTATGAGCATGCCCTGCGCGCCCACGCGCGCTACAAACCGTCCAATTCCGACGCTTGGCTGAAACCGCAGCCCACCGGCTCCATTGCTGGCGGCACGGCGCCGCCGGACGCGCCAGCCGTGAGCGGCGCCATGCCAACCCAGCCTGCCGCCGCTGCCTGGAACGCGGATGGGAGCGCGGACCAACAGGCTCCAGCGCAGCATAGCCAGCCCACGGCGCCTGATTCACCAAGGAAACTTGCCAGCGTGACCATCCGCATGACCGGGGAGGAGTGCGCGCAGTTGCACCAGCGCGCCGCCGAGGCCGGGCTCACCGTCTCCGCTTACCTGCGCTCCTGCACCTTTGAGGCCGAGGCTCTCCGCGCAGAGGTGAAAGAAACATTAGCCCGCCTGCGTGCAGCCGCCTCCGCGGAAAAGCCCGCCGCGCCGCCTCCCGCCCGGCATTCCAGGAGGGGACGGCTGGCGCGCCTCCTGATGCCGTGGCGTTCCGGCTCTGGCGCCGCCCGTGCGTAACTACTCGACTTCGAGCACCAGGCACTTCAGGTATTCGGTCTCAGGCAGATTGAGCACCACGGGATGATCGGGTGCGGCGCCGCGCCGCTCGAGCAACCGCACGCGCCGTCCGGCATCGGCCGCGGCTGAGGCGACGGCGCCTTCGAGGTCAGCCCACGCCACATGGTGCGAGCAGGAGCAGCTCACCAGCAGCCCGCCGGGATTTGCCATGAGCAGGGCGCGCAGGTTCAGCTCTTTGTAGCCGCGCAGCGCGCCTGCGACGGCGCGTTTGGTCTTAGCGAAGGCCGGCGGATCGAGAACGATGGCGTCGAATCGCTTGCCCGCAGCGGACCAGTCGCGCAGAATCTCGAAAGCGCCGGCCTCGATCCACTCCACCTGAGCAGCGAGGCAGGCGCGATTGGCTTCGAGGTTCCGCTCCGCTACCTCCAGCGAGGCGCGTGAGGCGTCTATGCCAGTGACCTGCCGGCAGACCTGGGCCAGGTGCAGCGCAAAGCCGCCTTGGTAGCAGAACACATCCAGGGCGCGGCCCTCAAAACCTGGGTTCGCCGCGCCCAGCCGCCGCGCCCACTCCCGCGCGGCGGCGTAGTTCATCCGCTGGTCGAGAAATGCGCCGGTCTTCTGGCCGGCATTGGCGTCGTAGTGAAAAGCCAGACCATTTAGCCGGAACTGCGTGCTGGCCACGGCCTTTGCAGGGCCGGCAAACCACAGCGGCTCGGGATTCGGCGCGGGCAGACCTTCGAGCTCGCGCACCCGCGCATCGGGCCGCTCCCAAATCGCCGCAGGCGTCAGTTCTTCCCGGAGCACGCGCACACACCTCTCACGCACCCCTGCGGCGAGCAGACCCTTGGTCAGCAGTTGCAGAATAAGCAGGCCGCCGTACTTGTCCGCTACCACGCCGGGCAACTCGTCGGCCTCGCTGAAGCACAGCCGGCAGGCGTCGTTTTCCTCGTCCAGGAGCGGCCTCCGCCGCGCGATGGCTCGCCGCAGCCGCGCCTCTAAAAGCTCCAGCCACGCGGCTTCGTCAATCGCCTCGCGCGACACCATGCGCAAGGCAATCTGCGACGCCGGACTGTAAAGCGCCGTTCCCAGCAGAAGGCCGCGGTGGTCGCCCACCGTCACCAGCGCCGATGGGCCGTCGATGCCGCCGGGGCCGGCATCGGGCAGCGTAATCGATTCCACGTCTGAGGCGTAGACCCACAGATGACCGCTGCGCAGCCGTTCGGCGGCGCGCCCATTCACCACGGCTCCCGCAGCCAGTGGCGGCAATTCAGCCCTGGGAGTTTTAAAACCTGCGCCTCGCCGTGCGTCCCGCTTCTCCACCGGCTGGGGCAGTGAATTGCGCTTCGGAACTGACGCAGCCGGCGCGTCTGACCGCCCTGCCGTATGCGTTTCCCGGTTTCGATCCAGCCGTGATCTCTGCGTCCTCGCCATAAACTCCAAGAGTATTACGTCTAAGCCCGTGAGCAAAAGCAGACAGCGGGTCAGTCGCAAAACTGGCCCGCAGGGAACCCCGCCTCAATCAGCGTCCATCCGCTGCGCAAAGCTCCTTGATGAAACCAAGTGGATCAAGCACGAGAGGAATTGCCCTTCGCTCTTCTCCGCATTGGCGCCTCTCCCCTGCCTATTGGCGAGCTATTGGCGGAGATCGACGAGGGTTGCGCCCTGGCCGCCTTCGTTCTGCGGGGCTTCTTCGATTCCCGCTACATGCGGATGTTTTTTGAGGAACTCGCGCACGCCGCGGCGGAGAATGCCTGCGCCGTGGCCGTGAATGACGCGGACGCGCGCAAGGCCGGCGAGAAAGGCGCGGTCAAGATACTTCTCCAGCTCCCCGGTGGCTTCATCCACCGTGCGGCCGATGAGGTTGATCTCCATGCGCAGATCGCCGGCGGAGGCGCTGGAGACGGAGACGTGAACGCCTTCTTGCTTGCGCACGGCGGCAAGGGGAGTTTCCTTCCCAGTATCTCCACCAAGAGCTGAGGGTGCGGAGCACTCGTCGCGGCGGACGCGCATCTTGATGGGACCGAGAGCGACCTCGAAAAGGTCCTTCTCCACTTCGCGCTGAACGACAGCGATGCGGTTCATGGATTTGAGGAGCACGCGGTCGCCGGGCGCGATATGACGCAGCAGATGCGGTTGAGCGTTGGCGTCTCCCTGATCCGCGCCGGTGCGGTGCGCGACGACGGCCTGATTGAAGGTCTCCTGAAACTCGCGGCGCAGGCGGTGAATGCGGCGCTCGGCTTCTTTGGACAATTTTTGCTGTGCCGCGCGGTCCTCTATGGCGCGCACGTTCTCCCGCATCTGGAACTCGAAGTCCTTGAGCAGCGAGGCGAGCTTTTGTTCGAGCTGGCGGGTGCGGTTGCGCAGTTCGATGTCGCCCTCGCGGGCCAGCCGGGCGCGCTCCTGATTGAGGGCATACTGCTGCTCGCGAACGGCCTTGCGGTCCGCTTCGAGCGCAACCAGTTGGTTGTGGAGCTTTTCGAGGAAGCGGGCGACGTCAGCCTGCTGCGAGCCGAGGCGCATGCGGGCGGCGGCAATGATGGCGGGATTGAGGCCCAGGCGCTCGGCGGTCTGGATGCCGGCCGAGGCGCCGGGAACGCCGAGATGGAACTGGTAGTTGGGAGCGAGGGTAAGCTCGTCCATGCCAGCTGCGGCGTTGCGCACGCCGGGAGTGTTGGCGGCGTAGACCTTGAGCGCGGTGTGGTGGGTGGAGATGAGCGACCACGCGCCAGCGGCAAGAAAGTGATGAGCGACGGCGACGGCCAGCGCGGCGCCCTCCTCGGGATCGGTGGAGGAGCCGAGTTCGTCGAGCAGGACCAGCGAACGCGGGCCGGCGAGGCGCGAGAGGCGATCAAGGTTGAGGATGTGCGCGGAGAAGGTGGAGAGTGCGGCCTCAATGGATTGCGCGTCGCCGATGTCGGCGAGGAAGGCGGTGAAGACCGGAAAGACGGCGGCCGCAGCCGGAACGGGAATGCCGGCTTGAGCCATCATGGCCAGCAAGGCCGTGGTCTTGAGAGCCACAGTTTTGCCTCCCGTGTTCGGGCCGCTGACGATGAGCTGGCAGGCTTCGGAGGTAAGTTCGAGCGTGAGTGGAACGACGGTTGCGCCAGGCGGCGCGCCGGCGGAGCGCAGACGCTTTTCCAGTAGCGGATGGCGCGCGCCTTCCAGTTGTAATCGCTCCGGCGAGAAGGCCGGCGGAACACAGTTGTAGCTGCGGCCAAAACTGGCCCGGGCGAGAAGGCTGTCAACGGCGGTGAGGACGCGCGCGCCCGTAACGAGCGCCGGCGAGCAGACCGCGACCTGAGCGGTGAGCGCAACGAGGATGCGGTGCATCTCGACCTGCTCCTCCTCAATGAGGCGGACCAAATCGTTGTTCTGCTCGATGGTTTCCAGTGGCTCGACGTAGACGGTTTGGCCGGAGGAGCTGGTGCCGTGAATCACGCCGGTGATGCGCCGCTTAAGCTCAGAGCGGACGGGAATGACGAAGCGCTCGCCGCGAATGGTGATGAGATCGTCCTGCGTAGCGCCCTCGCCGGAGAGCTTGTGCAAAGCCGCGCGGAGGGTTTCTTCAATCAGCTTTTGCTGGCGCTCCTGCTCGCGGCGCAGCCGGCGCAGCTCGGGCGAGGCGTTGTCGGCCAGCGAGCCATCGGGCTGGATGGTGCGCTCGATGGACGCGGCGAGCTGCGTCAGCGGGGAATGCTTGGCGCTGCCACCCGAGCCGCCTGGCGCAGCGGCAGCGAGCCGAGAGGAGAGATCAGAGAGCGCGGGCAATTTGCCGATCAGGCGCGCCGGAGGATCAGCGAGCAGCCCTTGCCACGCGGCTACGCTGGCGGCCAGGCGGGCAATGGCCTGGAGCTCGGCAGCCTCAAGGGCCGCGCCGGGAATGCAGGCCGTGGCCGCCAGCGCGGTGGGATCGAAGAGGCCGCCGAGGGCGACGGAGACTTGCTCTTCGAGGAGCAGACGAGCTTCTGCCGTTAGTTGGTGCTGGAGGGCGATCCACGGCTCATCGGTAGAGGGATGGAGGGCGAGAATAGCGTCCCGGCCGGCGGATGAAGCGGCGAAGCTAGAGACCAGCGCCAGCAGCGGCTCCCACTCGAGCGCGGCCAAATCGGCGTGCTGGACGGGCGACGGGATGGGATCGAGCAAAGACACGTCTTTTCTCTAGTACGATTCGACAGCCCGGGCCTTGAGAGGGCGCCACGCCGGCTCGTGAATCGGAAATAGAAGGCGGCGCTTGTGTCGTTGCCGCGCGCAAAGATCCCTGCGGAGAAGCCGGCCGCCACCGGCGCGCAATCACGCTCAAGAGGTTGAGCCAGCAGCCGCTGCCGGTGCAGCGGTAGCAGGGCTGCTGCTTTTGTCGCCTACAGCTTTTGGCTCCGCCTTTTTCTCCGTCTTATCGCCTGCCGCGCCCGCAGTTTCCGGCTCCGCCTTCTTGGCAGACGAATCGGAGGCTGCGCCGGCGGCGTGGTGACCGTAGTCGTTCGCATACCACCCGCTACCCACGAACTTCAGACCCGGTGCGGTGAGCGGGCGCTCCAGCGCGCCCCCGCACTTGGGGCATTCTGTGACCGGCTCATCGCTGAACCTCTGGATTTTTTCAAAGTGGTAGCCACACTGCGTACAACGATACGGATACAGCGGCAAGGTTCCTTACCCTCCCTGCGATAAAATCCTCACACCCTTATTTTATCGGCAGGACGGCAAATAGATGCAATTTCACTGTGAAGCGTAACAACTAGGTCCACGAAAACCTCCTGCGCAGGACCGCACCGCCGCGCTCGCTCAGACCTGCTGCGTGAAATACTGCTTTGCCGTGATCAATGCCGAGTGTGTGTAATTCCATGGGATTGCTCTCCTCCTGCGCTTTTTATATCCCCAGCTTCTTGTGGAAGAGCGGCGGACCATCCCATTCAGCAGACGACGCTGCAACAGATCGGCCCGCTGATCCGCGAGCTCGTCGAGCATCGCAACCTGATCCAACAACGCATCGACCGCGAGGAGAAATCCGCATGAATCGGATCGAACTCCATCGCGCCCTGCGTCCATTGCGGCTGGGCGGCATGGCAGCCACGCTGGAAACGCGCCTCAAACAGGCGCAAGCTGACGCATGGCGCCCATCGACCTGATCTCCACACTGGTCTCAGACGAACTGGCCTGCCGCAGCAAGCGGCTGCTGGAGAGACACCACCAACAAGCGCAGTTCCGCGACAACGACAATCGCCTGGACAACTTCGACTTCCAGTTCAACCTTTTGCAACCGGGCCGATAAAAACAGAGGCCGCCCACGCCGGGACGGCCTCTCATGTACTGTTGCGTGCGGCGCTTTTCTATGGCTGCGCGGGCACGCTCTGCGCACCCTCATTCCGCGCCAGCGTCTTTTCCTTATCAACCTTGAGCGCGCGCTGTTCCAGGGCCTCGGCCTGCGGCAGGAAGGTTACCGCTTTCCCGATCAGCGGATCCGCATTAGCCAGCACCCTCAAGCCCGCCAGCTCTCCGAACTGAATGGTGAAGATCTTCGCTTTGATCTGCGTCTTCAGCCAGCTCATCGCGCCGTTCAGGTCGGCGTCTGTCCACTGGATGCCCTGATCGGTGAGATACTTCTTGAACTCCTTCAGCACCGCCCCGTTCACCTCAAAGTCCTGGCCTACGGTGTGATTGGACACATAAACCGGCGCGAAGTGGAAGAACACGTCTTTGTAGAGCAGTTCGTCCTGGAAGTCGTTGGTCTTCTGGGCAGGAATCCTTATGTCCGGCGTGATGCCTCCGCCGCCGTAGACCGGCCGTCCCGAGTCGGTGTACTTCACCTCCCGGTTGGTCGAGTTCGGAGGCAAGGCGCCGGCGTGGTCATAGAAGTAGTCATAGAGTGAAACGCCCTTGTAGTTGCGCTGGATCAGCCGTCCCGACGGCGTGTAATAGTGATAGGTCGTCAGGGCCAGTCCTGTGTCGTTGCTCAGGTTGTAAACGGTCTGCACCAGCCCTTTGCCGAAGGTGGTTTGACCCACGATCAGGGCGCGGTCGTGATCCTGTAATGCGCCGGTGACGATCTCTGCTGCCGAGGCCGTGCCGTTGTTCACCAAAACCACGATGGGGAAGGTCTTGCCGCCGTTGCCGCGCGATGCCTTATACACTTGGTCCGGATAGGCGCGCCCGCGCTGCGAGACGATAACCTGGCCCTTGGCCAGCAGTTGGTTGCACACGCTTACTGCCTGGCTCAACAGTCCGCCGGGGTTGTTGCGCAGGTCCAGCACCAAGCCATTTAGATTGCCAAAGCTATCGAGCGCCTCCCTGAACTCCTCGCCTGTGGTCTCCTGGAACTGAGAGATGTGAATGTAGGCCACGCCCGGCTGGAGCTCGTATTTCAAGTCAATCGAGGGATGAGGAATTTCGGCGCGCGTCAGATCGAAGACCAGCGGCTTGGACGCGCCGTAGCGAACCATGGTCACTTGCACGTGCGTACCCTTGGGGCCTCTGAGCGCTTTGGCTACCTGGTTTGAACCCCACCCCTTCGCGCTCTGACCGTTTACCGCCACAATTTGATCGCCGGGATGAATTCCTGCCCGGTACGCGGGCGTACCTTCATACGGCGTGACCACATACACCTTGTTGCCTTGCTGCTCGATCACCATGCCCACACCGTAATAATGGCCGCTCTGATCTTGCTGCAGAGCGGCGTAGGCCTTGGGATCGTAGAAGGTCGAGTGCGGGTCCAGCACCCTCAGCATGCCCGGAATCGCGCCGTCGTAGATGGCATCGTCGGCCTTCTCGCGGGTCAGCGGCTCGGCGTAGTTCTGCTCCACCAGCGCATACACGCTGGTAAAGTCCTTCAGGTTGGCGCGCAGTTGGCTCTCGTCTTCGGGAGATTGCGCTCCCACCCTGCGTTGCAGTACGCTGCCCACGACGGCGCAGACGGCGAAAAACAGAACCAGCGAAAAGAGTGCGCGGCGTGCGCGGGAAGTCATAAGCGGCTAAAACCTCCAGACGGTGAGCGCGGTGGACGCCGGTCAGCCGTCTTCCCATTTTCCCGCGCGCAATCGGCTCCGGCTGACCCAGCCCCTGCAGATTGCCTCTCGCTAAAAAGTTGACCTTGCCCGGTTCCGGCAAGGCCAGGAAAACTGGTAGACCGCTTCACACTGCCCCGCGGGGCCATCCTGGGCTAAAGTATAGCACCGTGCCCTTGGACGATGCCCCGAACACCTCCGGTAGCCGCAGGCGCTTTGGCCTTCCCTGGCCGCGGACGCAGGACGCTGCGCCGCCGGCCAACTGATCTCCGTAAGCTAACGCAACTTTAAGCCTGTGCTGCAAG
Source organism: Acidobacteriota bacterium (assembly GCA_021800255.1). Taxonomy (GTDB): domain Bacteria; phylum Acidobacteriota; class Terriglobia; order Terriglobales; family Acidobacteriaceae; genus Telmatobacter. The sequence continues at coordinate 88,880 of JAJYZC010000002.1, forward strand.
ACGGCCGCCACGCAAGTTCTCTGTGTTTTTGGCTGCAAAATTGGCCAGCTTTGCCCTTAAACGCGGAGATTTGCAGCCGGCGCGCTGCCGCGAGTCGCGCCTTTGCTGCCTTGGCGTTTACAATGGCGTCTATGGATGAGGTGAAGAACGGACATAGATCTCCGTCCTCTGCGGGTCCGCATCATGAACTTTAGATCTCTTCTCACTCCCGTCGCTTTTGCTTGCGGCTCGGTTTTCCTTCTGGGCGCCGCTGCCGCGCACGGCCAGCCTAGCCTGCCGCAGGACCCTTACGGCGGCACCACAGTCGTGGACATCGTGGCGCGCGTCAATGACTTGGTCATCACCAACATGGACTATGACCGCGCCATGCAAGATCTGGAGCAGGAGGCGGAACAGCGCGGCGAATCCATGCAGCAGGAGGCTGAGGAGCGCCAGAATCTGCTGCGCAACATGATCGACCAGAAGCTTTGGCTTTCCAAGGGCAAGCAGCTAGGCATCACTGGCGGCGACGAACTCATCAAGCGTCTCGACGATCTCCGCAAGCAATATCACCTTGCCTCCATTGACGACTTGCAGAAGGCTGCCGAGGCGCAGGGCGTCTCCTGGGCGGACTTCAAGGCCAACCTCCGCAACCAGATCATTACCCAGGACGTGATGCGCCAGGAGGTGGGCAATAAAATTGACATCACCCCCGGCGAGGCAAGGCAATATTACGAAGAGCACAAGCAGAACTATGTGCAGCCGGAGAGCGAGCGCCTGAGCGAGATACTGATCTCCACGAGCGCCCCGCCCTCTGATTCTGACGACTCCGCAACCCAGCAATCCGCGCAACTGGCCGCGGCCAAGGCCAAAGCCGATGACATCGAAGCCCGGCTCAACGCCGGCGGGAGCTTCGCCCAGTTAGCGCGCAGCTTCAGCAATGGCTCCACGGCTGCAGACGGCGGCGATCTGGGCGTTTTTCACCGCAGTGACCTCGCTCCGGAACTCGCGGAAAAGACGTTTGGGCTCAAAGCGGGCCAGTGGACCGCTCCCATCCTCACCCGCCAGGGTTACATCATCCTCGAAGTTACGCAGCATACCTCTGCCGGCGTCCAGCCCTTCAGTCAGGTCGAGAATCAGGTTGAAGATGCCCTTTTTATGAGCCGTATGGGTCCGGCTACCCGCGCCTATCTCACCAAGATGCGCGAACAGGCCTATATCGACATCGCTCCCGGCTATGTGGATGCCGGCGCCAGTCCCAACGAGACTAAGCCCGTCTACACCGCCTATGTCCCGCCCGCACCCAAGAAAAGGCGCAAGATCGAACGTACCCGCTTCCGCTACGTCGGCTCCCGCCGGAAGATGCGGTTGAGTGCATCGGCCCAGCGCAAGAAGCGCCGCAAAGAAGAAGCCAGCGAGCGCCCCGGCAAGAAGGAAAAAATCCGCTTCGGCCAAGCGCCCCGCGAAACGCTCCCTCCAGCGATGAATAGCAATAACGGTACAGAAAACGGCGGCGCGATGCCTGAATCGGCATACAACAGCCTGATGGGATCGAGCGCCCCTCAGCAGGCCGCCCCGCCGCAGGTACGCAAGGTCCGCTACTGGGATTTAGCCCGGCAAGACAAAGTGAAGAAGCAAAAAAAAGAAAAGCGGGTGAAGCGCAAGAAGCGGAAGCAGCAGCCAGCTCCGTTTACGCCCGCCCCTTCCACCGCCGCTGAGGTTGCCAACCGCGAGATCCAGTCCGCGCCTCTCGGTCTAGGCAGTAATACGACGGCAAAGAAGAAGAAGAAACCGGCCTACACGGGCAAGAAAGTTCGCTACTCGCAGGTGAAGAAAAAGAAGAAGCCGGTCCGGCATCTCCAGCCTACCCCCGTGCCTCCTGTGCCGGGAGCGCCTGCGCCCGGCCTGCCGCCCTCGCAATAGAAGCGCCGTAACTGCCGATGCGCTGGGCTTGGGACAGGCTCCCAGGTCCTTGGTCTTTTGGCAACCACGGCCCTTTGCGTTAATCTTCTCGGCAGAATGAAAGACATCTATATCGCCGATCTCGCCGCCTTCGACGAGGGAAGGCTCTTCGACAGTTTTTTCCTCGTCCTGGCCAAGCAGCAACGCACCACCAAGGCCAGCAAACCATACCTGAACCTCATCCTGGGCGACAAGACCGGCCAACTTGACGGCCGCGTCTGGGATCCCGGCGACCCGCGTATCGCCAAGGACTTTGACAAGGGCGACGTGGTCAAGGTGCGCGGCTCGGCCTCGCGCTTCGACGACCGCTTGCAACTCAAAGTGGACCAGATCCGCAAAGCCACGCCCGCCGAGGTGGACAAAACCGATCTCCTGCCTTCCACCGCCTTCGACGTGGCCGCGCTCTGGCGCCGGCTTGAGTCCAGCATTGAGAGCCTGACTAACCCGCATCTCAAACGCCTGCTCACTAAGCTGTTCTCTGACCCGCTTCTCGTCCAGGCCTACCGCGAAGCCCCGGCCGCGCGCCAGCTCCATCACGCCTGGCTCGGCGGCCTGCTGGAACACGTCGTCAGCCTACTGGATCTGGCGGAGAAGGTGGCTGCGCACTATCCGCAACTCGACCGCGACCTGCTGCTGGCCGGCGTCATCCTCCACGACCTCGGCAAAATCCGCGAGCTGACCTGGGAGACGGGCTTCGACTATACCGTCGAGGGCGTGCTCCTCGGCCACATCCAGATAGGCGTGGATCTTGTCGAGAAGGCCATCGCCAGCCTGCCTGATTTTCCCGTCCGGCTGCGCACTCTGGTCCTGCACATGATCCTCTCGCACCATGGCAAGCTGGAGTTCGGCTCGCCCAAGCTGCCCATGATTCCTGAAGCCCTGGTGCTCAACTTCATCGACGACCTGGACGCCAAGATGCAGGCTATGGCCGGCGAATTCGAGAAGTCCGCGCGCGAGGGCAAAGGCCCGGACGAGCTGACCGGCAAAGTCTGGGCGCTGGATAACCGCCAGTTGCTGGATACGAGGCGCTGGCTGGGAGAGGCAAAGGGATAAGGAGGCGGCGAACTGGACTACACGATCCACCCGCCGCCCACTACCTCGTCGCCGTCGTAAAACACTGCTGCCTGGCCCGGCGTCACGGCGCGCTGCGGCTGGTCGAAGGCGGCCACGGCTTCGCCTGGTGACGCCGGCTCCAGCGTGGCCCAGGCCGGCTCGTGCCGGTGGCGAATCTTTACCCGCACCCGCATCGGTCCGCGCAACTCCGGAATGCTGATCCAGTTCACGCCTCGCGCGCGCAGTGCGTGCGTGCCCAGGGCGGCGTCTGCGCCCACCGTCACGCGATGGGTTACGGGGTCGATCTTGAGCACGTAGAGCGGCGCCGGGCCCAGCGGCCGCTCTGCGGCGCTCAATCCCTTGCGCTGGCCCACGGTAAAGTTGAAGATCCCCTCGTGCCGGCCCAGGACTTCGCCGGCTGCGGCCACCAGCTCGCCCGCCGTCTCCGGCATCGGCTCGCCCTGCTCTTCCAGATAGGCCGTCAAAAAACGCTTGTAATCGCCGCCGGGGATGAAGCAAATCTCCTGTGAGTCGGGCTTGTCAGCCAGCTTCAATCCATGCCGCCGCGCCGCCGCGCGCACCTCGGGCTTGGTCATGCGGCCCAGAGGAAACAGCGTGTGCGCCAACTGCTCCTGCGTCAGCCCGAACAGGAAATACGTCTGGTCCTTGGCCAGGTCCGCGGGCCGCTTTAGAATCCAGCGCCCACGGGCCTTGTCGTACTCGTTCACCGCGTAGTGGCCAGTCGCAATCCGCCCCGCGCCGATCGACCGCGCCGTCTTGAGCAACTGGTCGAACTTCAGATGGTTGTTGCAGAGCGAGCAGGGAATCGGCGTGCGCCCGGCCAGGTACTCGTCCACGAACGGGCGCACCACGTCGCGCTCGAACCGCTCCTCCTGGTTCACCACGTAATAGGGAATGCCCAGATGTTCGGCTACGCGCCGCGCGTCGTATACATCGTCGAGCGAGCAGCAGCGTCCCGCCTTGGGCGCATCGGGAATGCCGTGCTTGCCCGCGAGCCGCGTCTGGTCCCAGAGTTGCAGCGTAAGCCCCACCACCGTCTCGCCCGAGCGGGCAAGGATCGCCGCCGCCGTCGAGGAGTCCACCCCTCCGGACATGGCGACGGCAATGGTGCTAGAGCAGTTCACAGTTATCAGTTATCAGTTGTCAGTTGTCGGTTGCCAGTCGCTAGCTACCTAACTTCGGGAACTGATAACTGACAACTGACAACTCCTTTCACACCGGCGCCAGCGCCCGCAAGTGTTCCACGGCCTCCGGCACCACGCGCAGCACCTGGTCCACGTCCTCCCAGGTCGCCGTCTTCAGCAGGCTGAAGCGCAGGCTCGCCCGCGCCGCGTTCTTATCCAGCCCCATGGCCAGCAGTACGTGGCTGGGCTCGGTTGAGCCGGAGTGGCAAGCCGATCCTCCGCTCACCGCGACGCCCTTCAGATCGAGCGCGATCACCAGCGCCTCGCCCTCCACCTGCTCGAAGCGAATATTGGCCGTATTCGCCACACGCGGCGCGCCGGCCCCGTTCACGCTCGTGCCCGCAATCTCCAGAATCCCTGCTTCCAGCCGGTCGCGCAGTTGCGCGACCCGCTCCATGGTTCCATCTTCCAGGCTTTCCATCGCCAGTTCCACGGCCTTGCCCAGTCCCACGATGGCTGGTACATTTTGAGTGCCTGCGCGCAGCCTGCGCTCGTGGCTGCCGCCCACCAGCAGCGCATCCAGCGGCGTGCCCCGCCGCACATACATCGCGCCCACGCCCTTCGGTCCGTGCATCTTGTGCGCGCTGATGGTGAGCACGTGGCAGCGCAGTCGCCGCACGTCCAGCGGCAACTTGCCCGCGCCCTGCACCGCGTCGATGTAGAAGAAGGCATCGGCCGCCGCGGCGATCTTGCCGATCTCCTCCACCGGCTGCACGACTCCGGTCTCGTTGTTGGCCAGCATCACGCTGATCAGCCGCGTCTGGGGCCGAAGCGCCGCCCGGATAGTCTCCGGATCGATCAGCCCGTCGGGCTGCGGCCCCACAAACGTTACCGATGCGCCCCGCTCCGCCGCGCGCTCCGCCGCGCGCAGCACCGCTGAGTGCTCAATCGACGTGGTGATTAAATGATCGCCCGCGCGCAGCATCCCGAAGATGGCCGTGTTGGCGCCCTCGGTTCCGCCGGAGTTGAACGCCACCTCGGCGTCATGGCAGTTCAAAAATCGCGCCACCGACTCCCGCGCCTGGTCCACGGCCGTCCGCGCCTGCTGCCCCGGCGTGTGGATCGACGAGGCATTCCCGAAACGCTCCATCCAATAGGGGTGCATCGCCTCCAACACCTCCGGCAACAATGGCGTAGTGGCGTTGGCATCACAATAAACTCGGCGCATCGGGAAGCACTCCTGCACTTAAATTGTACGGGGAATTGGCCTGCGGCGCGAACCCCAGGCAAGACTCCGCCCGCTGAATAATGCACTCAGCTTAATAAGCTGTCTGGCAACTTGCTTCTGGCCCTTTCCTTTTTTCCTGAGAACCGACTTCATCAGGCTGGATTGGACTTCGGGAAATTTGCCAACAAACTGATCCGCCGTATCGACCAGTTTGTTAAACCGTTGCGACCTACAGTGGCAAAGAGTAAAGCGATCCATTGGTAATGAGCAAGTTGACAAAGCGGGTTACTTATTCGAAGGCAATTTCGCGGTCCCTGCCCTGATCGTTGAGCGGACCCACCCTTCTCCCGCCGCCTGCCCTCTATCTCTGATCCTCCGCACCTATCTCTCTGGCTTAACATGGATGAGGAGCGACCGCCACCAGACAGGAGCACGCCCTTGGCCTACGACGATCTGCGCGACTGGATCAAAACTCTGGAAAAACACGGCGAGTTGAAGCGCATCCGCGCAGAAGTTTCGCCGGAGCTGGAGATTACCGAGATTACCGACCGCGTGAGCAAGGCGGGCGGCCCGGCGCTGCTCTTTGAGAACGTGAAAGGCCATCCCGGCCACCAGGTGCTCATCAACCAGTTCGGCAGCGAGCGGCGCATGGCGCTGGCGCTCGGCGTCGCGCGTCTGGATGAGATCGCCGAGCGCATCAAAGGGCTGATGAACTTCAAAGCGCCGGCGGGCCTCTTCGACAAGCTCAAGATGCTGCCGCAGTTGGGCGCGCTCACCAGCGCCATTCCCAAGACCGTGAGCGCCAAGGACGCGCCCTGCAAGGAGATTATCCGGCGGGACGGCTTCGACCTGGGCTTTCTGCCCATCCTCAAGTGCTGGCCGCACGACGGCGGGCGCTTCATCACCCTGCCCTGCGTACACACCCGCAATCCGCGCACCGGCAAGCGCAACATGGGCATGTACCGCATGCAGGTGTACGACGGACAAACGACGGGAATGCACTGGCAGCGGCAGAAGGTGGCCGCCGAGCACTACCGCGAGGCGCTGCGGGCGGCGGCTGCGGCAGCCGCGGAGGCCAGCGGAGATTTCAGCGAGAAGAGCGCGCGTGTGGCCATGATGGCGGAGTCGGCAGGCGGCGCGGCGGCTGTTCCCGATGGGGCAATTTCAAGCGCGAGCGGCGGCCTGCCGCAAGTCTCTCTGGGCAACCTGAAGGGCTCGCGGATGGAGGTGGCCGTGACTATCGGCGCCGATCCGGCGACGGCCTTCGCGGCCATTGTGCCCGCACCGCCAGAGGTCGAGGAGTTCCTGATCGCCGGCTTTCTCCGCGGCAAGCCGGTGGAGATCGTCCAGTGCGAGACGGTCGATCTGGAAGTGCCCGCGCAGGCGGAGATTGTGCTCGAAGGCTACGTGGAGCTGGGCGAGCTGCGCGCCGAGGGTCCGTTCGGCGACCACACCGGCTTCTACACGCTCACAGACGAGTACCCGGTCTTTCACCTTACCTGCATCACGCACCGCCGCGACCCCATCTACGCGGCGACCATCGTGGGCAAGCCGCCCATGGAGGATGCCTGGATGGGCAAGGCCGTGGAGCGCATCTTTCTGCCCGCGATGAAGATGGCCATCCCCGAGCTGGTGGACATCAACCTGCCCGTCGAAGCGGTCTTTCACAACCTGATGATTGTGTCGATCAAGAAGGGCTATCCCGGCCAGGCGCGCAAGGTGATGCACGCCATCTGGTCGCTGGGCCAGGCCATGTTCACCAAGTGCATCGTGGTAGTGGACGAGGACTGCGACGTGCAGAACATCGCCGAGGTGGTGCTGCGCGTGGCCAACAACATCGACCCCGAGCGCGACATCCAGTTCACGCTGGGGCCGGTGGACTCGCTCGACCACGCCGCGCGTCTGCCCAACTACGGGTCAAAAATGGGAGTGGATGCCACGCGCAAATGGAAGGCCGAGGGCTTCGAGCGGCCCTGGCCGGCCATGATCGAGATGGACCGCGCGACCAAAGCCAAGGTGGATGCGATGTGGGCTCGGTTGGGGCTGTAGTGAACCAGACGGCAAGACCTATCGTGATTTTCCATGAGATGAGGGCGAAGCGCGCCGGCATTCGATTCGCGCGCTCCATCCGGTGTGCGCCGGCGGTCTCGTCCGGTTGAGGGTCCTAGAATAGACATGGAAACCATTTGAACTTTCGTTGCCAAGGCAGCGGCTAGGAAGAAGAAAAATGCCGAAAATTCTGGAGGGCGCGGCGATTTCCGCGGCCATCAAGCAGGAAGTAGCTGAAGAGGTGCGCGCGCTGGCCCAGCGCGGTGTGCGGCCGGGGCTGGCGGCGGTGCTGGTGGGCAACGTGGCGGCGTCGGAGATATATGTGCGCAGCAAGGTGGCTACCTGCGCCGAGCTGGGCCTTTATAGCGATCTGATCACGCCGCCAGAAGACGTGACCACCGAGGCCATGCTGGGACTGGTGGCGGGGCTCAACCACCGCGATGAGATCGACGGGATTCTCATTCAGCTCCCGCTGCCCAAGCAGGTGGATACGAAGGCCCTGCTCGACGCCGTTGACCCGGTGAAAGACGTAGACGGCTTTCATCCCGTGAACGCGGGACGCTTGCAGGCCAACCGCCCGGCTCTGGCGCCGTGCACGCCGGCAGGGATTATCGAGATTCTACGGCGCAGCGGGATTGCCATTGCCGGCCGGCACGCAGTGGTGGTGGGCCGCAGCGACATCGTGGGCAAGCCCGCGGCTATGCTGCTGCTGCACGAGAACGCCACGGTGACGATCTGCCACTCGAAGACGCGCGATCTGGGCGCGATTACGCGGCAGGCCGATATTCTGGTCGCTGCCATCGGGCACGCGGGGTTCATCACCCCGGAGATGGTACGGCCGGGCGCGACGCTGATCGACGTTGGGATTAATCGCCTGAGCACGCGCGAGGAGTTCGACCGCTTCTTCAAGGGCGATGCCAAGCGCGAATCGGCCTTCCAAAAACGCGGCTCGACCATTGTGGGCGACATCGATCCCCGGGCCTTTGCGCTGGCCGGCGCGTACACGCCCGTGCCCGGCGGCGTGGGCCCGCTGACTATCGCCATGCTCATGGCCAACACCGTGCGCGCAGCCAAGATGCGACGGGGACTGTAGGCAATGCTGAGAGTTGGCCTCACCGGCGGATTGGGCAGCGGCAAGAGCACGGTGGCGGCGATGCTGCGCGAGATAGGCGCTGAGGTCATCGAGGCCGATGCGCTGGGCCGCGCGATGATGGCACCGGGCGAGGCCGTGTACGAAGAGATTGTGCGGCGCTTCGGGCCCGGCGTGGCCGGTGCCGGTGGGCAACTGAACCGCGCTCGGCTTGCCGAATTAGCCTTCAAAGAAGGCCGTCTGCAAGACTTGAACGCCATCGTGCATCCGGCGGTGATCGCGGCGCAGCGGGCGTGGATGGAGGAGATTTTTGCGCGCGATCCTGGGGCCGTGGCCGTGGTGGAGTCGGCGCTGATCTTCGAGGCGGCGCGGGATGCCCGCGGGCGCGGCGAAACAGAGAGCGTGGTAGCCGATTGGCGGCGGCGGTTTGACCGCATCGTGCTGGTCACCGCACCCAACGAAGTAAAGATTGCCCGCTACGCCGCCAAGATTGCCCCTTCGGGCGCGGCGCGTGAAGCCGCCGCGGCCGATGCCCGGCTGCGGCTGGCGCACCAGATGCCAGACGCGGAAAAAGCCGCCCAAGCCGACTATGTGCTTGACAACTCAGGTGATCTGGAGGCTTTGCAGGTGCAGGTTGAGGCGCTGTGGCCGCGACTGAAGGCCGAGAGCAGCTATCGCATGCATCCAATGTCTTTAGAATAAGGAGGGGCTGCCCTGGGGCCGAGAGTTTTGCTGCGGCAGCCCCATCCGTGTCCGGAAGGGTTAGGTGTTCGCTTCATGAAAGTGCGCCGGATTCTGCTCGTCGTTCTGCTGGTGGGTGGGTTCTGGTACCTTACCACGCATATTTCGCGCGGCTTTGCCGGGCGTGTCCTGGACCATCTTCCGTTCTTGAGCGCCCGTAATTCCGGCGCGCCGCTGGAGCTGACTGAGGCCGAGGCCGCGCCAGTCTGCGACGCCCAGGAAGAGACCGGAATCGAGATATACAAAAGCGTGCTGCCTTCGGTGGTGAACATCACCTCGACCACGCTGGTATTCAACTTCTTTTATGGAGCCGTGCCGCAGCAGGGGCAGGGATCGGGGTTCATCCTCGACAAGGCCGGCCACGTGCTGACGAACTATCACGTGATCCAGGACGCCAACCGCGGCATCCAGGTGACGCTCAGTAATAAGAACAGTTATGATGCCACGATCGTGGGCATAGACAAGGTGCATGATCTGGCCTTGTTGCAGATCAACGCCCCCGATCTAAAGCCCGTCACGCTGGCCGACTCTTCCGATCTCGAGGTGGGGCAGCGGGTTTACGCCATCGGCAATCCGTTTGGCCTCAGCGGGACCATGACCGAAGGGATCATCAGCTCCATCCGCTCCATACAAAACGGGAACGGCGCGATCATTGAAGACGCCATCCAGACCGATGCGGCCATCAACCCCGGCAACTCGGGAGGGCCGCTGCTGAACTCGAGCGGGCAAGTGATCGGCATCAATACCATGATTGCCTCCAACGGCGCCGACCAGAGTTCCGGGATCGGCTTCGCCATTCCCATCAATACAGCCAAAGCCGTGCTCGCCGATCTTACGCGGTACGGGCGCGTGCGGCGGCCTTCCCTGGGCATCCTCGACTACCCCATCGGACCCGACCTGGCCGAGCAGATGGGGTTGGCCGCGGATTACGGCGTGCTCATCCTGAAAGTGATTCCCGGCGGCGCGGCTGAACGCGCCGGGCTGCACGGCGGCAAACAACAGGCTTACGTGGGCAATACTCCCATCATGCTGGGCGGCGACCTGATTATCGCCATTGACGGTCAGCGGGTGACCAATACCCAAGACATCAATGCCATCATGGACCAGCACCGGGCCGGCGACACCGTTCATGTCACCGTCCTGCGCGGGCACAGGAAACTGACTTTTCCAGTGACTTTGGGAGTGGCTCGGGACGTGAGCTTGTAGAAAGTATCCGCGTTGACGCCTATGCTTTGCCTGCCGGAGCCTCTTCTGCGGCCGGCGCCGGTGCAGCGGCCAGGCCGGTGGCGCCCTGGACGGCGGCGATCATGGTCTCAGTGCCCATCGATGAGTTCAGCAGCATGTGATAGAGGCTGTGCGCACACCAATCCTGCCCGTAGAACTTGCGAATGACCGCGGCGCGGCTCTTATCGAAGGCCGCCAGGTGCTGGTCGGCGTGATGGGCCTTGGCGGGAAAGGCTTTGGCGAACCACTCGCGCTTGGCCGTGGCCGTGGCGTAGACAAAGATGTGGAAGCATCCCGGCTGGCCGGCCAGCGCGCAGGCCGCGCCGCGTCCCACCAGCACGCAGCCGCCCACTTTTGCCGCGGCGACGATCTCCTCGCGGATGAGCGAATACATGCGTTCGCAGTCGAAGGCCCGCCCCTCGCTGCCGGGGGCCGGCGCATACACAGGATCCTGCCAGAGAACTTTGCCGTAACGGTAATACCAGGGATCGAGCCGGTCGTCGAAGCGGGCGGCTGCTTGCGGGTCCACGCCCGCCATGCGGGCCGCGCCCGTGACCAGTTCTGAGTCCAGCAGCCGCCAGCCCAGATGGCGGGCCAGATCGTGAGCAAATTCGCCGCCGCGCGAGCCGTACTCGCGCTCCACCGTGATGACTCTGACGGGCGTATGCGTCATGGCGAAGATCAACCTCCCCGAACAGCGGGGAACTGCACAGCCCCCGCGACTGGAGCATACAACGTCAACCGCATAAAACCCAAGCGGCGCGGAATGAGCGTCGCTCCCGCGCAGACGCCTGGGCTGTGACGAGCCGCGAATTTATTGCGTGACCGGCTGCGGAGGCAAAGCGCGTGAGGTTTTCAAGTGGCGCGCGTTAGGCGGCGGAGGAGGCCAGGCCCCGGATTGAGCCGGAGAAGGCGGCGAGGGCGGGAAGGCCGGACCTTTCTGAATACGCAGATCGCCGTTGTCCGCGCTTAGGTAGATTTTGGCGTGGCCGGAGCCGATGCGCCCGCTCACGGTCTTGTTTGCGCCGCCGGTGACGGCGAGGCCGTAATCGGTCACGATGTCGCCGTCATGGGTACGCCCATTCACGGTGGCCGAGGCGTCAGGCGGCAAAGTGATCTCGACATCGCCTCTGCCGTTCCTAGCGTCGATAGAATACGAGCCGGCCGGCTCGATGGAGATGCGGCCGTCGCGGTCCTGCACGCTGGTGTCGCCATAGATTTGGCTCAGGTCGACGTCCTTGGCATGAGTCGCCACCTGCACCGCGCCCTTGGCCTCAACCACGCGCAGATCGCCGGAGTCGAGGGTCAGATCGCCGGGCAGCGACGCCAGATCGACTTCGGTGATCGAGGTGTGCAGGTGCACCTGCCCGCTCACGTCTTCGATGTGCACGTCGCCGAAGATCTCGCCGTTCTGGACAAAGCTGCCTCTGATCTCGGAGATGGTCAGATCGCTGCAATTGCCGTCGGCGGCGATACTGCCGTTTACCTGGTGCGCTGAGAAGTCGTGCCCGCCGTGGGCAAGATGCACAACCACCGGACCGGTAATCGTGTTCAACTGCGTATCCCCGTGCGGCGCATCGACGGTGACCCCGTTGCCAAGCCCGGCAACGGCTACATCACCCCGGTCCGTGTTGACGGCGACCGTAGCCGCCGGGGGAACGGTTACGGCCAGATTCACGCGGCCGTCTTCGCCGGCGCTGGCCTTTACCAGGACGGTATTGCCATTCACCGTTACGGTCGCCTTCTCAGCGTCGAATATCTTCTGGGCCGCGGGGACGGAGTTGGCGTACGCCACTTCGTGAGCCTGGACCTGGATTTCCGAGCCTCCGCCTGCCGTCACGCTGACGTCGCCGCGCGGATTCTCAATATCGATGACGGCGCGGGCGGGGATTGGCGCGCTGAGCGGCTGCTGATCCTGGTCGTGTTCGGGAGGGCCAAAGAAGTTGAAGAAACCGTTCCCGTTATGGTTCCAGCCGCCGAACCAAGGCTCCATGCTGTTCCAGCCGGCCGCGAAGATACCAATGATGGCCAGCAGGACAATGACGCCCACAAAGCCTCCGCCACGATGCACGGGCGCGCTGCGGCGGAGATCGAGCGCCCACTCGCCGAGCAAGGCTAGGCCGGCGCCGATCAAAAGCAACGGCCACCAATGCCCGTACCAGGACCAGAACTGCTGGCCAGAGATGCGGCCGGAGTAAATCAAAAGCCCCACTACGCCGATGGCCACCAGGATGATGGGACCCACCAATGAAGGCGCACGCAGAGCGTAAGCGCCTCTATAACTGGCCTTCCAGGCGTGGCGTTGAGCCTTCCAGCTCTCGCGCTGGGCGCGCCAGGCGGCCTTCTGCTGCTCGCGGTAGATGCGCCACTGGGTTTTGGGATCGTAGGGCGGATAAGGCGGCATGCCGCCGGGAGGCGTGTTCGGAGGTGCGCTGCTCATGATTGACCTCCGCCAGCATCCTTCCAGAAATCGTGTGGCTGGGAGGAGACGATAGCCGTCGATTGCGATTCCGTATTCTGCGGCGCAGGCGCCGGGGCGGCTGGACCGGGCGTGCCTGGATAGCTTCCCGGCGGATACGGCTCGGCAGCCAGCACCGCGTGTTCAGCCAGCTTCAGGACGCCTAGGAGAATCAACAGCAGAGGAACAAACAGATCCCAATGGACCAGACCCGCTTGATGCAGCAAGGCAATGATCCCCAGCAGCAGCAGAATGGATGGTCCCGTCAAACGGCGAATCATGAAATAGCGGTTCATTTCGGACCTCCTTGCGAGTCTCCATGCGAATTGCTTCCCGGCTCCTGGAGACGGCTCACGATCAGCCACACGCCCAGCCCGATGAGCAGCACCGGCCAGGTGAAATCAAGCAGGCGGCCGGAGAAGAGGTTCATCTGTCCGAGCAAAAACAAGAGGCCCAAGCCGATGAGAACAATGGCCGCGACCGGCTCCTTGCGCTGCCAGCAGACCGGCGGAACAGCCGGAGGGGGCGGAACGAAGCCCGGAGGCGTAAAACCACTCGCGGGCGGAACGCCAGGATCCTGGTAGGGCGGTTGCTGATAGGGGCTTTGGTAAGGCGGCTGGTGCGGTCCTGCATAAGGCTGATAGCTTCCCGGAGCAGGATCTGGGCCGGGCTGCCCCGGGGGAGCAGGGCCAGATCCCGGATGAGGACCAGGGCCGGGGTGGCCCGGATAGTGGGTTCTGCCGCCCAGATTGAGCCAACTGCCCAATCCGTTGAGTCCCAAAGGATCGGGCAGCGGCTGGCCATCACGGAGCGCCTTAGCGGTGTGGTACGCCTCGAAAGATTGGTAGAGAACCCATGCCGCGATAAACAAGCCGAAGATGGGGTAGTGGCCAGCCATGCTGACCAGAACCGCAAAGATGACTACGTGGATCAGTCCCTTGAAGAACTGGCCGTTGTACATGGCGCCTACGCCGGGAATGAGTCCCAGCACCGCGGCTGCCGCGGGGTTGGGCGCGCCCGGATGAGGCGCAGCAAAAGGCTGCTGAAAGCTCTGCCAGGCCGTCCAACAGGGCTCACAGAGGACCTGCCCGCCTGCCGCGTTGCGCACGCAGGCGGCGCAGAGAGCCTTGCCGCAGTTCTGGCAATACGCGGTGGCCGTTACGCCGTTATGATTGGCGCAATCCATCCTGTGCTCCTTTCCCAAATGCCATTGCAGAGCCGGGGTAGAGAGCCGGGGTCCCCAACGACCGCACCTGGCCGTTGGGGCGCGGAGCCGCCGGAACCCGCGGACCGGCTCTCAAACTTCAGCGATGTTTCTTGAAAGTCAGCGGGTGCGCCAAAAGCAGAGTCAGGCGCGGGGTTGCCTGTGGTCTGCGGAGGGTTTACGGGAAAACCTCCGCCGCTGCTGAGGGGAGACTGTCTGGATTCGCCCGGCTGAGCGGGATTTGACTGCTGGTCTTCCTGCTCCTGGCTTTCATCCCCCGCGCCGCGCAGCTCTTGGATGCGCGACTCAATCTCATAGACAAAGCGGAGATTATCGTAATAGCGGATGACGGGGATCGAAGCCATGTTCCACTGCCGCTCCATGTAGGCGCGCACGGCGGTCGGACGCAGGTCGGCAAGGCGCAGGCGGCTCAAGCGAACGCCGGTCAGGTTGAGGGTGAGAGCGATGGAAAAGAAGGCCATCGCCGCGGTCATGACCAGGCGCGGCTCGGCAAAACGCCGCACGAAGCCGAAAAATCCCGGCTGCTGCCATGCAGGAACGAAGCCCGGCAGCGGCAATGCGCTGCTGTTGCCGGCGATCAGCCCATAAGACGCCGGCTTTCCGGGGCCGGTCCGGACTAGGATTTTCTCCAAAAGCCCGGCAGGAATCTCAGGTTCCGGGGAGAGCAGCTTTAACCATTCACGGCCCTTGCGGGCTTCGTCGAAGAGCGCCGCGCAAGCCGGGCAACCGTCCATGTGGGCGGCAAAGGCCGCCTCGTCTTCGGGGCTGAGCACTTCGTCCAGCGCATCGGCGAGCAGCATCTCCCATTGCCCACAGGCTGGAGATCCCTGAATGTGCGTGCGCCCTGCCATGACTACATCACCTCTCTCTTATTACGTTCCAACAGGCGCGCCAGTTCCGCGCGTCCCCGGCTAATGCGGGATTTGACCGTTCCTTCGGGGATTCCGAGCACCTGGGCGATCTCCTTATAGTCCAAGTCTTGAAGATCGCGGAGGATGACGGCCTCGCGCAAATCCGCGGAAACTTTGGCCAGGGCGGTTTGGACCATTTTCTCGAGTTCCTTGCGGGCCGCCATTTCGTGCGGCGAGGGTCCGGCTTCGGTCAGCCGGTCCAGCGGCTTCAACTCCTCGGCTGAATTCCAGCCGTCGTCGAGGGAAGTGGTTGCGCGCTGATTGCGGGTGCGGCGGAAGTTGTCCACCAGCAGGTTGCGGGTCATG
The DNA here is from genome assembly GCA_021800255.1 of Acidobacteriota bacterium. Classification (GTDB taxonomy): domain Bacteria; phylum Acidobacteriota; class Terriglobia; order Terriglobales; family Acidobacteriaceae; genus Telmatobacter. The sequence continues at coordinate 104,251 of JAJYZC010000002.1, forward strand.
GTGGCGATCCACACCGGCAGGCTGCCGCGCAGGGCGTCAAAGCTGGCCAGGTTGGAGTAGATTTTGAGGAAGACCTCCTGAGTCAGGTCCTCGGCGTCGGCGGCATTGCCCGTAAAGCGGTAGCAGAGAGCGTAGACACGCTTGTGGTGCGTGCGGACCATCTCGGCCCATGCGCCGGAATCTCCGTCCATGCAGCGGCGGACGAGTTGGGACCATTCGGTCTCCAGATTGCAACCCTCCACGCGCGTTGCCGGAGCTTCGGCCGCCGCGGTCACGGCGCCGGCGGAGATTTTCTGCCTTGCCGGTGCGCCGCGGCTTGAGCCGGCGTCCATCCCATCCGGACCGCGGCGCGCCTGAAGCGCAAACCGCGGCGCCGCGAACGCCTGAGCCGCCCATCCTGCTCCGCTCCATGTTAAGGCGCCTGCGCACTGCATGGAGGCAAGTACGCAGGAGGGGTGCGGCTGGTTCCCAGAGGTTGGGCAGTTCCTGCGCATGGGGCTCCGGGCTGTCGAACGGTCCATGCTTCAAGCGCGGCTCCCGGTCAGTATCGCTGCTGAAACTCGGGATCGACGGGGTTTTCAAAGAGCGAGGCGTCGCGGGTGACGATGGTCAGGCCCGAGGGGGTGACGAAGTAGCGGCGCTTGTCCTCCACCGGGTCGTAGCCGATGATAGTGCCCTCGGGAATGTGTACGTCGCGGTCGATGATGGCGCGGCGAATGCGGCAATGGCGGCCGATGCTGACGTGGGAGAAGATGACGCTGGAGTCCACCTCAGAGTAGGAGTTGACGCGCACATCCTGCGAGAGCACCGAGTTCGACACCGAAGCGCCGGAGATGATGACGCCGGCGGTGATGATGGAGTTGACCGCCATGCCGGAGCGGCCCGGCTCGCCGAAGACGAACTTGGCCGGAGGATACTGGCGCACGCGGGTGCGGATGGGCCAGGTCTTGTCGTAAAGGTTGAAGATGGGCGAAACCGAGCAGAGGTCCATGTTGGCGTCGTAGTAAGCGTCGAGCGTGCCTACGTCGCGCCAGTAGAGGGCCTGCTTCTTGTTCTCATCGACAAAGCTGTAGGCCATCATTTTCTTCTTGCCCAGCATATTGGGAAGGATGTTGTGGCCGAAGTCATGCTTTGACTCCGGATCGTCGGCGTCGGCGATGAGCGCCTTGAGCAGGGTCTCGGTATTAAAGATGTAAATGCCCATCGAGGCATCCACGGTGTCGGGATTGAAGGGCGAGCGGTAGCTGGTTTCGGCCGGTTTTTCCTGGAAGCCGAGAATGTCGCCGCCCTTGTCCACCTCGACGACGCCGAAGCGCGAGACCTCATCGGGGGAGATGGGCAGCGTAGCCAAAGTCACCTCGGCCTGGGTCTCCTTGTGCTGCGCCAACATGCGGCTATAGTCCATCTTGTAGATGTGGTCGCCGGAGAGGATGATCACGTGCTCCGGCTGCTCGCTGCCGATGGAATAGATGTTTTGATAGACGGCGTCGGCGGTGCCCATATACCAGTTGGCGCCGGTGCGCTGCATGGGCGGCAGCATCTCAAAAAACTCGCCCAGCTCCTGGGCCACGATTCCCGTCCAACCTTCGCGAATATGGCGATTGAGGGAGAGAGCCTTGTACTGAGTGAGGATGTAGACGCGGCGCAGGCCGGAGTTGATGCAATTGGAGAGGGTGATGTCGATGATGCGGTAGTGGCCGCCGAAGGGCACAGCCGGCTTGGCGCGGTCGCGCGTGAGCGGGAAGAGCCGCTCTCCCGCGCCGCCGGCAAGTAGCACTCCTAAAGTGCCTCGCATATCCATAGGATCCGCCTTGCCTCTCTCCTGTTCCGGATCTTCGGCGCGAGGCCGGGAGTGCCGCTATCCGAAACAGAGTCTTTTTAAGCGGCACGTTTCTTGCAGTGCCGCCAAACGCTGGAGCATAGCACATCGGACCAATCTTGGCAGCTTTGCCGCAGCCGAGACCGGGAATCGCATGGGCGGCGAATGAGGATTGAGCTGAGGATCACGCCGCGCTCAAAGCAAGGGGATCGGAGTCTGCGGCCTGGCGAGTTTAGGCTGACTCGATCAATCCAGCCGGGTCAGGAACGCATGGCCCTGGGGCGGCCGCAGGTGATCCGCCAGGTACTCGGCCATGGCGCGGTTGTCTCCCTCAGGCCGGATACGCACCCAGTAGCTGCGCTCACCGGGAAACTCGATCACGTTGGCCTCAGGATACCTGCGTCTCAGGTGCATTTCGTAGCGGATTGCCACGCGCCGGTTATGGAACGCGCCGATTTGCACGCACCAGCGCCCTCCGGTGGCGATGGGTTTTGGCGTCCGGTACACATTCATCCGCACCCGAGCGATGCCCATCCTGTAGACGCCGGTGGCCTTAGCCGAAGCGATGGTCAGATCCACGATCCTGCCCCGCACAAACGGCCCGCGGTCGGTGATCCGCATAACCCCTGTCTGCCCGGTCTCCAGGTTGGTCACCGTAATCAGCGATCCCATGGGCAGGGTGCGGTTGGCTGCCGTCATCGCGCCGTTGTTGAACAGCTCTCCGTCCGCGGCTCTGCGTCCGTAGGGCGCGGTATACCATGTGGCGTACCCCACCTCGCTCAGGATCGGCCGGTGCGTGGCCACGTACCGCAGATCGGCCGCGCTTACTCCGCCGGGAGGCACCGGTGTGGCCGGAATCCGGGCCGGCGGAGGGCGGTATGCAGGCGGTAGCGCCTGGGGCGGAGGCAATTGCGCATTTTTGTGATGCCGGCAACCGCTCATGCCTGCCAGCACAACCATCAGCCCGGCCGCGACGGCCAGGCGCCGGAGATTCCTTCCCCTGTGAAGGCCGTACGTCAAGGTTGCGGCCCCTCGGCGCTATCGGACGGCCATTGATGTGGATGCTCCATCCGGTCGGCGAGTTTATGCAGCGTCTCCGCCACTCGGCGCATAGCCGTGATCGACTCCTTCCGGACCTCCGGAATCACAGCATCATTGATGTAAGCAATCGAGTTGCGTAGCTCCATCTCGATCAGTTCGATCGCCTCTTCGATGCGGCGCGCTGTGCCTCTCCCGGCGCCCATCGGTGGGAAACCGCTCATACAAGGGCCCTTCTCTCTAGCAATGTATTTAGGTAACCTCTTTGCAGGTAACCTCTTCCCAGTCTGGTGGACCGACCACCGCGCGTCAATCCCTCTAGCCGTGAGGGTGCCGCATGTGTCAATAGAGCAACGAGATTGCCGCACGCAATTCTCCCGGCGTGGCATAGAGATTTCCTTAAAATTGCGCGTACACCCAGCGGCTCTCATTACGGAAACCATTGTCGTTACTGTGCAGCAGGGGTGCCGGGGAATCGCGTGAACGGCGAATGAGGATTGGGCTGAGGATCGCGCCGCCTCTACCCGGCTGGGCTGCCGGGTGTGCGCACGTTCCCAAGTCTGCGCTGCGCTTGTCCTGGGTTATTTCCCGCCCTCCCTGCGGAAGGGACGGCGCAGGCAATGGCTTCAAAGCGGCAAACGGCGCAACCTCGCAAACAAAATGTCCATGCGTTTGCCCTGCGTGCGCCGCTTTGCGTCAAACTGCCGATGATAAGCTAAACCCTAGAGGGCTTTGCGCGCCAGCGGCGCTAAGCCCTTTATTTGCGTACTCGCATGGACGCCCGCTTTCTTCGCAACTTCGCCATCATCGCCCACATCGACCACGGAAAGTCGACGCTCAGCGACCGCCTGCTGGAGCTGACCGGGGCAGTGACCGGGCGCGAGATGCAAGCCCAGATTCTCGACGACATGGACCTGGAGCGCGAGCGCGGCATCACCATCAAGGCCCACGCCGTGCGCATGATGTACAAGGCCGGCGACGGCGAAACCTACCAGCTTAATCTCATCGACACGCCCGGCCACGTCGATTTCAGCTACGAGGTCTCGCGCTCGCTGGCCTCCTGCGAGGGCGCGCTGCTGGTGGTGGACGCCAGCCAGGGCGTGGAGGCGCAGACCCTGGCCAACGCTTATCTGGCCATCAACCACGGGCTGGAAATCATTCCCGTGATCAACAAGATCGATCTGCCGTCGGCTGACGTATTGCGCACTCAAGAAGCCATTGAGCAGGCGGTGGGCCTGGACGCCACCGACGCCATCCCGGTGAGCGCCAAGACCGGCCAGGGCGTGCCCGAGGTGCTGGAGGCCATCGTGCGCCGTTTGCCGCCGCCCAAAGGCGACCCCGGCGCCCCGCTGCAAGCGTTGATCTTCGACTCCTGGTTCGACGCCTACCGCGGCGTCATCGTGCTGGTGCGCGTGATGCAGGGAACCATGCGCAAGGGCCAGCGCATCCGCCTGATGTCAAACTCCAAATCCTACGAGATCGAATCCATGGGCGTGCTTTGCCCCAAACCGGTGGAGATCGGCGAGCTATCGGCGGGCGAGGTGGGCTTCTTCGCGGCCACTATCAAGAACGTAGGCGACACGCGCATCGGCGACACCGTAACCGGCGACGCGCACCCCGCCGCCGCGCCTCTGCCCGGATTTGAAGACATCAAGCCCATGGTCTTCGCCGGCCTTTATACGGTGGACGCGCACGAGCACACGCTGCTGCGCGACGCGCTCGAAAAGCTTCGCCTCAACGACTCCTCGTTCTTCTTTGAGCCGGAGAGCTCCGTCGCCCTGGGCTTCGGCTTCCGCTGCGGCTTTCTGGGCCTGCTGCACATGGAGATCATCCAGGAGCGGCTGGAGCGCGAGTACGAACTCGATCTCATCACCACCGCCCCCGGCGTGCGCTATCGCATCACGCTGACGGACGGCTCGAAGGTCGAAGTCGATAATCCCTCGCGCTGGCCGGAGCCCGGCCACATCCAGGCGATCTACGAGCCCGTCATCGCCGCCAAGATCCTCACCAACGAGGAGTACGTCGGCGGCATCTTCAAGCTGGTGGAAGAGAAGCGCGGCAAGCAGATCAACTTCGAGTACGTGACGCCCACCCGCGTCCTGCTCACCTACGAGCTGCCCCTCAACGAGATCGTGCTCGACTTCTACGACCGCCTCAAATCCATCTCGCGCGGCTACGCATCGCTCGACTATCAACTGGCCGGCGAGTGGGAGTCGCCGATGGTCAAGCTCGATGTGCTGGTCTCCGGCGAGCCGGTCGATGCGCTCTCCATCATCGTCCACCGCGACCACGCCTACGAGCGCGGACGCGCCTTGGTCTCCAAGATGCGCGAGCTGATCCCCCGCCAGCAGTTCGAGGTAGCCATCCAGGCCGCCATCGGCGCCAAAATCATCGCCCGCGAAACCGTCAGTCCGCTGCGCAAGAACGTGCTGGCCAAGTGTTACGGCGGCGACATCACCCGCAAGCGCAAACTCCTTGAAAAACAGAAGGAAGGCAAAAAGCGCATGAAGCGCATCGGCAGGGTCGATATTCCTCAGGAGGCATTTCTGGCGGTGTTGCGCGTAGGCGAGGACCAGAAGTAGCCGCAAGGCGGCGTACCCAATAGATACTTTAGTTACCTGATGTTCATCCGCGTCTGTGGAAACCTTTGCAAGCCAGTGGCCAAGCATCCGTAGCCGGACTGTCCGTGAGAATAGGGATCTCTCTCGCAGGGGTTCTTTGATAAATAAAGACTTACCTCGCTATGCCAAATCAAATGACGGGAGACAAGGGCATCATTCCGGTTCTGGACGCACCGATTCTGCAAGTAATCCACATTTTTTTCCACAGGGGGGGATGGAAATCCGGATTCTTGCGCCCACGGCGTCAATTTTTCCTGTGTTGGGCGCAAAAGCGGCAAACGCACACCTACAGGCCCTTCGGGGCTTGTTCTGCGCCGCACTGTGCAAACCTTACAGCGGTTCCAGAATTGCTATTCCCAGAAAGGACACTGCCGAGGGCATTCTCCTTAAAAAATGCCCCTTCGCACAAACTTCAAATGACACGTAAATTCTGAAACCGCTCTAGTGCGCAGTCGTAGGCGCGGCGGTTCTGGGCATGGGCGCCGCAGGAGGCAGGTTGGAACCTGCTTGCGGCGGTGGCGCCGGAATGCCCGACTTCAAATTGTAGGCGTCGATCACGGCCTTGGTGATATTCGTGGAGTTTGTGGCATAGAGCACTGGAGACTGCTGCTGCGATATATCCAGCACCAGCGTGTAGCCGTGCTCTTTGGCATACGCTTCCATCACGTCGTAAACCTTGGCCGCCAGACTGGTGTAAAGGTTTTGCATGGCTGTCTGGAAATCGCTCTGAGCGTCTTGCGCAGAGCGGTTCAGTTCCGTCTGCTTATTTTGAATATCCCGTGAGCGATTGGCGCGTTCTACATCGGTCAGCGTATTGGAATCCGCTTTCAATTCCTTGGTCTCGGCGTCGATCTCATCGCTGAGGGCCTTGAGCTGCGCGCGCCGCGGCTCGAATTTTTTCTCCAGGTCGGCGAAGTCCCGCTGGCCTTCGTTGGTCTGCGCGACGGCTACTTGAAAGGCAATGACGGCGATCCTTGCTGCCGGAGCTGACGCCGTTGCAGGAGCGGTTGAGGTCTGGGCAGCGGCATTCAGGACCAAGCCAGATGCCAGCAAAAGAACGATTGCAAACGAGCGCTTCATTTGAATCCAAAACTCCTTCGTCAATCCCGGACGTACTGCCCACCCTCCAAGGCGCTTCCACACAGTGTACGCGCCCATTTTGAAGGCCTGACGCCCGGTTAGTCTCTCTGCGGAGACGGTTTGCTGGTTATGCCAGTCCGGTTGCGCACCAAGGCTCCAAACCCTCCCCAAACTCACGGTCTTTTTTGTGAAACTCTGCTCCGGTTGGAACAGAGGCAAGAAAAGACGCGGACGGTAACGTCAACATGAGCTACTGGCGATTATAGGGGGGCGAGGAAGGCCCGTCAAACCAGCTCGACGCACAAAAACAACTGCCCTGTCTGCTCTCTCCCCGCCCGTTTCCGGCTCCACATCAGTGCCTCACGGCCGGCTTTACGGCCGGTTTTACGGTCCGCGCCGGTTGGGGCGCAGGAGCCGCTGGGGCCGGTATTCCCGACTTGGCGTTGTAGGCGTCCAAGACGGCCTTGGTAATGTCGGTCGAATCGGCTGCATAGAGGATGGGCGATTGCTGCTGCGAGGCGTCTAGCACCAAGGTGTATCCGCGCTGCTTCACGTAGCCGTCCATGACCCCGTAGACCTTCTTGGCCGTGGCCGTGAACATATCCTGCATATCCTGCTGGAAGGCGCTTTGCGCATCTTGGGCGTCGCGGTCCAACTGCTTCTTCTTGGCGTCGATGGCGCTGGCTTGAGCGGCGCGCTGGGCCTCGCTCAACGTGGCCTGCTGCGCCTGCAACTGCTTGCTCATGGTATCGATCTGGTTGCTCAACGCTTCGAGTTGTTGGCGCTGGGGACCGTATTTCTTCTGCAGCTCGGCCATGTTGCGCTTAAATTCGTTGGTCTGGACGACCGCGGTTTGGAAAGCAATGACGGCGACCTTGGCCGGCGGCGCGCCAGAGGCCGCTGCGGGAGCGGCGGGCGATTGGGCTGCGGCGCTCAAAACCATACCTGAGGCCAGCGTAAGAATTACGGCGAGCAAACGCTTCATGCGAAAAAAATCTCCTTTGATATTCCGCGCGGCTCTTTAACCGCACGGCGAACATGGGCCCATGCCCGGCCAACCCCCAGCAATCATCGCGGGCCATATCCCGCCTCTTACGGGAAGTGATGGCGGACCAAGACACAATCAACAACGAGGGCAAGAACTAGGTGGAGTATAGGCGCGCCCGGCAGGGAGGTCAAACTCAACTCTTTCCAGCCGAACAAGGAAAAACCCGCGGTGAGGAAGCTGGGGTCTGTTCGCGCGATCCGGGCGAGCCGTCCGAATCGTGCGAACAGGCTTCAGTGTAGCAGCCGCACCAGCTCCGCCTGCTCGGCCAGGAAGGCGTCGTGGCCGTGGGCGCTGACCATCTCCCGGTACTCGGCATGGGCGCCGGCGGCGCGGATGGTCTCCGCGAACCGCCGCACCTCCGCGGCAGGAAACAGCCAGTCGGTGCTGATGCCGATAAAGATAAGCCTGGCACGGATTCCTGCAAAGGCTTCCTCCGGCGAGGCGTATCCGCGCAGAGGATCCCAGGTGTCCATGGTGCGCAGAATGGCCAGGTAGGAGTTGGCGTCGAAGCGGTCAATGAATCGCTGCCCCTGATGGTCCAGATAGCCGGCCACGTCGAAACGCCCGCCTGTAAGGCCTCCGTCGAGGCCATTAGCCGCCCATGGGTCTTCGCCGTTGCGGTTGGGATTACGGCCAAAACGCTCCTCGAACAGCGGCGCGGATTTGTAGCTAATCATGGCGATCTGGCGGGCCAGCGCCAAGCCGCGGCGGGGAGGCTTCTGCGGCAAGTAGCGGCCGCCATTCCATTCCGGGTCGTGCTGGATGGCTTGACGCTGGAGATGATTCAGCGCCAAGCCCATAGCCGAAAGCGGCGTAACGCCGACCACCAGCGCGCGCTCCACGCGCTGGGGAAACTGGATGGTCCACTCCAGGGCCTGCATGGCCCCGATTGAGCCGCCAAGCACCAGGCGAAGGCGACGGACACCCAGCGAATCGAGCAGCCGCGCCTGAGCCCGCACGTTGTCGCGGATGGAGACCAGCGGAAAATCGGGCCCATACGGCTCGCCAGTTTCAGGATTCACCGAGCTGGGCCCCGTGGAGCCGTAACAGGATCCCAGCAAGTTGATGCAGATCACGAAGTCGTGCTCCAGCGAGAGCACCGCGCCGGGCGCAAAGACCTCGGGCCACCAGGAGCCTACCAGCGCCGACCCCGATAGCGCGTGGCAAACCAGCACGGCGTTGTCTCGCGCCGCATTCAGCCGGCCGTAAACGGCGTAATGCAGCGTGGGACAGACCAACGCGCGCCCGCACTCCAGCGGCAGGCGCTCGTCGAGCACGAAGTCGCCTTCGTAGGTGGGCTCGACGATCCTTTTCTTCGCGGACGAATCCTCCGCGGTGGACGCCGGGGTCCCAGTTTTCGTTTCCGGCGGCGAAGCGCCGCTGCGGGTGAATGCATCGGTCATAAAAACAGGTTTCAGGTTTCAGCGCCGATCCCGAATCTCCTAGCCTCGACTAGGGGACTAAGAGCTAAGAGCTAACTGCGAATAACTGCCTTCCCTATTGTGCCTTATCGAACCGCAGCCTTTGCCGGGCCGGTGAATTTGTGGCCGTTCGCGGCTTCAATTGCCTGATCGAGATCGGCCAGGATGTCGCGGATGTCCTCGATGCCCACGGAGAGCCGCACCAGCTCGGGCGTCACGCCCGTGGAAGCCTGCTCCTCGACGGAAAGCTGCTGATGGGTGGTCGAGGCGGGGTGAATCACCAGCGACTTGGCGTCGCCGATGTTGGCCAGCATCGAGAACAGCTTGAGCTCGTTCATGAGCTTCTTGCCCGCCGCGTAGCCTCCCTTGATGCCAAAGGTCACCAGCGCGCCTTGGCCCTTCGGCATGTACCTCTGAGCGAGTGTAAAGTAGCGGCTGGAGGCAAGGCCGGGATAGTTGACCCACTCAATGCCAGGATGCTGTTCCAGGTGCTCGGCCACGGCCAGCGCATTCTGCGAGTGGCGCTCCATGCGCAGGTGCAGCGTCTCCACGCCCTGGAGGAGCAGGAAAGCGTTAAATGGCGAAAGCGCCGCGCCGGTATCGCGCAGCCCCTGCACACGCGCCTTCAGGATGAAGGCCAGCGGTCCAAAGGCCTCCGTATATGACAAGCCATGATAGGAGGGATCAGGCTCAACGAAGTCCTTGAAGCGGCCCGATCCGGCCCAATCGAACTTGCCAGCGTCCACGATCACCCCGCCGATGGCCAGCCCGTGGCCGCCCAGAAACTTGGTGGCCGAGTTCAGCACGATGTCCGCGCCCCACTCGATGGGCCGTACCAGCGCCGGCGAAGCCGAGGTGTTGTCGATAATCAGCGGCAGCTTGTGCTGGTGCGCGATAGCGGCCAGCTTTTCGATGTCCACTACGTCGAGCTTGGGATTGCCCAGCGTCTCGGTGTAGAGAGCGCGGGTCTTCGCGTTGATGGCCGCGCGGATGCCGTCGAAGTCGCCGGCGTCGACAAAACGCACCACAATGCCCAGCCGGGGCAGCGTGTAGTGGAAGAGATTGTAAGTGCCGCCGTAGAGCGAGGTGGTGGAGACGATCTCGTCGCCGGCCGCGGCCAGGGTGGTGAGCGCAAGCGTCTCGGCCGCCTGGCCCGAGGCCGTAGCCAGCGCCGCTGCCCCGCCTTCCAGCGCCGCCACGCGCTTCTCTAAGACGTCGGTGGTGGGGTTCATGATGCGCGTGTAGATGTTGCCAAACTCCTTCAGCGCAAACAGCCGCGCTGCGTGGTCCGCGTCCTGGAAGAGATAGGAGGTGGTCTGATAGATGGGCACGGCGCGCGCGCCGGTGGCGGGGTCAGCCGTCTGACCGGCGTGCACGGCCAGCGTGGCAAGTTGTTGCTGATGGGCTTCGGACATGATCGGCTCCTTTAGCTTTTGTGGGTTCTGGCCTTGGGAACACGGCGCGGGGCCACCGCAGGCCGCCCAGAACACGAAAGCGGCCCGCGTCCTCTTTCGGACCCGGGCCGCTCGTCTTCAAGAATCGGTTGCGCTCAACGCATTCGCCGCTCAAGAGCCGTACGGACGGGCCCGCAGACCATACACATG
>JAJYZC010000088.1 GCA_021800255.1 Acidobacteriota bacterium
CTATCCGCTTCACGCTGTTCACCGCGGCGCTGTTCGGGCTGGGCTACCCGCTGCTGGTGACCGGGATTGCGCATGTCCTGTTTCCGCGCCAGGCCGATGGCAGCTTGATCCTGCGCAACGGCCAGGTGATCGGCTCCTCGCTGATCGCGCAGAGCTTCACCTCGGACCGATATTTCCATCCCCGTCCATCGGATGCGGGCAATGGCTACGACGCGACCTCTTCGGGAGGGTCGAACCTGGCACAGTCCAACAAGGTTCTCATCCAGCGCATTCAGGACGCCATCCACAAGCTGCAAGCGGAGAATCCCGGCCAGCCGGTGCCCATCGACATGGTGACCACCTCCGGTTCCGGCCTCGACCCCGACATCACGCCCGACGACGCCTACTACCAGGCGCCGCGCGTGGCCAAGGCGCGAGGGCTTTCACTGGATGCTGTGCGCAAGCTGATTGCCGCGCACATTACCCCCCGCCAACTGGGCTTCCTCGGCGAGCCGCGGGTGAATGTGCTGGAGTTGAATCTGGCGCTGGACCAAATTTCGAAATAGTTTTTACGCGCCGGCGCCGGCAAGCCACGAGTATGCGGGAAGGGCCATCGTGCTCCTCCCGCTTGTTTGTTACGAATGATTGCCGGAAATCCCTGACAGAAATGTCCCAAGAATTCGTCCTGGGAGGTTTGGGCAACTTCAGCGTTGGTGTATCCCCAGCCTGTGAAGCCCAGAGATTGATGAGCGATTTTGCGGCTTGGCTGAAGTCGTGCCCTTGTTAATAAAGTCGACCGCTGACTTGCCGGCCTACTGCCGTTAGATCTCCCTGCGTCCTTCCATCGCCCGCGCCATTGTTACCTCGTCCATGTATTCGATCTCGCTGCCGGCGGGAACGCCGGTGGCGATGCGCGTGATCTTCACGGGAAAGCGGTGCAGCGCGGTGGCCAGCCAGTTGGCGGTGGCCTCGCCTTCGAGGGTGGGGCTGGTGGCCAGGATCACCTCGTCGATCTCGCCGCGCTCCACGCGCTCGACCAGCGATCGGGCGCGAAGCTGGTCCGGGCCGACGCCGTGCAGCGGCGAGAGCGTGCCGTGGAGCACGTGGTAAACGCCCTGGTAGGCGCGGGTGCGCTCCACCGATTCGATGCTGGTGGGCTCCTCGACCACGCAGACCATGCGCTGGTTGCGCGCGGGGCTCGCGCAGTAAACGCAGGGGTCAATATCCGTCACATTGTTGCAGATGGAGCAGAGGCGCAGGCTGGCCTTGAGGTTGCGCACCGCCTCAGCGAGGGCGGCGGCGTCCTCGTCGCTGGAGCGCAGGATATGGAAGGCATACCGCTGCGCGCTCTTGGCGCCCACGCCGGGCAGCTTCTTCAGCTCTTCAATGAGCCGGGCCATGGGCTCGGCATAGCGTGACACTTTCGTTGCCTCCGCGCCGGCTCTTTCAGCCCAGCCCTGGAATGTTCAGACCGCCGAGCAAGCCCTGCATACTGGACTTGATGGCGTCATCCGCCTTGCGTCCGGCCTCGCTGACTGCGGCCACAATCAGGTCTTCGAGCATCTCCACGTCCAGCTTCGACCCCGCGGACGTAGACCCGTCTGCCGGGGTCCCGGTTTGGCTGCCGCTCAGGCCGGCCACCGCGGAGGGATCGATACGCAGCTTGAGCAGTTGTTTCTTGCCGTTCATGGTTGCCGTTACCGCTCCCCCGCCGCTCGAGGCTACAACCACGGTCTCGCCGAGCTTGCGCTGGACCTCCTCCTGCATCTGGTTGGCCCGGGCGAGCATTTCGGAAATGTTCAGCGGGTTAAGCATGGTTTTTCCTTTCCTGCCGCAGTGCGCGGTTATTTTTGGCGAAGATCGATGACGCTGCGGACCTCCGCGTGAAAGATCTCCTGCGCCCTCCGCACCATAGGATGCGCGAGCGCGGCCTCTTGAACGCTGCCCGCCGGCGGCGCGGTGGTGGCGCGCGCAGCTTGGCGTGCGCCCAGGTGTTCGGCTAGATCTGTTTTCTGGCCGGGAACCACCATCACGCGCGCCGGCGCACCCAGCCCTCGCAGTTCCTGCTGGATGATCTTTTCGGCCGCCGCGTTCACCGTGAGGCTGAGCATTTTCTTGCCGATCCCAGCAACCTCGATGCGCAATCCGGCGGCGTCCAGCACCCATTCACCCGTGTCCAGCAGTTGCGCGGCCGAGACGTGCCCGGCGGCGGAAAGCGCAGAGACGATGACCTGCCGCGCGGCCTCCGAGTGGGGAGCGGCTTGGGGAGCTTTGGCCAGAGCGCCTTCCGTGAGGGTTGCATTTGCGGCGTAGCTCGCAGCGGGGCCGGCCGCCGCGGGAACCGGTGCGGGTCCGCGAGCCGGGCCGGGAGACGGTTCCGGCGCAATAGCGGATGCAGACGGTGATGAACGCGCTGTTCCGGCCATTGGCGCGGAGGCTGCGCTCTGCTGGGGTGCGGGCGCCGAGCCCCGGCCGCCGCCGGGCGCGAAGGGAGAAATGGAGGCAGGCGGCGGCGCTGCGGATGGCGCGGCCGGGCGCGCCGGATGCGGAGCCGGGCGCGAACTGCCGGGCGCAGCCGAGACCGCGCCGGCAGCCACGCCGCTCAGCAGCTCTTCAATGGGCAGCAGCCGTTGCGCGTGGATGAGTTTGAGCAGGCCCAACTCCAGGTGAAAGCGCTGCTCCTGGCGGTAGTTCAAGTCGTCGAAGGTGCGCAGCACGATCTGCAAGTTGCGCGTGAGCTCTTCTTCGCTGAAGAGCAGCGCCGTGCGCGCGGCCCGGGCGCGCTCGTCGGCGGAGATTTCGAGCAGCCCGGTGTGTTCGCCTCCCAGCTTGGCCATCAGCGCATTGCGCAGGTAGCGGGCCATCTGGCGCGCCAGCGAGGAGGGGTTGTGACCGGCGTTGACGAGCGCGTTCAACTGCTCCAGCAGCTCGGCGCTCTGGCCCGCCGCCACAGCCTCCAGCAGCCGCTCGAAGACGGCATTGGACGCCGAGCCCATCAGCTCGCGAATCTGCGCGGCAGAGAGAACGGGGCGGCCGCTTTCCACCGCAGCAGAAGCAATCGCCTGGTCCATGATGGAGAGCGCGTCACGCATCGATCCGTCGCCGGCCTCGGTCAGCAGCGCCAGCGCCTCCTCTTCGGCCGTCACCTGCTCGGCGTCCGCGATCATCCTCAGTTGCGCCAGAATATCGTCGAACTTGACGGCGTGAAAGCTGAAGTGCTGGCAGCGCGAGCGGATGGTCTGGGGAATGTCTTCGGGCTGCGTGGTGGCCATCATGAAGATCACGTGCGCCGGAGGCTCTTCGAGAGTTTTCAGCAGCGCGTTGAAGGCAGCTTCGGTAATCTGGTGGGCCTCGTCGAGGATGTAAATCTTGTAGCGGTCGCGGGCCGGCGAGTAGCGGGCGGCTTCGCGCAGCTCGCGAATCTCGTCGATGCCGCGGTTGGTGGCTGCGTCGATCTCGATCACGTCCACCGCGTTGCCTTGGCGAATCTCCTCGCAGGATTCGCAGACGCCGCATGGCTCAGCAGATGGCCGCGGGGCCGAGCCCACCTCATTCCGGCAGTTCAGCGCCATAGCCAGGATGCGCGCAATGGTGGTTTTGCCGATGCCGCGATGGCCGGAAAAGATATAGCCGTGGGCGACGCGGTTCTGCTGGAGTGCGTTGAGCAGGGTGCGGGTCACGTGGTCCTGGCCGGCCACGTCGGCGAAGCGTTGCGGACGATATTTGCGGGCCAGAACTTGGTAACCCATGGGGAACAAAGCTCCTTGCGGCGGGCTGGCTTGCGCGGCGCGCCTGCGGCGGTCTTCCGGTTACTGTAAGGCTGAGCCGCATCGCTGCGCGGCTCTTTCCTTGAGAAAGAGCCATCCGCCGTAGCGGACACGGCGCTAAAAATGCCCCAGGCGAACGAAAAACCGCTCTACGTGGGATTGTACCGTTCTGGGCCGGGGCAGGACGCGCCGGATCTTAACGCGGGTTTCTGCACCGTTGAGCCCATTGAGTCCGTTGATCCGGCCGCGCTGTCATGATTCTGTTCAGTTACTAAAGTTTTCGCTGCGATTACCGATAGGGGGTAGGTGAGCATCAAAGCATCTGACATTTGGGGCGGATCAGGCACTATCCTGTGCGCAGGATCTGGCTCTATGGCGGCTAGCGGCATGCGGTTCCGTGCAATAGTTTCCGCGATCTTCCTCGGGGCCTTGGCCTCGCAGCCCTCCTTTGGTCAACTGTACTCGCGTCCGGCCAGCATCGTGTTGATTGCCACACTGGAATCGCTTTCGGTTTCAGCAACGCCCTTGGCGCCGGCAGTATCGCAAGCCGGCGAGGGAACAGCGGATTCGCACTTGCTTACAATCACAACATCCTGGGCAGTGCCGGCAAACCGCACCACTCTACGGATGGTAGGCAGCTTTTCAACCGCGTCGCCGGCGTTATGGACAGCGAAGATGGATCCATCGATCGCTCCGATGGCGGCAGCGCCAAGCCGCGCGGAAACATCTGTGCCTGATCCCCCGTCTAACGCCAACTGCACAGCGGCGATGCAGTCTGGGGACGCGGAACGGATGCTAATGAACCAGGGAGCAGGTGACACGAACAGGGCTGATTCGCGCACCGATCATATCGATCTTATATTCGGAAAGAATCAGATTGCCGGAGCGGGTTCCGGAGGTAGCTCAGCCACGTTGAGCATCCGGATGGAGGCGCTCTGAGGCGCGAAATCTGCCGGGAGCGGTCTTCCTGCCTTGGAGTAGGTCACTCCAGATCAACGCACTGCACTAAAAACGCACTGCACTAAAGTAGAACAGGTGCTATTTACTGCATTGGTTACCTGGGAGCAAAGTGTGACCGCGGTGTGACCTGTTTGTAGACAAATAAGCCTTTTAGTTGGATTTATTTAGGAACGTCTCTGTTTCACAATCGAACCAATCGAAGCGTGACCCGAGGGCAGGGCCTGAAGAAAAGGCGGTCATGGGATGTAAATCGCATCCCGCCAAGATGGCCTTGGGCTTGAGGAGGATGGAAGCGTGCCGAGGCACCTTGCCAAATTCCTCTCCCGGCGCTCTGGAACGCAATCGAAGTTGACAAATGTGAAAGGAGATTTCTCAATGACACGCATCCAATCCATCCTCGCTGCAAGACTTATGGTTGCCGCGGGATTGCTTACACTCGCCAGCCCTGCGGCGCTTCTTGCGCAGGCGAAACTGTCCAACACAGCAACCGTAGCCCTCACGGCCACACTGCCGGAGTCACTTTCGATCTCTCTGGATCAGAGCGCTGTGAGTTTTAACCTGGTTGCGGGAGGCAAGGCCACAGGCTCCACTCCCGTCACCGTCACCACCAGTTGGGTGCTCCAAAACAGCCGCCAAAACGTTCGGCTCACTGCTTACTTTGCGACTCCAACGGCCGCTTTGACAAACGGCGGTACCCCGGCGGTCGACATTCCGTCTTCAGAGGTTTTTGGAGCGGTAGGAACCGGGTCTTCATCCTGGACCGCATTTACGGACGGACCGGACGCGGGAGGCGTGGGTGAAGCAGGAGGAAGCCTGAATCTGCTCACACAGGCGATCAGTTCGAGCAACTACAATTCATCGGCTCAGACGGTATTGAATCTGGAGATCGACCTGACCAACCAGACGCAACTGCCGGCGGGCACTTACACGGGCACTCTGAACCTGCAAGCGGACGCCCTGTAATGAGTCAATAAGCCTTTGTGCTCAAGGCGCAAGGGCCGAAGTGAGGAGGGTTACATCTTGCAGTTACATAAATGGTTATGCGCTGCGCTGCTGGCTTGCGGATGCACAACATTCGCACAGACAGTGTCGCCGATCATTGTCCAATACAAGGTCAAGGCGTCAGGGCGAATCACGCTCGTGAACAATACCCTGACGCCGATGGCCGTGGTCTTGGAGCCCAAGAGCTTCAGCATCACGCCGCAAGGGAACGGGGTTTACCGGCCGCTCGATCCGGACATTCATCTGCAACTCTCGACGATGAGTTTCCAAATCGAGCCCGGCCAGACCCATTACGTGTTCTACAAGGCGACGGCCGACAAACTGCCTGCCTGGTTCACGATTTATTCCGTGTTCTCGGCACTGCACCACAAAGGCGGAATCGATGTGCGCATCCTGCTTCCGCACACTGTCTACCTGTACCCGAAGAGGCCGCTTGGAAACGAAAAGCAAGAGATCCATGTGACGCAGGCGACCTACAACGCAACGAAAAAGAAGGTCATTTGTGAGGTTGTGAACAGTGGACCGGACCTTCAGCGCGTAGAGAAAGTGCGCGTCACGGCTGGACGTGATGCGCAAAGCGGCGCCGGTTTCCCGCTTTTACCGGGCGGACGGCGGGACCTGGTATTGGACTGGACCGCAAAGGAACCACCGCAGACGATTCAGCTCCAATTTCAGCACTACGCACTGAAGCAGCCTATTAAGTTCCCTGCCTCATAAGGCCGGTTGGTATGAAACGATGCTTCGCTGGATTCGACTCTCATGCACGGTTCTGCTGGCCGCGGTAGCTTCCGCGAGCCTCCGCGGCCAAGTATTTCAGCTGAGTGGGGGGAGTTCCAGCCTTTACGATGCTCAAGGGGGAACGCTGACAGCGCAAGGGCCCAACTTCGATGCCTCAGTCGGCATGGGCGTTCTAGGCGGCAAGTTGGTGGGCGGAGCAAAATTGACCAAAGTCTGGGGCCGGACGACGTATTCCATGGGCGAGGATTACGTGCATTTTCAGCTTCCGACCGACATTTTCGATGACAGCCACTATCTGATTACGATGGGCGCGGGAGTAAAGACCAACGTGGGCAACACAGACATCTTCGCCTTCGCCGGCGCCACTTCATCGGATTTCTACAGTCCGCTGTTCGAAGGCGTGCGCGCCGAGAGCCCGGCAGGCGTTTTGTTTATGAAGAGGCAAATCACGCCCGATCTTCAGATCTCATCGCACATGGTTTTCTCGAACCAGACGACAGCCATTCAGAGCCTGGAGTGGGAGCCGGTGAAAAAACTGACCCTCGCCGCCTCGGGCGGCGTGGGCGCCAATCAGCCTTATGGAGCCGCCAGCCTCGACTTTCAGCGCCCGTGGATCGATGCCCAGGCAGCTTATATCGAAGCCGGAAATAATTTTCATCGAGTCGATGTGCAAGAGCCTTTGATGAGCGAGCCGGACCGCGAGAATGTGGTGGTAACCCTGATGCCGTCGAAGTATTTCAGCATTAGCGGCGGGCGCAACAACTATCTCAGTCCTCTGGGCAATTCCCTGACGAACGTCAGAAGTTCAGTCAACCAGGTGTCGGGCAGCACTCAGATTCTCGGCACGAGTCTGTCGGCGTCCTTATTCGACTCTGCGTACCAGGGCGATACGAACACAGCTACCGCCTATACCGCCTCTCGAAACCTGTTTTTAGGCGCGCGGGCTACTGCCAGCTATCTTGAAAGCCGTCCGAGCAATGGCCCCAAATCGCGGTCTTTCATCGCTGTCTTGTCTGAGACGCTGACGCCGCGGATGAATGTGGAAGAGTTTGTGACCCGGTCACAGGGCCAAACATCGGTTTCCTTTGGCGGCGGCTGGCTTTCCAATCCTCTCACCATCAGCGCCGATTACCAGACTTATTACGTTCCCCAGCGCAACTCGTCTCCGTTCGAGCAGGCGCTTATCATCGATGTCCGTCTGAACATCTTTCGGGGCATGAGCTTGCACGGGGCTACCTTCGTCGCTCCCGACGGAAGCCTGGAATACACTGCCGACTCGCAGGCCCTGATGACGCGCCAAGGAGGGTTTGCGCCGGCCGGCAACGGATATGGCCTGGAGCGGGCCGCCATCGGAAACAATGTAGTGTGGGGAACTGTGGTGGACAAAACCGGCAGGCCGGTGGCCGGCGCCGCCATCCAGATCGATCAATTGCTGGTCTATACCGACGACTATGGAAATTTTATTGTACGGGAAAGGAAACCGCATACGCATACGTTCAAGGTGATGACCAAACAATTTCTCGGTCCCGGTTCTTACAAGGTTGTTTCTGCGCCTGCGGCCGTCCGCAGTGGACCGCAAAAAAGCACATTGCCAATTGACATCGTCGTCGCGAGGGCCGCCCAGAATGGAGGGAGTTTACATGGCGGCTAATAGCGCAAGTCCGTGGCGGAAGGCCGCCCTATTCCTGACTGCCGGCGCAGCCCTGCTTGGAATGTTCGCCGCTCCATTGAGCGCGCAGGCAATTCGCGTTGCTCCACAGGCCCTTTCTCCCGAAGCGAGATATGTTTTTTTTACCGTGTCGGCCGCGCCTGCCTCGGTGAACTTCAATCTTGTCTCAGGGGGCATCGCCTCCGGGTCGAATGCGATTGCGATCACCACAAGCTGGGGCAACAGATTATGTTTCGGTACTTGTACCGTTACTCTTTATGCCTATTTTGCAAGCGCTCAAGCGGCGCTTTCCAGCGGCGCGACGGCCGTCAGTATCCCTAGTTCCGCAGTTCTGGGCCAGGTGCCGACGGGAACGCCAACCAACTACACCGCCTTTACCCAGAGTAGTCCGGTTGGCGGCGCAGGAGCCAGCTTGCAGCTTTTGTCGTTCACCGCGCGCGGAAGGGGAGGGAAATCATCGCGCACCGATAATCTGAACCTTGAGATCGATCTTTCCGGCCAGCCTCAACTGC
>JAJYZC010000089.1 GCA_021800255.1 Acidobacteriota bacterium
CATTATGCTCGGCCACGCGTTCTCTCCAACTGCTCCCGGCGCTGCCGCTCCGGCTGCGTCCGGCGTCGAAATAAGTGGTTGTACATGCCGCCATGGTGGCTCTCCTTTTGAGCGCAGGGAATAGGAAGCAGGGAAGGGAGCCGGCTCAAAGTTATAGCTGATTGCGTCTGGCCGCCGCGCCCACTCGCTACTTCTGATTCCCTAGTGCCTAATGCCTACTGCCTATTCCCGTTCTTTCCGCCGCCCTCAGCTTGGCGCTGCGCGCGCGGGGATTGCGCTTAATCTCTTCTTCGCCGGCCGTGACCGGCTTGCGCGTAAGCGCCTTCCAAATTCCCTGCCCCGCTCCCTCCCGGATACGGTCCTTTGCAATGCGATCTTCAAGAGAATGAAAACTGATGACCACCAGCCTTGCCGAGGGCTTAAGCAACTGTGGCGCGGCCTCGAACAAAGCCCGGATTTCGTCCAACTCGCGATTGACGAAGATACGCAGCGCCTGAAAGGTTCTGGTAGCCGGGTGAATGCGCCCTGGTTTCATTGGCGGGACGGCCGAAGCTACAATCCGGGCCAGTTGCCCCGTAGTTGTAACCGGCCGCCCCCGCACAATGGCTCTGGCGACTGTCCGCGACCTCCTTTCTTCTCCGTATTCGTAAATGAGGTCCGCCAGCTCGCGCTCGCCGGCCTCATTCACCACTTGTCCGGCGGTCGGCCCCGTCCGCGTATCCATACGCATATCCAGCGGTCCGTCCGCCTGAAAACTGAATCCTCTGCGCGCCTCATCGAGCTGCATACTGCTGACGCCAAAGTCGGCCAGCAGCCCGTCCACCGAGGCCGCTTGCACATGCTGCGCGATGGAGCTGAACGCCTCGCCGATCACCATCACCTGCGGCGCCGCGCTGCCCAGCTCGGCGCAAACCCGCCCCAGCCGTTCTTTGGCCAGCGCCAGCGCCTCCGGGTCGCGGTCCAATCCGATCAACCGCCCCGCCGGTCCCAGCCGGCGCACAATCCCCTCGGCGTGCCCTGCCAGCCCCAGCGTGCAATCCACATACGTTCCGCCCGGCCGCACGCGGAGAAAATCCATCGCTGCTTCAAAAAGAACCGGCGCATGGCGTGCTTGAGGCTGCTTCATGCGCTCCCCCTGAGGGGTTTGAACTTCAACTCCGGCGGCTGAGAATCGCCGCTACTGCCCTGCGGTCCTCCGCCGTCAGCGCGTTGGCCGGCAAGGACTCCTCGAACCGCGCCAGGTTGTGCACTTCCAGGTGGTCGATCTTGCCCATCACCGCAACCTCCGCGTCCAGCTTGGCTGTGCCGCGCAATATCTGCGGCAGCAAAACCCGCGCCTGGCTGTCCATCTCCACCTGCTGACCGTAATAGCTGGTCAGGCTCAGGTACTTCTCCACGGCGTCATCCATGGTGCTGAACTCGGCCAATTTGCCTTCCAGCTTTTCCCACTCCGGCAGGGGCCAGACCTGCGCGCTCTGACCATCCGTGCTGGTGATGTAGAACTGGGTCACGTGCTGCGCGTCCAGCAACTGCTTGAATGCCGCCGGAAGCTTCAGCCGCCCTTTCTCATCGACCTTGGCCGGATGGTTACCGCGAAACATCGCTTTGCCTCTTCGTCTTCCGTGGCGTATCGCACATCCTGCGCCGCGGCTGGTTTCCTATTTCTGGGAATCAGCCCGGGTAGCTGGGCTGATTCCCTATCGGTTTTGCTGCCCGGTATCCGCATCGAGCGGGAAATAACCGGGGTAAACTAACCAGAAATGGCTTCAAGTGGCTCCCAAGTGCTCCACTTAACTCCAGAATTTTCCACTTCACGGACGATAGTAGCGCCGATCCGCGCCCCTGCCAAGTGGAAAATCAGTGGAAATCTATGATTTATGGCGGCCAGCCGGAGAGATTCCCCTAATGGACAGTCAAAAGCTCCCGGCCACAACCTGTAGTGTTGATTGCTTTGATTCCCCTACCAGAGGGAACAGGGAATGCGGCAGGGGGAGGAAATCGCGGAATTTTCCGGCTCGCTAGGTCTGATAAGCCGCTTTTCACTCCAGCTCACTTTTCGGAACCGCGCGTCTCGGCGGTTGGCGTCTAACCGCCGGTCTCAATCCGCAGAGGGAGAGCGGTGCGTTGACGGTCAGGGCGCTTGCTCTCGCCCAGGTGAGATCGGGACCATCCGCCGTATAGAAGGGCAGAGATTGTTGGTTTTTTGCCGTCATCGGCTGCTCGTAACGCAGCGTCAAAAAGCAATGGGCTTTGTCCCGGCCCAATCGGAACCTTCCCGTTGAAGGCGTGACGCATATGGTGCAGGGTCCTCAATTTGCTCTTCTGTAATACAAACTGTTGCACAATAGAGTAGGGAAAGATAGGCCATGCCGCGCATTCACTTTCAACAGCAACTTGCGGAATTGAAGGACAAGCTTTTGGCCATGGCGGCCTTGGCGCAGCAGTCGGTTGAGTCGGCAGTGGATGCGTATTTGCAGCGTGACAAGGGCCTGTGCAAGTTCGTCAAGCAGAACGAGGCCGCCATCAACACGGCGCAGCGGGAGCTGGATGAGATGGCCTATGATTTGCTGGCCAAGGAGCAGCCCATGGCCGTCGATCTGCGCTTCATCCTGGCGGTCATCAAAATTAACGGCGACCTGGAGCGGGTGGGCGACCAGTCCATGAGCATTGCGCGGCGGACCAAGGAGATTCTGGCCGCCGAGCCGGTCGATCTGCCGGTGGATTTTGCCGCCATGGGCGAGTTTGCCGCGCGCATGATCCGCACCGCGCTGCAAGCGTTGCTGGACGGCGACGCGCGGCTGGCCGATTCGGTGCGGGAGATGGACGACGAGATCGACCGCATGAACCGCCGCGCCCACGCCGATCTGCTTAGGCTCATCCAGGAACAGCCGCGGTTAACCCAGCAGGCGATGAAGGGCATCCTGGTGGCCAAGAACCTGGAGCGCATCGCCGACCACGCCTCCAACATCGCCACCGACGTCATCTTCTGGATTCGCGGCGCCGACGTGCGCCACCAGCTCAGCACGGTCATGGACTGAGGGAAGACATCTCTTAGCTTGTCGCGCTGCCGCTTCGGCTTCTATGCGCTGTGCGGCGCATGGAAGCCGAAGCGAGTTGTTACACGCCGATCACCGCGCACAGCTCCTTCACCGCTGCGGCGCTCTTTTTGAGGGCGGCGTCTTCCTCGGCGGTGAGCTTGATCTGGACGATCTGTTCCAGGCCCGCGGCGCCCAGCTTGCAGGGAACGCCGATGAAGTAGCCGTCGATGCCGTACTCGCCCTGGAGGTAGGCCGCGCAGGGCAGAATCTTCTTTTTGTCCTTGAGAATGGCTTCCGCCATCTCCGTGACGGCCGCCGAAGGGGCGTAGTAGGCGCTGCCGGTCTTCAAGTACTTCACGATCTCTGCGCCGCCGTCGCGGGTGCGCTTGACCATAGCCTCCAGCCGGCCGGGCGCGATCAGTTCGGTGATGGGAATGCCGGCCACCGTGGAGTAGCGGGGCAGAGGGACCATGGTGTCGCCGTGGCCGCCGAGCACAAAGGCGGTTACGTTCTCGACGCTCACGTTCAGCTCCGCGGCGATGAAGGCGCGGAAGCGCGCCGAGTCCAGAACCCCGGCCATCCCGATCACCCGCTCGCGGTTGAAGCCCGATTGCCGGAAGGCGGCCTGGGCCATCGCGTCCAGCGGGTTGGAGACGATGATGAGCACCGACTCAGGCGACTGCTCGACCACCTTGGCCACCACGTCGGACATGATCTTGAAGTTGGTTTGCAGCAGGTCGTCGCGGCTCATGCCCGGCTTGCGGGGAATGCCCGCGGTGATGACCACGATGTCGGAGTTGGCGGTCAGCGCGTAGTCGTTGGAGCCGGCCACGCTCACGTCGCGTTTTTCGATGGGCATAGCCTCGAGCAGGTCCAAGCCTTTGCCTTGCGGTATGCCTTCCACCACGTCCACGAGCACCACATCGGCCAGTTCCTTGGCCGCAATCCAGTGCGCGCAGGTCGCTCCCACGTTGCCCGCACCGACAATGCTTACCTTTTTACGCATAATTGCTCTCCTTGTGAACAGTTGCCGGTTCTCGGCGATCAGTTGTCAGTTACGGCGAAGGGTCCGGATGCCATGCGCTTTCAGGTTCGCCCCCAACAATCGAGAACCTCCTCTGTCCACTGTTTTTACATGTTGCCGATGATGCGCGTGGCGAACTCGCTCGTTCCTACCTTGGTTGCGCCGGTGAGCTGCCGCTCGAAATCATACGTCACAAATTTCTGCTGGATGGTCTTCTCCATCGCGTTCTCGATCATGCGCGCCGCTTCCTTCCAGCCGATAAATTCGAGCATCATCACGCCCGACAGGATCACCGAGCCGGGATTGATCATGTCTTTGTCAGCGTACTTGGGCGCGGTGCCGTGGGTGGCCTCGAAGACCGCGTAGCCGTCGCCGATGTTGGCGCCGGGCGCGATGCCCAGGCCGCCGACCTGCGCTGCCGCGGCGTCGGAGATGTAGTCGCCGTTCAGGTTGGGCGTGGCCAGCACGCTGTACTCCGACGGCCGGATGATGATCTGCTGGAAGATGGAGTCGGCGATGCGGTCGTTGACGAGGACCTTCGACTTCCAGGCGCCGTTGCCGTGCGATTTGCCGATGGAGTCGAGTACGGATTTGACTTCAGCGTAGACCGATTCGCGGAAGCTCTGCGTGCCGAACTCCAGACCCGGTTCAATGAGCGCGGCATTTTCCTCGATGGAAATGCCGGGTTTGGCTTCCACATTGCCCAGAATCCAGGTTTCGCGCTCGGTGACGGTCTGCTCGCGGAACTCCTGCGTGGCGACCTCATAGCCCCACTCGCGGAAGGCTCCCTCGGTGAATTTCTGAATGTTGCCCTTGTGCACCAGGGTGACAGTCTTGCGGCCGGTCTCCAGCGCGTGGCGGATGGCGTAGCGAACCAACCGCTTGGTGCCGTAAATCGAGATGGGCTTGATGCCCACGCCGGAGTCGGTGCGGATTTTTTTCTTGGCCTTGGACAACAGGTCGTCGTTCAAAAAAGAAATCAGCTTCTTAGCTTCCTCGGATCCCTCTTTGAACTCGATGCCCGCGTATACGTCCTCGGTGTTCTCGCGGAAGATGACCACGTTGAGCCGTTCCGGGTGCTTCACGGGGCTGGGCACGCCCTGGTAGTACTTGACTGGCCGCACGCAGGCGTAAAGGTCGAGAATCTGGCGCAGGGCCACGTTGAGCGAGCGGATGCCGCCGCCGATGGGCGTGGTGAGCGGGCCTTTGATGGAGACGCGCAGATCACGCGCCGCGGCCACCGTTTCATCGGGGAGCCAGGTTGAGAATTTGCGGAAGGCCTCTTCGCCGGCGAAGACCTTGAACCAGCGGATAGCGCGCCTGCCGCCGTAAGCCTTTTCGACGGCGGCGTCAAAGACCCGCTGCGAGGCCTTCCAGATGTCGCGGCCGGTGCCGTCGCCTTCAATGAATGGAATGATGGGCTGGTCCGGAACCTCAAACCGCCCGTTGCGGTACTCGATCGGCTGGCCATTGCCCGGTAATTTCAAGCCGTTATACGTGCCTTGCATTTGTTGGATGACTCCTTCCCTGCTTATTCAAATTAGAGGCTAGCACCTGCAATTTGCGAGTGGCAATGACGCAGGACACAACGCCGTCTCATCAGGGAAAACGAAGGGTGGGCAAGAAGCCGGCCGTTTACACGTGAAATGCGGCCTGGGGAGCGAACCTGCGCTGTTGAAGGCGTATTCGAGCTTTTTTCAAGGTGCACGGACGGCCGGTTTGCCCCTGTGCGCCAACCCGCGGCGGCGGACCGGAAACAAATTGCTCCGGCGTCTACTTTTACCCGCCAAAATGCGATAGACTCAGGCGGGAACCTTGTCGAGAATCGCCATCTTCAAAACCCAGGGAGGGCACATAGAAATTGGGAAAGAGCATGGTCCCGAAAAAACTTTTCTTCACCAAGGGCGTCGGTAAGCACAAGGAGCGGCTGACTTCGTTTGAGCTGGCGCTACGGGATGCGGGCATCGCCTCGCAGAATCTGGTGCGCGTTTCGTCCATCTTTCCGCCGCGTTGCAAGATCATTCCGCGCAAGGAAGGGCTCAAATACCTCGATCACGGCGAGGTGATTTTTGCAGTCATTGCCGAAAACTCCACGCGCGAGCCGCACCGGCTCATCGCTTCGAGTATTGGCGTGGCTGTGCCCGCCGACCGGGACGCTTACGGCTACCTGAGCGAACACCACAGCTTCGGCGAGACGGAGGACCAGGCCGGCGAGTACGCCGAAGAACTGGCCGCCGAGATGCTGGCCACCACGCTGGACGTGGAATTCGATCCCGACAAAAGCTGGGACGAGAAAAAGGAGATTTACCGCATCTCCAACAAGATTGTGCGCACCAGCAACTGCACGCAGTCGGCAGTGGGCGACAAGCGCGGGCTGTGGACCACCGCCATTGCCGCCGCGGTGCTGATTTTGGGGGAGTAGCGGCTTCGATTTCTCTCCTGGCTTTGCCAGCGGCCTGCCTTAACGCAGCGGTGACGCCGGCGGGCCTTAGCCCCAGGGGATGGTGTGCTGGATGGGCGAATTTGTCACAGAGAAGCAGCCAGAGGCGGTTCATTCTGCTTGAGAAGGCGGTTTTGCCGCAGGGGCGCGGAGGACTATTGGGCAAACCATGGCGAATGCGTGCAAATACACCGTTGGCCTTGTGCAGATGTGCATGGGCCCCGATCCCGAGGCGAACTTCGCCGCGGCTCTGGACCACATTCGCGCGGCGGCGGGGCGGGGCGCCAACATCGTCTGCCTGCCCGAGCTCTTTCGGACGCAGTATTTCTGCCAGCGCGAAGACCCTCGTCTTTTTGATTTAGCTGAGCCCGTTCCCGGCCCATCGACCGCCAAGCTGGCCGAAGTTGCGCGCCAAACCGGCACTGCCATCATCGCCTCGCTCTTCGAGCGCCGCGCGCCTGGGCTCTATCACAACACTGCGGTCACCATCGACGCCAGCGGCGAAATCGCCGGCCTCTACCGCAAGATGCACATCCCCGACGATCCGCTCTACTTTGAAAAGTATTACTTTGCGCCCGGCGATTTGGGTTTTCAGGCCGTGGATACAGTGTTTGGCCGCGTAGGCGCGCTGGTCTGCTGGGACCAGTGGTATCCCGAGGGCGCGCGTCTGACTGCGCTTGCAGGCGCCGAGGCGCTCTTTTATCCCACCGCCATCGGCTGGCATCCGGCCGAGAAAGAGCAGTACGGAGCAGCTCAGCACGATGCCTGGCAGACCATCCAGCGCGCTCATGCCATCGCCAACGGCGTCTATGTGGCCGCCGTAAATCGCGTGGGCTTCGAGCCGGATCAGGCCCAGGGTGACGTGCCTGGCAATCGCGCTGCGGGGCAGGGAATCGAATTCTGGGGCGGCAGCTTTGTGGCCGATCCATTCGGGCGGATTGTGGCCAAAGCCGCGCTGGATGCAGAGGAGATTCTGATTGCCGAGGTTGATCCGGGACTGATTGAGGAGACGCGCCGCAACTGGCCCTTTCTACGCGACCGCCGCATCGACGCCTATGCGCCCATCTCCCGGCGCTTTCTCGATCCTGCACGTAAGCGGTCCAAGGACGGAGACTCGAAGTAGCGATGCCCCGCCTGCTCGCCGCACAGCCCCCGCGCGCACTGGGCTATCGCATGCCCGCCGAGTGGGAGCCGCACGAGGCCACCTGGCTGGCGTGGCCGCACAACCGCAGCGACTGGCCGGGCAAGTTTGCGGCGATTCCTTGGCTCTACGCGGAGATCGTGCGCCTGCTCGCCGCTCATGAGCGGGTGCATCTGATCGTCGAAGATGCGGTGATGGAGCAGCGCGTGCTCTCGATGCTCGTGCGCGCTGGAGCGAAGCTCGATCAAGTCAGCTTTCACCGCTGGCCCACCGACCGCGGCTGGACTCGTGATTCCGGTCCCATCTTCGTGCGCAACGCGAAGGGCGAGATCGCGGTTACGAATTGGCGCTTCAACGCCTGGGCCAAATACGATGACTGGCGTCTCGACGTCCAACTACCGGGCCGCGTGGCCAAGCTGCTCGGCTTTGAGGAGTGGCAACCAGTCATCCAAAACCAGAACGGTGCGAAGCGCCGCCTGGTGCTTGAAGGCGGCTCTATCGACACAAACGGCGCCGGCCTTCTGCTGACCACCGAGGAATGCCTGCTGAGCGAGGTGCAGCAGCGCAACCCTGGCGTCACGCGCGCGCAACTGGAGCGGGTCTTTCACGATTTTCTAGGAATCGATCAGGTGATCTGGATCGGCCGCGGCATCGTCGGCGACGACACGCACGGCCACGTGGACGACATTGCGCGCTTTGTAGGGCCGGCAACCATCATAGCCGCCGTGGAGCCCGATACGCGCGACCCCAACCACGCGCCGCTGGCCGAAAATCTGGAGCGATTGAGAGCGGCGCGCACGCCGGAGGGCAAGCAGTTCACGGTTATCGAGCTGCCGATGCCGCGCGCGGTCGTCTTCCGCGGCCAGCGTCTGCCGGCCAGCTACGCGAACTTCTACATCGCCAACGGCCTGGTGCTCGTTCCCAC
>JAJYZC010000043.1 GCA_021800255.1 Acidobacteriota bacterium
AATGCTCCCGCGTTCGCTCCACACGCGGGTCTTTCATCTCGGCAAAGTACTTCAGGGGACTCTCCATGTCCCCATCTCAACCTCTCTATCCCGCTCTGCATATAGCGTTTAAGATGCGTTTGCCCTGTCCTCGGTGAGGAATGAGAGGGTGCTACGCGGCGTTTTCTTCCACCCCTGCGGGCAGAAAATCGCTCGCTGCTGGCCCGGTTGAGGTGAACTCCACGCAGAGGCTGCGCTCCACTCTACACCAAACGGAGAACCGCTTGACAGCATTTAAGAAATAGCGCATCGCTGTTAAGATTGGGCGCGGCCTCGGCTCCTCAAGGCTTCGGCTGCTCAAGATTTGCCCGATTGGTTTGTGGCGTTCAGGTTCCCGCGCAGCAGTCAGTGGCTTGATTCGGCCTTTCGGCGCGGCGAGCCTTTTCCGTGACGCAGGCGCGCCTCCCGCCTCATGCGCAAAACCTGGGGCGCGGAGGCGTAGTCCCTCCGGCGGCAGATGCGGCAACGCACGGGAAGCCGTAGAAACAGCATCGGGATAACATCTTCGAAACGAAGATGGGCGGGACGAACATCAGACGACCCGCACATTCGGCATTGAATAGCCAATGTTCTCCTCCCGCTGCGATAAGAGCAGAGCCAGTTAGATAACCATAGCAGAGGAATGCTCCTGCCGGATGAATTTATTAAGAAATCAATAAAAATAAATCGATAAATCAGATAACTGCAAGAAACGATTTTCCCAGGATAAAGCAGGAAACCTCTATCCGGCAGTTGAACCGTTGATTTGGCGCTATAGCAGCTTTGGAAAAGGTGTAGAGCGGAACCGCTCCTGCTGAGTGGATATTCCTCCAAGAAAAATCCACTTTCTCGGCTCTCAATCGTTCCCAGTATCTCTGAAAAATGCCGTAACCGCCAGACGGAAAGTATCTTGTTGCGCAGGAGGTCATCACCCGATGGGGGAAGGCAGAGGGAGCGAAGAGCGCGGTAGGATTGTGGACCCGGAGCCGGAGGCGGCTTTGGAGCCGATGACGGTTCTGACGCCGGGCGGACGCATTGAGGTCCACTGGGAACCGGAGGCTGCGGCGACGGGGCAGCCGCAGTGGGTGTTTTTCGCTGAGTTTCTAAAACCGCCTCAGGGCCTGGCAGGCGGCGGGCAACAACTCCTTTGGAGTTGGACCGGCGGGCACGGAACAGACCCGTAGGAGCAGAATACGCAGCAATCGCCCGGCTTGGGGCGCAGCAACGCTTTGCATTGACTGCACTCGTAATAGAACTGGCAAGCGCCGGTGGGCATGGTTTCAAGTTTGGCAAAACCGCAGCGCGGGCAGGTCAAAACCGACTCAAGAACGACAGGGTTCATCCTCTTCACCATCACGGATTCCCATTTTGTCACACACGCTTGCACGAACGGGAGCCGGCGCCAAGGGAATCAAATCTCCAGGATCACAGGCATAATCATGGGCCGGCGGCCGGTGGTCTTCTGGATCAGGCGCTTCAGCTCCACGCGCACTTTTTCGTTGACCATGCCGTAGTCGGATTTCTGCTCGCTGTTCAGGCTGTCGAGGGTCTTGAGCACGGCTTCGCGGGCCTGGTCGGTGATGTCGGCGCCCCCGAAACCGCGCATGACGACCTCCGGCGTGCGCTCCAGCTTGCCGGTGCGCTTGTTGATGGCCAGCACGGCCAGCACGATGCCGTCTTCAGATAGGATGCGCCGGTCGCGGATGACCAGATCCTCAACGACGTCGGTGGTCGAGCCGGAGTCGATGAGAATGCGGCCCGCGGTTACCTTGTCGCGCTTGCGCGCGTTGTCCTTGTCCAGCTCCAGCACGTCGCCGTCTTCAATGACGATGGCGTGTTCGACGGCGCCGGTTTCCATGGCCACCTGCGCGTGCTTGCGCAGGAAGCGGTAGTCGCCGTGGACGGGAACGAAAAACTTGGGGCGCACCAGGTTGATGAGCAGGCGCATCTCCTCCTGGCTGCCGTGGCCGCTGACGTGAATCAGGCCGTTGGAGCCGTCGTCGTAGATCACGTTGGCCTCGCGGCGGTTGAGGTGGTCGATGACGCGGAAGATGCTCTTTTCGTTGCCTGGAATGATGCGCGAACTGAGCACCACGGTATCGCCGGCCTCGATGTGCGCGTGTTTGTGGTTGTCCACCGCGGCGCGGCTCAGGGCGCTCATGGGTTCACCCTGCGTGCCGCTGATGAGCACCATCAATTCCTCGGGGGCGTAGTCGCGCATCTGGCCGGGCTGGATGACGAGTCCCGGAGGAATGTCGATGTAACCCAGGTCTTCGGCGATCTCCGTGCTTTCCATCATGGAGCGGCCCACGATGGCCACCTTGCGGCCGTGCGTCCGCGCCAGTTCGAGGGCGATGCGGATGCGGTAAACGGACGAAGAAAAGCAACTGAAGAAGAGCTTCTTCTTGGTCTGCGCAATGATCTCGTCCAAGCGCGGCCGCACCGCTGATTCGCTGGGGGTGTAGCCGTGGCGCTCTACGTTGGTCGAGTCCTGCAGAAGCGCCAGCACGCCGCGCTTGCCGTACTCGGCAAAGGCGTGCAGGTCAAAGGGCTTGCCGTCGAGCGGGGAAAGGTCGATCTTGAAATCGCCGGTGTGGATGACCACGCCGACGGGCGTCTCGATGGCCAGGGCCACGCAATCCACCAGCGAGTGGGTGACGCGGATGGGATCGATTGTGAACGGCCCGAGGGTGAACTTTTCCCGGGGCGCGATCTCGATGAGCTCGGTTTCGTCGAGCAGCTCGTGCTCTTCGAGCTTGCCTTCGACATAGGCCAGCGTGAACTCGGTGGCGTAGACCGGGACCTTAAGCTCGTTGAGAATCCAGGGCAGGCCGCCGATATGGTCCTCGTGGCCGTGGGTGAGGATGATGGCGCGCACGTGCTGTTTGTTCTCGACGAGGTAGGAGATGTCGGGAACCACAATATCCACGCCCAGCAGCTCCGACTCCGGGAACATCAGCCCTGCGTCGATGACGATGATGTCGTCTTCCCAGCGCAAGGCGAGGCAGTTCATGCCGAACTCGCCCAACCCTCCCAAGGGAATGATTTGCAGTTTTTTTGTATGCATCGGTCAACTCTGATGCTAACACTCGCTGGGTTGGGAGGACGGCAATTCCTGGTTGCGGGCGCGGTTGGCAGCGCCTCAGCCTGGCGCGCTCTTTGCGATCAGGGCGGGAGACCGCTCAGGAGGTTGCGGCGAGGGCCTGCAGAACCTCTTCGAGCGCGGATTGCCAGGGAGCAAGATGGACGGCGAAGCGGGCGTGCAGCTTGTTGTTGGAGAGGACGGAGTTGTGGGGGCGCGCGGCGGGAGTGGGATAGTTCTCGCTGGCGATGGGAATGAGCGGGGGCGGTTTGATGCTGAGCAGCGCCGAGGCGCGGGCAAAGATGGCTTGGGCGAAACCGAACCAGGAGACGGCGCCGGCGCAGGTCATGTGATAGAGGCCGCGCCACTCCTGCGGGGCGCCGAACTGGCTGGCCAGGACGCCGCTGACGATGGCGCGCGTGGCGCGGGCGATCTCCATCGAAGTGGTAGGCGCGCCGGTTTGATTGTCCACGATGGAGAGGCTGGTGCGTTCGCGGGCCAGGCGCAGCATGGTGAGCAGAAAGTTGCGGCCATGAGGGCCGTAGACCCAACTGGTGCGGAAGATAAGAACTCTGCCGCCGATCTTTTCGACGGCCTGCTCGCCGGCCAGCTTGGAGGCGCCGTAGACATTGAGAGGGTTGGGCGCATCGGTTTCGACCCACGGCCCCGGTTTACGGCCGTCGAAGACGTAATCGGTGGAGTAATGGACGAACAGAGCGCCGCAGCGTAGGCACTCTTCGGCGAGGATGCGGGGCGCTTCGGCATTGATGGCGTGGGCGAGCTCCGGCTCCGATTCGGCGCGATCGACGGCCGTGTAGGCGGCGGCGTTGAGCAGGACGTTGGGCTGGACGCTGCGAACGAGAGCGCGAAGCTGATCGGGAGCGGCGAGATCGGCGGTCGCGCGCGCGGCGGCGGTGACGGTGCCGAAGCCGGCGAAGTTGTGCGCCAGCTCGCGGCCGAGCTGGCCGGCGGCGCCGAGGATGAGAATGCGCAGGCTTCCCGGCGAATTTCCGGCCAGGTTTTTGGGGCGGCGTTCGCTCATTCCAGTGCTCCGGAGATTGTGCAGGCGCTCGCAGGTCCTGAGGCGCTCGCACTGCCCCAGGAATAAGCGCATGGCGTTTACCCGCGCCGTTTCCCGTTCCAGGGTTTGCCCGAAGGGCGAGGTCCGCTGCGCCGCGCTGCGGTTCCGCGATTGCCTTGGCCGCGAAACGCCGGTGCGGAGCCCTCCCGCCGGCCTGAAGGTTGATTTGCCGTCTGCTTCCAGCCTGGTTGCGGTTTGCCGGCCCGGCTCTTGCCCGATCCCTTGCCGAATGGCTTCGCTGGAGGCTGGCCGTAAGGCTTCGCGGGCCGCGCCGGCCGCTCGAAGTTACGCGCAAAACCACGTTCTGGGCCGCGTTCTGGGCCACGACCGGAGCCGCGTGCGGGACCGCGAGGATGGAAGGCTTTGCGCGGCGACTCCTCCAGACCGGCGTCTTGGTCCACTGGCCGCGGACGGCCCGCAAATCTGCGCTGCTCGAAGCGCGCTCGCGGCTCTGGGCCAAACTCCGGCTGATCGCGGAAGGGCCGCCGCTCTTGCGGCCTCGCGCCAAAGCGTCCGGGCTTTCCGGCTGGGCGTTCGTTTTCCGGCCCACGGGCTCCAGGTCGCGGCCCAAACCGCCCGCCCCGCGGCTTCCATGCGTCCCGCTCGCGCGGAGCGGGCTTCATCGGACGCTGTTTTCCCTCGCGCGCGGGCGGTTGCTGGGCGAACCGCTGCCGGGCCGCGTAGCCGGATTCATGGGGCGGAAATTTCGCCGGCTTTGGCCTCCGCGCTCCTATGCCGGCGGCGCGAGCGCCGGTCTCCATGCGCAGCCGAGGCGTAAACTTTCCCTCGGCCATGAGGCGCAGCGCAGCCACCTCCTCCGCCGTCAGTTCGCGGAACTCGCCCGGACCGAGGTCCAGCGTCAACGGTCCGTAGCCCACGCGGCGAATCTTCTCCACAAAATGCCCGATGGCGGCGAACATCTTGCGCAACTCGCGATTGCGGCCTTCGATGAGCACGACTTCATACCACGGATTGCCGCCCTCGCGGATCTGCCGGATGCGCGCCGGCGCGGTGCGCACTTTCGGCGAGCCCGCTGGACCGCGCTCGATGGCTACGCCTCCGCGCAGACGGTTGAGTTCTTCCTCGCTGGGACGGCCGGCGACCTTGACGAGGTAGGTTTTTTCCACGCCGGAGCCGGCCTTGCTCAACCGATTGGCCAGCTCGCCGTCGTTGGTTATCAGGATCAATCCTTCGCTCTGATAATCGAGCCGCCCGACGGGATAGAGCCGCTCGCGCATCTTGGCGAAGAACTCCATCACCGTGGGCCGGCCCTGGGGATCGCTGACCGTGGTCACGTAGCCTTTGGGCTTGTTGAGCAGAAAGTAGCGATGGCGCTCGGCTCCATGGAGCAGCTTGCCGTCCACGCGGATGTGATCGCGTGTGGGATCGGCCTTGGATCCCAGTTGTGTGACTACCTGGCCGTTCACCATCACCTGGCCGGCTACGATCATCTCCTCGGCGCGGCGGCGGCTGGCCACCCCGGCCTGCGAGAGGATTTTCTGCAGGCGCTCGAGCTTGGCCGCGGGCTGCGGTCCTTCGCCCGTCCCTGCCTCATCCTCGTCCGCTTGAGAGCCGTTTCCAGCACTCGGTTCCGCTTCCAAATGGGCGCCCGCCGCCGGCTCCGCTTCGGCGCTTGCGCCTGAGGATTCGGAAGCGGATTCCAGGGTTCCGCCCACGGCCTCGACCTCTGTTTCGGCCCGGTAAGCGGCCATCCCGGCGTCTGATCCCGGAGCCAGAGGCTCGCCGGCCGCTAACCGGGCCTCGCCGCTGCTCACCGCGCCGATGGGATCGATCAATGAATCGCCGGTCCCATAGCCCTTGGCGGGCTTGGCAGCTTGCTTGGCCTGCGGCTTTCCCGCCTTTGTTGCGGGGGTCTTTATCTTGGTCTTGCTGGCCGGAGAGATCTTCTTCGCGCTGGGAGCTTTGCTCTTTGCGCTTGCGGTCTTCGCTTTGACTGCGGACTTTCCGGCCTTGGGCCCAGCTTTTGCCCGGTCCGGCTTCTTGCCCGATGCTTGCGTTTCACTGCTCATGGGGGATCGACTCCGTTTCCGCTTACTTGGCAACCGGAGGCGCGCCCGGCGCGGCCACAGAGGCGGCTGGCGCGGTTTCCGCCGCTTCGCCCGGCTCTTGTGCGAGGTTCGCTTCCACTGCGTCTGCTTCCGGCTCGCCGTCGTCCGGCTCGCTCAGTTCCAGGCTCAAATCCTGGCGTATCTCGCGTGCGGATTCGGCTTCGGCCTCAATCTCCGGCTCTTCAAGCTCGGCCGCCGCCAGCTTCTCGAACTCCTCCATCGAAGGCAGCTCAGAGACGTCTTTCAGCCCGAAGCGGAGCAGGAATTCGCGCGTAGTTTTATAAAGGATGGGCCGGCCGATCACCGGCTTGCGTCCGGCCGTGGCGATGAGCTTGCGCGCCAGCAGCGAGCCGAAGACCGCCGATGAATCCACGCCGCGAATCTCGTTCACTTCGGGTGCGGTGACGGGCTGCTTGTAGGCGATCACGGCCAGGGTTTCCAGCGCGGGCAGCGAGAGCTTGAGCGGGGGTTTGAGGCTCTTGACGAAGGCCCGCACCGCATCGTGGCACTCGGGCTTGGTGGCCATGCGGAAGCCGCCGGCGATCTCGCGAATCTCCACGCCGCGAGCGCCGGAGGCGTATTCGGCGATCAACTCGTCGAGGAGTGGGCGCAGGATGGCGCGCACTTCGCGGTCGCGCAGCCGGGCCTGGCGTTTGGCGTCAGCCTGGGCCGCTGCCGGGTCTGCTCCCTGCTCTGCCGCCGCGGCCGCCGGAGCCGGCTCAGCGGCTGCGGACGAAGCGGCTGCCGCGTCCGTTGCACCGTTCTCGAGCTCCCCGCTCAGCAGGGGCAAATCCTCATCGGGCGCCGCGGGCTCCGGGGCGTTTTGCTCAACCTCGGTGGCGCTTGCCGCATCCTGCCCAGCCTTCAATGCCAGAGCCTCATCCGCAAAAAGGGCGGCAAGTTGGGCCAGCGTCACCGGCTCCTCAGCGGCATAGATCACGGCTTCCAGCTTTGCTTTCAGGCTCATTTCTCTTAGAACTGACCTCTCATTCCATTATCAGGCACGGCGCTTCGGCGCGCGCCCTCACCAGCTATGCAGCCATCCATCATCCCGCCCGATCCGGACCGGCGTATGAAACAGGCTGCTCAGCCGCGCCTCGGTCAACAGTTCCTCCCGCGGGCCGTCGCCAACGATGCGTCCGCCGCGCATCAAGATGATGCGCTCGATCTCGGGGAGAATATCGCCCAGGTGATGCGTGACCAGCACCAGTCCGGTGCCTTCGCGGGTCAGACGGCGGAGGGTCTCGCGCAGCTCCCTTTGCGCGGCCAGGTCGAGCTCGTTGGAGGGCTCGTCGAGCAGCAGTTGCCGCGGCCGGTGCACGAGCGCCCGCGCGATCAGGATGCGCCGCCGTTCCCCGGCCGACATCGCACCCACCAGTTGTCCCGCCAGCCGCGTGGCTTCCATGCGCTCCAGCGCCTCCCAGGCGCGGGCGCGCATCTCCTCGGTCACGTACAGGTTCGGCCACAGCGTCGAGGCCGAAAAGAACCCCGCCGTCACCGCGTCCAGCCCGGTGGTCACGGCGGTTCGTTTACCTGGCATCTCGGCGCCCATCAGCCCCGCCGCCACCACGCCAAAGTGCCGGCGCAGCTCGGCCAGGTCCCAACGCTCGCGCCCGAAGATGCGCACCGTCATGCCCGGCCGCACGATGGGATAGATTTGGCAGGTCATGGCCAGGATCAGCGTCGATTTCCCACAGCCGTTCGGCCCCAGGATAGCCACGTGTTCCCCGGCGCGGATGGTCAGGTTCACGTTGTGCAGAACCACTCGCTCGCCGCGCGCCACATCCACGCGGCGCAGCTCCAGAAACTCCGCGCCGCTGCCTGCGGTTGCCGCCGCTTGGCTTGAGGCTTCTCCGTTCACAGTCCCAGCTTATCTGAACCACAGCGGTTCCAGCGTTGCTGTAGCTGGAAGGCAAAGCGTCCGTAGGATTCTCGAAGGGACGCGGAGACTCCGGAACTGCTCAAAATCCGCGCCGCAAACCCTGCGCCCGCGCATGGTCCCGTGCAAGCCTCTTGCGTTATGATTGCTTTGAATGGGCAGGCGGCTCCATTCCCTTGAAAGCCGCC
Organism: Acidobacteriota bacterium; assembly: GCA_021800255.1. GTDB lineage: Bacteria > Acidobacteriota > Terriglobia > Terriglobales > Acidobacteriaceae > Telmatobacter. Next base: position 8,318 of record JAJYZC010000043.1, read on the forward strand.
GCCGGTGGTGTGTGTGTCTCGAATTTTCAAGCGTTTTGTCTTCCTGCTTTCCCTAGCCATCTTAGCCACGCTCGGCCTGGGGTTTGCCCTGGGCGGGTTCGGATGGTTTGGCGTTCATGCCAGCGCCGGCCAGGACGGCGCCTACCGCCCCATGCGCGTCTATGCCGAGGTCCTCGAGAAGATCCAGGATGACTACGTTACCAAGCCCAGCCTCGGTGATGTCACCACCGGCGCCATGCAGGGGCTGCTGGAGTCGCTCGACGCCGATTCCAGCTATCTGACGCCGGACGAATACAAACTCTACAAGGAGCGCCCGCTGGCCGACCCCGCACGCCTGGGCATGACGGTTTCGAAGCGTTACGGCTATGCGACGGTGGTCAACGTGCTGCCGGGTTCGCCCGCCGACCAGGCGCATCTCGTCGATGGCGACGTGATTGAAGCCATCAACGGGCACTCAACCCACAACATCGCGCCCGCTCTGCTCCGCTTGATACTCGAAGGAAAGCCTGGAACCACGGTCACCCTCTCGGTGATCCGCCCCTTCAAGCCTGAGCCCGACAACATTACGCTCACGCGCACCGTGCTCGCGCCGCCTCCGCTGGGCGTAGAGGAGTATGACAACTCCACCATTCTTTACCTCAAGCCGGGAGTGATTACCGCGGCCAGCGTGAACGCGGTCGCCGCCCAGATCAAGGCGGCCGGCAAGGGGCGAAAGATTGTGCTCGATCTGCGCGATACCTCCGGCAGCGAGATGCAACAAGGGCTGCGCCTGGCCAACTTGTTCATCAAGCAGGGCGCCCTGGCCATGCTCACGGGCCAGAAGTTTCCCCTTCAGACCTTCACCGCCGATCCCGCTCTGTTCCTCACCGCTGCGCCCCTCGCTGTGCTGGTGAACGGAGGCACCTATGGCGCCGCCGAGCTCACCGCCGCCGCCATCAAGGATCATCAACGCGGCGCTATTGTAGGCGAGCAAACCTTTGGGGATGCTTCTGTCCAAAAGACTTTCGTCCTCCCCGATGGCGCCGCGCTCATCCTCACCGTGGCCAAATACGAGAGCCCCGACGGCAACAAGATTGAGGACAACGCCGTCACGCCTACCGTGGCCGTGAGCCAGCCCAGCGCCGAAAGTGAATTCCATGCTCCGTCCTCCAATAGCGACGAAATCCTCAATAAGGCGTTGGATCTGCTGAAGGGCCAAAGCACCGCTTGATTGCCGGTTCATTGTGTTCGCCGGGCGGGTTCCGTGTTGCGCCTGCGCGCGTCCCCATCCGGTCCCGTTTCCCGCTCTTGCACGGCATGGTACGCATTGCCCGCGGGTGTATTCCCGCGCACCGGCGCAATGCTAGGCTGAGGCTGAGGCGCCTTTCCGCCACCGGCGTGAGCATTGCCTGCGAGGCCTGAACCGTTTGGCTGCCACTTCCCATCGTTCTCTTCCGGCGCCATCCGGCAAACGCAGCCGGGGCCGGAATGTGCGCTCCACCGCGCCGCCTCTGCGGCGCAAGCTAGCCGGCCGCTCGGCGCTGGGCGCGCTTTTGGCGCTGGCCGTGATCACCGGCTCACTGGCCGGCCTCACCCTGGTCTACTCCGCTGACCTGCCCCAGATCACCGAACTTGAGCATTACCACGCCTCCACCATCACCTATCTCTACGACCGCACCGGCCGCCCCATCGGGTCCTTCGCGCTCCAGCGCCGCCAGGTGGTCGGCTACAATGGCTTCGCGCCCATCCTCCGCCAGGCCGTCATCTCCATTGAAGACAAGGATTTCTATTCCCACTGGGGCATCAACGTGTTGCGCGTTGGCGAGGCCTTGTGGCACGACCTGCGCGACCGCGGCAGCCTTCAGGGCGCTTCCACCATCACCATGCAGTTGGCCCGCAATCTCTTTCTTTCCTCCAACCGCACCATGAAGCGCAAGATCGAGGAGGCCTATCTGGCCATTCAAATCGAGCGCGCCTTCACCAAGCAGCAGATATTCACCCTCTACGCGAATCAAATTTACCTGGGCAGCGGGAATTACGGCTTCGAGTCCGCTTCGGAGTATTACTTCTCCCAGCACGCTAAGGATCTGAATCTGACGGAAGCTGCTTTGCTCGCCGGCCTGCCCAAGGGCCCGGTCGAATTTTCGCCCATCCTCCATCCCCATCGGGCGCTCGCCCGCCGCAATCTGGTGCTTACTGAAATGGAGCACGACGGCGCCATCACCCACGCTCAGGCGGAGGCGGCGCGCGCCGCCCCGCTCGGCCTTCACATCGCTCGGCCGGCGGGCTCGGTGGCGCCCTGGTTCCAGGATGAGGTGCGCCAGGAGCTGGATAATCGCTTCGGCTCGGCGGAGGTGAGTGAAGCCGGCCTGCGCGTGGACACCACCCTCGACCTGCACCTGCAAGAGGTTGCCAACCGCGCCGTGGAAGACGGCCTGGCGGCCTATGAGCGCCGCAAAGTCTGGACCGGCAAGCTCGAAAATGTGCTCGCCGAAGGCGCGACTCTCAACGGCTACAGGCATCCCGACTGGGCCGTCGTATATGGTCCCGGCGATTACGTGCATGCTCTGGTCACGCGCGTCCTGCGGCGCGAAATCGACGCCCGCATCGGCCCTCCCAACAGGCCCGGCAGTCAGATCGTCTTGCTCCCTGCGGATTGGGCCTGGACCGGCCGCCGCCACGCTGATTCCCTGGTCAAGCCCGGCGACATCATCTACGTTCGTTTGGCCGCAACCATGGAGGGCAGCGCGCGCCGCGCCACGCTAGAGCAGGACTCCGGCGTCCAAGGCGCGCTCCTGGCCATCGACAACACCAGCGGCGACATCCTGGCTATGGTGGGCGGCCGCGATTACGCGCTCTCTCAGTACAACCGCGCCACCGAGGCCCAGCGTCAGGTCGGCTCCAGCTTCAAGCCCTACGTCTACACCGCGGCCTTTGAAGACGGCTACAAGCCCTCCAGCATCATCCTGGATACGCCGGTCAGCTTCGGCAATTACCATCCGCACGACTACGAGAACGACTACAAGGGCGCCATGACCCTCACCACCGCCTTTGCCGAGTCGCGCAACATTCCCGCTCTCAAGCTGGCCGCGCGCGTGGGCATCCAGAAGGTCATCGGCATGGCCCATCAATTCGGCGTCACCTCCACCATCCCCCCCTATCTGCCCATCGCTCTGGGCGCGGTCGGCATCACGCTTGAGCAGCAGGTGGCCTCCTACGCGGTCTTTCCCAATGACGGCATCCGCGTGGCTCCGCGGCTCATCCGCAGGGTTTCCAATGCCGACGGCATTACTCTCTGGGAAGACCCAACCGCCGTCAACCAGGTCATCAGCCGGCGCATGGCGCGCGCCATGATGGTTCTGCTGCGCGCAGTGATCGCGCACGGCACCGGGGCCGCGGCCGCCGAACTGAACTACCCCCTGGGCGGCAAAACCGGCACCACCAGCGATTTTACGAATGCCTGGTTTCTAGGCTTCTCGCCCTCCGTCACCTGCGGCGTGTGGGTGGGCTATGACAACCAACAATCCCTCGGCGACCATGAATCCGGCGCCCGCGTCGCCCTGCCCATCTGGATGAAATTCATGCGCGCCGCCATCGCCGGCAAGAGCGGCGAACAGTTTCCCGGCGATGGCGATGCGCCTGTACCTCCCGCACACAAAAAGAGCTAAGATAGCCCCATACGTCTCTGGATCATTCTGCTTCGGCCTCGCTAGCGAACCAGCCGAAGCCTTTCGGTCATGAACCTGAACGACGGACCATCGACGGCAGACCAAGCGGCAAAGCCTGGCCCGCTGATAGCGGGAACGCTCGCCGGGAGTTGTGGCGCGTTTCTCCGTCTGACCCGATCCCTCGGCTCGCGCAACCAGCAGGATTTTGCGCAAAATCTGGCGCGAGAACTCCAGCCCTTTCTCGGCTTTGACTTCCTTGACCTTATCGTTTACGAGTCTGATGGCGCACGCCGGGTCAAATGGCGGGCTATCGGCGCCGGCCAGCCGCTCTCAGACGGGGAGACGGCGCTCGACGACTCTCTCAGTTGGTGGGTCTATGAGCACCAAGAGCCGCAGAGTATCGGCGATTGCACGAGCCAATCGCAATTTCCCGAGCTTGCCGCGGAGATGGAAAGCGCGGGATACGGCTTGCGCTCGTTGTGCCGCCTGCCCTTGACAACCGCACAGCGCAGGGTGGGCGTTTTGGGAATCGGCAGCCGCAGGCCGCTAGCTTTTTCGCAGGAGGCGATTTCCTTTCTTTCTCTGGCTGCCGGCTGCATCGCTCTTTCCATCGAGAACGCTCTGAACTATGAGGCGTCTGTTCAGGCGCAGTCGGAACTGCAACGGGAGAAAACCCGGCTGGAGTTTCTCCTCGACCTTACCACCAAGGCGACCTCCAGTCTCGATCTCCATGAGCTGCTCCAGACCGTCGCATCCTGCATTCGTAAGGTGATCCCCTGCAACAGCGCAGGAGTCATGCTGCGCGAAGCGAACAGCGGACAGGAGCGCATTTTCGCCCTGGATTTTCCGGAGAGCAAGGGCTTTTTGCACGAAGGACTTCTGCTCACTCCAGTTGACGCCGGCGCTGCCGCGATGGACGCCGTCAACCCCAAAGCCGGGAACCGCGCCGGAGTTTCGGCTTACGACGCCGCCACCTCCCGGTTGATAGCCGAAGAGGGAATCAGGTCGCGATGTATCGTGCCCCTCGTGCATCGCGGCCGGGCATTGGGACGCCTGGGAGTAGGCCGAACTCAGGAAGCCCCGTTCAGCCAGGACGACGTGGCCTTTCTCACGCAAATCGCCGGGCAGATCGCGATCGCCATTGAAAATGCGCTTGCCTGGCAGGAAATCTCAGACCTTAAGAACAAACTTGCGCAGGAGAAGCTCTATCTCGAGGAGCAGATCCGGACCGAACTCAGTTTTGAGCAGATCATCGGCAAAAGCCCCGCCTTGCGGCACGTACTGGAGCTCGTGGAGACCGTGGCGCCGAACGATTCCACCGTTTTGCTGCTGGGCGAAACCGGAACAGGCAAGGAGCTGATCGCCCGCGCCATTCACGACCACAGCCGGCGCAAGGAAAGCACCTTCGTCAAGTTGAATTGTGCCGCCATTCCCACCGGGTTGCTGGAGAGCGAATTGTTCGGACATGAAAAAGGAGCCTTTACGGGCGCCATCAGCCAGAAGATCGGCCGCCTGGAACTGGCCGACCAGGGTACGTTGTTTCTCGATGAAGTGGGCGACATCCCCATTGAGATTCAGCCCAAGCTGCTGCGAGCTCTGCAGGAACGCGAGTTCGAGCGTTTAGGCAGCACGCACACGCGGCGAGTAAATGTCCGCCTGGTGGCCGCAACCAATCGCGATTTGGAGCAGATGGTTGCCGACCGTCAATTCCGAAGCGATTTGTATTACCGGCTGAATGTCTTTCCCATCCGTATACCTCCGCTCCGGGAGCGCCGGGAGGATATACCCCTGCTGGTCAGGTACTTCGTACAGAAATATGCGCGCCGGATGCAGAAACAAATCGAATCGATTCCGGCCGGCGCGCTGCAGGCGATGGCGGCTTTGGACTGGCCCGGCAACGTTCGTGAGCTGGAGAACTTTATCGAGCGGGCAGTGATTTTGACCCGAGGGAAAGCCCTCGATGCGCCTTTCGCGGAACTCCGCCAATCCAGCGCCAGCGCCGTGACGGCCCATATCGCTTCGGGGGAGCGGGAAGAGATTGCGCGGATCGTGAGAGAGACCATCTCCGAGATGAACCAGAAGATCTCCTATGCCGCCCGCTATGATTATGAGGAACGCCAGCGCGCCGAAATCACCCGGCACCTGCGGGAGACGCGCGGACGTGTCGCCGGCCCCAAAGGCGCCGCCGCGCGCATGGGGATCAGCCGAACGACGCTGCTATCGCGCATGAAGAAGCTGGGAATCAGTCCGAAGGAATTCTCATAGCCGCTGTTGAGGTGCGCACGGCGCAGCCTGTTATCCGGCAATCTCCGCAAGCATCCGCGCCTGCTTCGGCGAGCGAGTTTGCATATACAGCCGGCGCCAGCTCCTGGTATGCGCCCGCTCGCTCCTCGCGGGGAACGGTATTGCGCGGCTCTTTTATAGTTTGCAGCTTGGCTTGATACTGCCGTAGAAAATACTGCATCGTCTCGATGCGTATGCGGATCGATCCCAGCGGACGGTTCTCATCCAGATCGCGGAACGAAAAGTGGGGCTTGCCCGAGGCTTCGATAATCTGCTCAACCACGCGGCTGATGAATGCATCGTGGCCGCACTTGAAATTCGACAGCTCCACCGGAATCAGGTTCGGGTGTCTGGCGACGAACTTCGCAGCCCATATCTTGTGATTGGAACTGGCCGAAAAGGTATGTTTCCAGACATCGGAAATATCGAGCGGCGATTGAATCAAGCCGGCCTTCACTTCTTCCCCAAAGAGGCGGTGAAGAAGATCGGCGTCGAGCGGCAGAAGACTTTGCGAGAAAACCGGGTAGCCGAGCCGCTGGAACTCTTCGAGAATTCCGTGGTTCAGGCCGGGATCGTGATGGTAAGGGCGCCCCAGCATGACCAGCCCGATGCGCCGGTTCGCCTCCAGTTCTTCCAGCGTGGCGCGGGCCTGCCGCCGCAACCTGCATTCGAAGGCGCTCCATGCGCGGAAGCCGAGGCCGATGGCCTGCGTGTTCTCCTGCCAATCCAAGCCCAGCAGATCCTTCCACGCCGAGAACATCTGGAACTTGAACAGATCGCGGTCGGCGAGATTCAAAACCGGATTGACGTAGCGGATTCCCGCGTTCCGGAACCAGTCCACAGACCGCGAAAAAGCCGCCTTCACTGCCTCCGGCGTCGCTGATCCGGTAGGACACGCACTGGAACCGCTGCATCCGAAGAGCGGCGTCGTCAGCACGTCGAACATGGGAAAGAAAATGGCGTCGAGGTGCTCGGATCTTGCAAGGCGGAGCAGCTCGTAAACATGAGCGAGAGAGATCTTGGACGGGAAACACGGGTCGACGGCGGAAAACCCCGCCGCTTGCTGGTAGGCCTCCGGCGTTGAGAAGTGCGAATAATAAAGGTTCCCGGCGGGAATGCCAAGGCTTTCGAAATACGCTGAGAACAGCGGCGCGTAGGTAAACAGGTTCAGCGCCCTGGGTATACCGATGCGCACCCCAGAACGCTGCCGCGCCTTTCTGTTGGAATGGATGCTAAAGCTGCGTGGGCGCGTCGCGGAAGCAGGATGCACCGGCAGCCAAGCCTGTTCGGCGGCCAGTTGCACGTAATTCGGGCAGGATTGCCGTATCGCATTCCATTCCGCATTGATTTCGCGCACGCTGGCCGCGTCCTCGGCCTCGCCGCGCTCACAGTTGGCGATAATCACGAGTTTTGCGCCCGAAGCCGTGGCGTCCGTCCCCGCGCTCAACTCCACAAACGTGCGCAGGCAGCGGTTGGTGCAGTAGTGGCAGCGCGTGGTTTCATCGCGGCGGATTTTGTATTCGAGGCGGTCGAGAAAGGCGAAACCGGGAAAGCGCGTGCCGCGGTCCAGCCGCCAGGCCTCCATCGCTTCCAGCGCGGCGCCAATGGCGCCGGCTTCGCGGCAATGGGGATGGACCACGATCTCCGGCTGGCCGTCTCCGTGGTAGTGCGCGCGAATGAAATCCACCTCCGCCTTCACCACCGCCAGATTGCGCTGCGTTCCGCCTTGCAGGACAAAACGCCGTCCCAGCGCCGCAACATTGGCGGCGCCGGCTACGTAGAGGAAGATGTTCTTTGGAAGCACCGCCGCCAGGCCCGCGAGAATCTCTTCAGGCGTCCAGCCCTGCCGCTGAAAATTAACAATGTCGGTCTGCAGGAACACCGCGCATCCGTAACTGAACAGCGGCATGCGCCGCGCGCGGAACGCCGTATCGGCGAAGTTCTCGATGGAGATTCCCAGTTTTTCCGCGGCCGCCTGAAGAAAATAGCCGTTCCCCGCGGAGCACTGCGTATTGAGCCTGAAGTCCTTCACGGCCCCGTCGTGCAGCATCACAATCTTGATGTCCTGGCCGCCCACGTCGATAATCGCGTCCACATGCGGAAACAGGCGCAGAGAAGATTTCGCATGAGCGACGGTCTCAACCAGGGCGACATCAGCGGACAAAACCTTTTTGAGAAGATCCTTCGAATAGCCGGTGGCGCCTAGCCCCAGCACTTTTACCGGCGCGCCGGATTCTTCCAGCTTGCGGCGCAGGTCGCCGAGCACCGTGACCGCATCGGTTATTGGATCCGACTGCGAAAGCCGGTACGAAGACGCGAGCAAAGTTCCATCGGGAGCGAGGGCAACAGCCTTGGTGGAAGTGGAACCGCCGTCGAGGCCGATGACGGCATGAATCTCGGCAGCGGGGGCAACCCGGCGGGGAATCTGGGGGATCGAGTAGGCGCGGCGGAAACTCTCCAGCTCAACTTCGTCGCGGCAGAGCCCGCCGGCGTCCGATGTTTGCCCGGCCGAGGAATGCCTCTGCCGCTCGATCAGTTCTTCCAGCGGCCGCAGGCCCTGGTACTGCGCCGTATTGGACGAGTCTTCGATCCCGAACGCGATGGCGCCGATAGCCGCGAAGTACTCCGCCATGGGCGGCACACGAATGAGCGTTTCCGGCGCCGCATCCGCCGGCAGCGGGACGTTCTTACGCTTCCACAGATCGATCAGCCCCCGCCGCCACGCCGCTTGCAAGCCGGGAAAATATGCGTTCGGGCCGCCCAGGAGAAATACCTCCGGGAGCAGATCGTGTCCGCGCGTCAGCACGGTCAGATTCTGCAGCACGATGGCCTGAAACAGCGACGCCATCAGGTGATCGGCAGGCACTCCCTGCTTCTGCAAGCCGGTGATGTCGGTTTCTGCAAAGACTCCGCATTTCCCCGCTACGGGATACATCTGCGCATCGTCGAACTGCCGGCGCAGAAGATCGGAGGTAGAAATGTGCAGCCGCGCCGCGATCCGCTCGATGACCACGCCCGTGCCGCCGGCGCACTTGTCGTTCATGGTTGCGATCTTTCTGCGCCGCCCCTGGCCGCCGTCCTGAAAAAGGACGATCTTGGCGTCCTGGCCTCCAAGCTCGATTACGGAGCGCACTTGCGGGTGCTCGCGTTCCACGGCGAGGCTGACGGCGGCAACCTCCTGCACAAAGCGCGCGCCCAGCAAACCGGCAAGCTCATGCCCGCCGCTTCCAGTCATAAACAGGCGCAGGTTGGCGTCCGCGATCCCCAGTTCCCGCGCCGCCCGGCGCAAAGAAGAAAGCACGGTCTCCGCCTGGCGTCCTTCGTGGCGCAGGTATTCGCGCATCAGAATCTCGCCCCGCGCTGCCGAGCGCACCACGGTCTTTACGGTGGTCGAACCGACGTCGATGCCGGCCAGAAATTCAGCCCCCGGCTCGGGACGGGAGGATGGCCGCACAGCGATGCCGCCGCGCGGCTCGGATGGCTTGCGCATCGCCGCCTACTCCATGTTGCCGCGCACGCCCTGAAAGCCGTGCATGGCCTGTTTCAGCACCCAGCGGATCACGCGCGTGTCGTTGTAGCAGAAGGCGAGGATATGATTGAGGGTCGAGAAGCAGTTTGCTTCGCAGCCGGTCTTCATGGCGCGAAGCTCCTCTACCTGCAACTTGGGGGCTTCGATGGTCCCCCAATCGTGCGTGGCCGAGTACATGGGAAAGCACGGCGCCAGTGTGCCGTCGGTGCGGATGATGATGCTGTTCTGGCCCGCGCGGCATCCCCAGCTATCCAGCTTCTTCTCGATGAATTTCTTCATCTCCCCCAGCCGCTGCACCGAATTCACCATCTGCCAGCCGGAGTTCTGCTTGTCGATCAGCCAATCGACCAGCTCTCCGATGGCGGGATGATCCTGGGGGCGAATGAAGACCGGATTGTTCTCGAAGTGCCGGAACTCGCTGTGTTCCATCATCGGCGTCTCGCAGATGTGATAGTCGGTCGCGATGCCGCGGTCGTGAGCCAGCTCCGTCAACTGCCGCACGTCGTCGAGATTATTGCGGCAGATATTGATGTTGAGGAAGACCGAGTAACCGTACTTGTATTGCTTGCGGACCAGATAATCGAAGTAAGTGCGTATGGGCTGCATGGCCTTCGGCAGCCCCGGTTTCAGGTCCCAGGCGTCCACCGCGAGGTTCACGGTGGCTACTCCGGCATCGGCCAGGCGGTCGATCACCTCCGGCCGCAGCAGCCGTCCGTTCGTGGGCAGATACACCCAGAAACCCTTCTTGGCCGCGTAGTAAGTGATCTTGTGCGCAAAATCGGGGCGCAGAAGCACCTCGCCGCCCATCAGCGCCAGCACCCGGCAGGTGGTCGAGTGCAGCCAATCGATGGAGCGTTTGGCGATGTCTTCGCTCATGCCCTTGATGCGGTTGTCGTAGGCCCAGCAGTAGTGGCAGTCCAGGTTGCATTTCGATTCGCTGAAGAGATACGAGATGATGGGGTGAAATTCACCCGGCAACAAGCGCGAGCGGAAGTAAGGAAACATCCAGCCCTGCATCGATCTCCAGATCTGCGGCGCCGTCCAGTGGCGCTTTCCGTTTTTCGGAAAATACTCCTCGTCCGCAGCTTCAAACAATTCCGGGCGCGAGGGAAAGGGCGGCTGGGGCAGCGTCTGCGGCACTCCTCCCGGAGGGGGCGGAACCGCAGAGCGCTTTCCGTTCATGAGCTGCTGGTTGACTTCGGTACTCAAACGGAACGACGGAAGATCACTCATGATCGCATCTCCTCTCTGGAATTTAGCCGGTTCATCGCGGTCACTGGGAAGCCGGCCGGCACATGCGCGCCCGCGCTTGCAGCCGGCATCAGGCGGTCCGCATACAAAAGAAAATTGGCGGCGGTGGAAACCACGCCGGCCTGCCGCGGTATCGGACAAAGCGGATGACGCAGCGCGGGATGCTCAGCCACGAAGCTCCGGATCTCCTCGAGCGAATGGTGCGCTGCCTCCAGGGCGCGCTCGAATTCCGTTGCGGCCTGGGCGCGCGCTTCAGAAAGCGCCATCTGAACACGGCTGTATGCGTGGATCTCCCCGTCGGCCGAAGTCTCGATGGGCAGAAAGTTCACCTCCGGAAACCGCTCGACAAGACAGGCTTGCACTGCATCCGACTGGGTTGAAGGCAGGCAGCCGAACGGTTTCAGCGCCAGCACAAGATGGCAAAGTTTGTTCTGCGTGTAATAGAGCGTCTTTGCAACTTCAAGGTGCCCCTCGCCTCCGCGCAGAGCCGTGTCGAACCAGGGCGCGGCGAGCTCCGTGAGGGTCTGCTGCGGAGCCGGCGATTGGTTCGGCGCTCCCAGCATCCCGGCCAGCCGCTGATAATGCCTCCGGTAGATCCGTTCGCCGGCCGCAAAAGCCATCCATTTCAGCAGGGCTGCCGCCCTCACGCGAAGCGCTTTGGCCGGCGATCTCCACGGCGCCAGGCGCGCAGCCATCTGGAATCGCAGGATGTTGCCCGCCTTCCTATGATGCAGCAGATAGAGCAGCCATGTGCTGATGGGTTCCACTGAAACTTCCGCGCCTTCCTTCTCCAGAAATTCCAACATGCGGAAGTTTCCGTCGCTCTCGGTCATCTGCGCCCAGAACTCGCCAATCACTTTCACCACCGGCCGCACGCGCAGCCAGTCCACCTCTACCTTTTCGAGCGCCGCGCGCGCCTCTGTGAGCACAGGGAGCAGAGCATCGCCCCGCAGATGCAAGATGATCTTGCCCAGGCGGTTGGGAACGAAATACCAGGGCGATTCTTGATCCGGGAGCAGCGCAGCCGGAAGAAAATCGCTGAGCGCGAAGCCGCGATGGCGCTCGAAATGCGCCGCAATGGCATCTGCCGCGGCGGCAATGGCTTTATCGGTTGCGCCGGTTTGCACCTCAAACGGCCGCAGTTGATGCTGGAGGCCGTGGAGCAGGTCGCCCAGGATGAACATGTGCAGCGTGTTCATCCCGAAGTCAACGCTGAACTGCATCCCGCTGTGCCCCGTCGAGGCGAGGATGCCCCGGTCCTGCGAAAAGGAAAGAACGCGGAAGCCGTAATAGCCGGCGGCGTTCAGCGCCGTGCGGAATTCCGACTCGTACATCCCGAACCGGCAGGGCCCTCCGCAAGCAGCCGTGAAGTACACATATTTGCGAACAATCTCGTCCCGCGTCAGCCCCTCCCCCTCAAGACTGCGCAGATAGCGGATGAGGTTGCCCACCGTGAAATAGACCGGGTTGCACAGCCCGGAGGCGCAGAATTCGCGCCCCAGTTCATGCGCGGCGCGATCCGTCTCTGGAAGCCGCCGGCTGCGGTATCCGGCTCCCCGCAGCAATCCCTCGATCAACCGTTCGTGCTTCCAGGTGAGTCCGCCGAAAAGTATCGTCACCCGGTCGCGTTCTTCGGTGGTGAACGGGAATTCCGGCGGCCGCAAGGGACCGCGGAGGGACCCCGGCATGTTCTCAACACATTGCCCGTATGAGCCGGGGGCGCATTGTGGGTCCGGCGTCATCGCGCTTGTTCTCTCCGGAATGCGCGGCGCTTCCGCCGCTCTCCTCTCCCCGCCTGCTCCCGCAAGGCGCGTATTGGCCTGGATGTGGAATTCGTTGCCGCCCATCGCTGTTTGTTGATTGCTGGGGCACGTGATATTCCAAACTGGCTCTTCGGTAAGCCCCATATTTTTCTCCGAAGCGTGCGCCGGCCCGCGCCGAATGTCGAAATTGTCGATGTGGCTGGAACAAAACCGGCTCGACAATCTCGGCAGCCTGTTGCCGAATTCGGCCATTCCAGTGCAAATTCATCGCTTGTCACCGAATCGAAGATGGCACCTATATTGCAGTCCAAATGGTGGGTCAGTTTGAAGGCGCGGGCTTCAAGCCATCCCTAAATCGAGCTAAGTAAATCCGGGCTTTAGCTTCTGAGGGCGATCTCCTTTCAAACTGGCCCACTACCCAAGTCCACAGTGGGGAGGAAGCGTGCTTAAAATATCCGTCCATGACAGCCCCAAGCAGCGCCGCCTAGTCCTCGAGGGCAAAGCGATGACGCCTTGGATCAAGGAGTTAGGCGCGGCATGGAACGCCGCCAGTTCCGAGCTCTCCGGCCGCCGGCTGGTGGTTGATCTTCGCAATGTTACGGCCATCAGCGAGGAGGGGGAAGACGCGCTCTTGGAACTGATGAGGAAAGGCGCTAAATTCTGTTGCCGCGGCGTGCTGACGAAGCACGTTGTCCGTGAACTTCTCCGGCACATCAACAAGGAGGCCAGCCCGTCTGTGCGCCCCTGTCACGGGCCTTTGTAAGCAAGGGCGGCGGCGGCCGCAGATGCCCAAAGCGGCTGCCTCACTTTTCCGGGGCGAGGTTTTTCATAAAAGGGCGGCGCACACCTGTTCTGGAGTGGATTGCGGCGCCGGGAACCGAAGCGTGGTTCCGTCTCCCCAGCGGTTGGCTGCCTGGCCGGCAAAAAGGTCGCGGACGACCAGGATAGTCGCCCTCTTCGGCAGCCCGGCGAGCTTGTCCAATGCCGGCGCCCAGCCGCCGCCTTCGAGTTCCCAGGCTCCCACCTCGTCGATCAGGATGGCATCCGCCGTTGACAATTGCTCCGGGCGTAACGCTTGCTCGCCCAGCCGCAGGCCGTCCGGCAGGAAGGCAAACGGACCGGCCTGAACGTCCGGCGCACCGTGCAGTCGAGCCAGCGGCGCGGTCTGTCCGGATTGAATATCCACAATGTCAAAACCGGAGCGCATCCCGTCCTTCCACAGTCCCAGCGCAAGAATTCCGGCCACATTGTAGCCGCGGCTTTGCAGCGCGCGCGCAACCGAACCGGCGAGGGTGGTCTTGCCCTGCCCCTTTTGCCCGGTGATCAGCACGGTGACCGGCCGCAGCCGGGGCGGGTGAGCGATTGCAGTGATTCCGCCAAAGCCATCAACTCAGCCAGAGTGCGAAATGGGCGCCGCCATCCCTGTTTGCGTTGCGAAAGCGCCGCCATAAAGAGTGGCAGCACGCCAACCGCGGATTGGAGAGCGGAGGAGAGATTCGAAAGCCGCTTTCGACCGAAAAAGCCGAGAATTTTGGGATTGCGCAGCTCGATGCTCAAGGCGGCGAAGCCCACGATGACCAGCGCAGCGCGAAGCACCATGTGAGCCCCGATCGCCAGCCCTCCGAGCCCCGTGCTGCCGTGTTGCAAGCTGCCCAGCACCAGCCCGGACAAGAGCAAAATGACCGCGATCTCCGCCCATAGCTTGGGCCGAAGCAATCTTCGCAGGGCTTTGGGGTAGTGAAGCGTCTCGGCCAGCACGAAGGCCCCCACGAAGATAGCGGCAAATGGCAAGGGAGACGCGCTTGTGATCCAGATTCCCATCCCGAGCAGTGCCGCGGTGGCGGCCAGCATAAGCGGCGAATATCGCTGGGTTGCCCCGCTGCCGAACAGATCGGAAGCGGTGTTACTGGTGAGGCTCTCGAGAGGTTTCGCGTTCACGGCCGTCGCTGAGCGGCCCATCTTCCAGGCTGCGCAAGCCGCGGCTGCCCCGGCCATAGATTGACAGGCGGCAAGGACGATCAGCAGGTCATAGGCTCCGAATCGTGAGATTCCCAGAGAGTGCGCAGCGTAACGATAGGCGTGGAGATAGAGGGCGCCTATATTGTTTCCGTAGAAGAGAAAGAGCGAGATGATTTTCTGCGCCAGCGACCAGAGCGCCGCCGCGGCTCCGCCCACACAGTAGCCGGCGAGATTGCTCCCCAGGAGCCGGACGGCAGCCCAGAGGAGCAAGCCCTCCATGAAGATGCCGATCATCGGCCCAAAGATGATCGCGCTCGGGGAGATCGACTTCATCAGCGCGCAAATCAGCGCACTGCGCCAAAGCAGCCTGGGATCATTCCAAACCCGCTCGCCTGTGACCAAGATCAGCACGCCAACCGCCGTGAGCACGGTCCCGGCAAGTGGAATCTGGAGATTATGGAGGAAGCTGCCCACGACAATTTCGAAGGATGCCCACAGGCTTCCGAGGACTGCGGCTCTATCCCAGACCCGGCGAAGCTCATGGTTTTGGCCGCAGGCTGAAGTACGGTCAGGGCTGGAAATGCAGGTCAACGAATTCCTTCCGTCTTGATTCAAGCGTAACGCTTTGGGTGTTGTAAGCGCCGGTTTCAACCGGACCGCTATGCGGCTGCAGCGGTTCCAGAAATGCTGTACCCAAGAGGCACACTGCCGAGAAACATTTTCCTGGAGAAAAATGCCGCTTCTCACAAACCTCAAAATGATACATAAATTCTGGAACCGCTCTGGGGCGGGCTGGTACGCCGCATATCCTCAGTCGCCGCACATAGCGCCTTTATTGGCTACTGCGGGGTTGATTTTATGCGCGAATCCGGGGCTGGGAGAGCTGACGGCGCCCGGCGCCTGTAATTTCCGCGCCGGCCTGCGAAGCTGCTTTCGCAGCCCGGCAAACGACAGGTACGCATAGAACCAAACTATCGGATTTTATCGGCGTTCAAGCCAGTAATTGACCGCGCGACTCGGCGGACGGCAGGCGGGTCTGCGCACGGTCCAGAAACAGACGCAGACGCAGCGCCTCGGCGCGCTCAGCGGCGACCAGGCGCATCTGGCGGCAGATATGATCGGCGTCATCGAGAACGGCCACCTGCGCTTCGTCGTTCGCGGCGTCTCGCTCCAAGCGCGCGATGCGCTCTTCAATGCTGCTGCGGAAGCGCGGACTGATCTCGTAGCTTTCGCGGATGGCGCCGTTGGTAATCACAGCAAGCACCTCGTAAGGGAGAAACCTGGAAGCTGAGAATTTTTCTGCTCTCAAGTTTTTCCCACCTCTGCCGATAGTAGCCAATATCTCTAAGAGGCGCCAGATTACCGAGTCAGTCTCCGTAGGTAATGAACTGTCTGAAAACAGGACAACGAGAAGCCCCGAAGGCGCCAAAGGTATCGAGGATGCGTGAGGCTTGCTTCCGCGGACGCGGACTATAGCATTTTCGGAAAGGTGTAGACCGGAACCGCCCCTGCTGAGTGGATTTTTCCTCAAGAAAAATCCACTTTCACGGCTCTCAATCGTTCCCAGTATTTCAGAAGATGCCGTAATGATCGGGCGAATAGGTGAGCAGCAGGCGATCCGATACCTCGTGTTCTTCGAGGCTTTGGCCATCCATCTGGAATCGCTTGAGCATGGAGCGCCCAAGAACCAGAAACACTTCACGTTCAAACAGCTTCTCAGACTCCGGAATGTTACAGTGCTTGCGGCCGGAGTATTTGGTGCCGTCAATGCTCAGCGCGACGCGCACGCCGCGCGCCTTGCATTCCGCGATGGCGCGGAAGAGCCTGCGAATTGAGAATTGCTGCGCGCCGTACAAAATCGTTTGGCTGTCGAGATAAGGAGGATCACAGTAAACCAGGTCTCCCTCTTCAGCGAGCGCCATCGTTTTCGCGAAGTCCGCGTGGATGAATCGCGTTCCTTTTGTGCGCTCATGCCATAGATCAACTCGGTGAGCAAAGTTCATTGGCGGCACCGGATTGTGAATGCCGACCGGGGTACTCATGTGCCCGTCGGCTTTTCGGAAACGAACCACGCCCCCGTAGCACGCACGGCAGAGGAAGAGCAGATCCGCTCCGTTGGGCTTTGCATTGTAGTGTGCAAGAACCCGCTCGTAGCACCTTTCCTTTCCGATTGCATCAATTAGTGCGTATCGCTCGGCATAATAGTCTTTTAGTTTCTCTCTATCCTCATGGAGCGTTTGCCAAATCTCCATGAGCGGCAGAAAGACGTCCCCCGCAACGGCCCGCTGCGGCGCGAGAACGCCCAAAACTCCGCCACTCCCCAAGAACGGTTCATAATAGGTTCCAAACTGCTTTGGGAAGTGCGCAATGATGGCTTCTGCGTACTTCTGCTTGTTGCCGATCCACTTGAGAAGTTGAGTGCGGAAAGGCTTCCGCTGAAGAGCCATCTCTTCGGATGGGAAGAGCGCCAACTGCGGAGTCAATTCAACATTCAGCATTGCCGTAGCCATGATCTTCCACCCTCTCTGGACTCTATTCGAACTTTGAATATTCTAAACCGGAATATATGGTGGCGTCTATGAAGAAGCGCCGCCTCGCAGCCCTTCTACGGCAGGTCCGCGTTGAGGCCCATCTGACCCAAGGGCAGTTAGCCAGCCGCATCGGTCAGACTCAATCCTACGTGTCGAAATATGAAAATGGCGAGCAGCGCCTCGATCTGATCGAATTAGAAGCCGTCTGCACGGCGGTTGGGATTCCACTGGCCGAGTTCGTGAGGCTTTACCTTGAAAGCTGATCCACGCTTCGTTCGACAATCGAAAGAGTTCTGGGCACATGTCCGAACTATCAGCCAGGAGGTTGGCTACACCGATCGTCGCACAAGAGCAATCCGCATCCCCGCATTGGATCAGGTGCGTGAAGAGTTTGAGCAGCAGCACTTGAATACTGATCACATAGCGGATGCCGCCGCTAATCTCACAGATTTCGGCCGGCGGCTCTTCGATTATTTCCATTACCGCGCAGACATTCTGAACAATACCGTTCAACGTCAGCTCATGAATAAGAGCGCCGCACAGCTTGAGTTTGAACGGCTCTGGGGCCGTTTGAAGCCTGCTTGCCCGCTGCCGATGAATAAGCAAAAAGGGGAAAAGAAGAACTACGCCTTTTTGACTGGTATGGTGAACATGCTGTTCGAAGCAAATATGGGTGACGCGCCCTGCGACTATGACCCGAGAAGTTTAACCACGGTGACGCACAACGCAATGCCACAACGCACTCTGGCCCGGCGGGTCGATGGGGCTTTTCCGTCTGTCGTGAATCCTGTGGGGATATGGGAGATCAAGGAGTATTACTACACAACGACGTTTGGCAGCCGCGTTGCAGACGGCGTTTATGAGACGCTGCTGGATGGCATGGAGTTGGAGGAACTCGAGGCCGTTGCAGGGCGTAAGGTCTATCATTTGCTAATTCTGGATGGCCATTACACATGGTGGGAATGTGGACGCTCCTATCTTTGCCGCATCGTCGATATGCTGCACATGGGTTTTGTTGATGAGGTCATCTTCGGCCGTGAGGTACTTACCAGATTGCCTCAGGTAGCACGCGAATGGAAGGGCTATTACGATCAGATCGTGCGCCATCAGCGAGCCGGCATGGACGGAGGATAGGGCGGTAATTCCCAAACAGCCCTGATGGTGCCACCGGGCCGCCGCGCGGCGCCGTCACACCTGCATGACTTCCACTTCCTTTTTGCGCGCCAGCTCTTCCATGCGGCGGATCTCCTCGTCGGTCATCTTCTGCACCTCTTCGAGGGCGCGCTTTTCCTCGTCTTCGCTGATCTTCTTCTCCTTGGCCAGCTTCTTGAGCGCCTCGTTGCCGTCGCGGCGCACGTTGCGGACCGCGGTGCGGTGATCTTCGAGCACTTTATTGATGTGCTTGCAGACCTCGCGGCGGCGCTCTTCGGTCATGGGCGGAACGGGCACGCGCAGCACTTTGCCGTCGGAGATGGGATTCAAGCCCAGGTCAGAGGCCTGGATGGCCTTTTCAGCCTCCTTGAGAATCGTCGGGTCCCACGGCGAAACCACGATCAGTTGCGGCTCGGGGGCCGAGAGCTGGGCCAATTGGCTGATGGGGGTCAGCGTGCCGTAGTAGTCCACCTTCACATGGTCGAGCATGTGCACGCTGGCGCGGCCGGTGCGCGTAGAGGCCAGGCCACCTTGGAAATCTGCGACCGCTTGGTCCATCCGCCGCTTGAGGCCGCTGCTGAGTTCTTTGAGCGCCGGAATCCCGGCCATCGTTGAAAGTGCCATGGGTTCGGTCCTCGCTATGGCCAAATCTATCAACGGCTATTCTACTAAAGCCGCCCCGGCGCTCCGGATTACGGCATCTTCGCAAGTCCTGGGAACGATTGAGAGCCGTGAGAGGGGATTTTTCTTGAGGGAAAAACCACTCAATAGGAGCGGTTTCGGTCTACACATCTTCAGAAAATGCTAAAAGGAGGCTTTTCGCGCCGCCGGCGATGAGGTTCTACTCAGAGGATGCATGGGCAATCCGTTGGAGGTTTTTATGGCCCGGGCACGATCTCCTGGACAGGTGTCGAGCGTGCGCTTTCATAGCCGTTCTGGCCGATGGCGGTGACGGCGTAACTGTAAGTGCGGCCGGGCTGCACATGGGGATCGTGAAAGGCGGGACCGGCGAACGGCTGCGCGGGCGAGATGCGCCGCCAAGGGCCGCCGTCCCGGCGCCGGTAGACGGCGTAGCCGGCCAGATCGGCCTCGGTATCGGGCCGCCAGCTCAGATCGACCGACGGGCCCGCGCCATTCGCGGCGCCGGTTGCCACCGCTGCCAGGCCGGCCGGCACGGCAGGCGGAAAGACGTTCAGGGCATCGACGGTTACCGGCGCTGAGAGCGGGCCGTCCAGTTCCATGGCCTTGCCGTTCAGGCGCACGCGGGCTACGCGCTGGGCGCGGTACTCATAGGTTTCGCCGAAGCGAATGGTCTTGTCGAGCGCGCGGCCATGCACCGGGCTCGGCTCGACCAGCAGGTTTTGCTCCACCGGCTCGGGCGGAGGCGCAAGTAGGCCCTGGGGCGGCTGCTTTGCGGGGGGAGTGAGCAGCTTGCGGTGCAGGCGCACAGCCGTGGAAAAGGGCTCGGCCGGTCCGGGCGTCCAGCGCAAGACCACGCCGTCTTTCCGAACCTCCGCCGTCAGGCCGGTCACCGCGGCGGGCGCTTGGCCGGCTAAAGCCGTGGCCTGGTTCGAAAGCCCCGCCGAGCGGCCCTGCTGGTTGATGAGCTCGACAAAGTAAGCGAGCAGGCGCGGGGCGCCGGCGGCCAGCGCCGGCGGAAGCGTTTGAGTGAAGGCGCCCGCGTCGCCAGGCCGCAGTTGCAAACGGCCCACCGTTGCGCATGGAGCGGACGCTGCCTGCCGGAGGCAAACGCGCACCGTAACGTTGCCCTTCAGCAGCACCTTGTCCGTGTCTCTCTGGGGCATGGTCCAGGTGAGCGAAACCTGGTCTCCGGTGCGCGCGGCTGCCAGATCCGTGACCGGGTCGGGGAGATGGAGCGACGGCGGCAGCGGCGCGCCCGGCATCCCGCAACCGGCTAGAACCGCCACGCTGCTCAGCGCCGCTAACGCTGCTTGACCCCATCGAACCTGTATCTTCATCGCCTTCCAGTCTAACGAAACCAGCGCGGAGGGGTGGGCGGGCGCCCGGACACCCAAAGATACGAACAGCCGGGAACGTTCCCGGCTGCGTTCTGCTTCGACTCTGAGTTGGGAGGATGGGCCGGCTTATGCCTTGGCCGCCGCCATGGCCTTCAGACGGGCGTTCAGCCGGCTCTTGTAGCGCGAGGCGGTGTTGCCGTGCAACACCCCCTTCTGCACGCTCTTGTCCAGCGAGGAAACGGTAGCCCGGTACTGCTCCTGAGCCGCCTTCACGTCGCCTTTGGCCAGGGCTTCGCGCAAGGCGCGCAGGCTGGTGCGCACGCGGCTGCGGTTGGCGCGGTTCGCTTCCGTGCGGGTTTTGGTCTGGCGGTCGCGCTTCAGCGCCGATACATGGTTGGCCATCGTTCTTCCTTCGTCTCTCAGGGATGATGCGGATAAGAATGCAACCCGAGCCGCATCCCTCGCAATTCCTTAGTTTACGGAAAGCGGACCCAGCGGTCAATCGGCGCCGGCGCGCCGCCGCTGGGCGCGCGCTGGCGCGATCCGGGGCGAGAGCAGCCGTTTGCCGGCCGCCACGCCCAAAAACCTCACAGCCCGTCTGCGCCCTGCCGCGAAAGAGTAACTGGGAAGGCGCAAAATTTACCAAAAATCCTTCCCCCGCCGATTGACTCCAAGACGCGCCGGAGCTACTCTCAAGGCCAGATAGCCGATTTGGTTGCCCACGCCAACCCGCGGACCGCTGAGGCGCTTGAGAGCATAGGCTCAACTCTGTGCCGCGTTCGCGGAGTCCCTTTCAATCCAGCCGGATGCCTGCTCCTTGTTGTAGGCAGCTCGCGCGCTGTTGGATGGGCAGCGAGATGGGGCGATCTCCGGCCCGGCTCAAGGGCCGTCCTCTTTGCCCCACCAACCGCCGATCAATTTCTTCGAGTTCTGCCGGCCGGACTTCGTTATGGCCGCGGCCGGCAAACGCCAACCCACCACGGCCGCATTGGAGGAAATCGAATCCTTTGAAGATCGCTCTGGAGATCACACCCCATCTTGAGCCCCTCTTTGGGACCCGCGACGAAAACCTGAGGCTGATGGAAGACTCGCTCGGCGTGCGCATCGATCTCCGCTCTGACGCCGTGCACGTGGAGGGCGACGGCGAAGCCGTAGCACGTGTGCAAGGCATCTTTCAGGACTTCGAGACTCTGCGCCGGCAAGGTATCAATCCCCATAACGGCGAACTGAACGGGATGCTACGCCTGGTGGTGGCCGATCCCGGGGCCACGCTCCGCTCCGTGGCCGACGCCGGAAAGCAGCGCTCGGCGGGGGTGAAACGCACGGTCATGCCGCGCTCGGTGAACCAGCGCCGCTACATCGAAGCCATGGAGCAGAACGACATGGTCTTCGGCGTGGGCCCGGCGGGCACCGGCAAAACCTATCTGGCGGTGGCCACGGCCGTGGGGGCGCTGAACGCCAAGCGCGTCAGCCGCATCGTTCTCGTCCGTCCCGCGGTTGAGGCCGGCGAGCGGCTGGGTTTTCTGCCTGGCACGCTTCAGGAAAAGGTCGATCCCTATCTGCGCCCGCTCTACGACGCCCTGTATGACCTGCTCGATCCGGACAAAGTGGACAAGATGTTCGAGAAAAACATCATCGAAGTGGCGCCGCTGGCCTTCATGCGCGGGCGCACGCTCAACGACGCGTTCATCATCATGGATGAGGCCCAGAACACCACCGTCGAGCAAATGAAGATGTTTCTCACCCGCATGGGCAATAACTCCAAGGCCGTTATCACCGGCGACATCACGCAGATCGACCTGCCCAATCCGCGCAGATCGGGGCTGCTGGACGCGATCAGCATTCTCGACGGCGTCGAGGGCATCCGCTTCTGCCACTTCGAGGAGTCCGATGTCGTGCGCCATGCATTGGTGCAGCGCATCGTGCGCGCCTACGAGAGCGCGAAGCCGCAACAGCAGGAGCTGCCGCTGACTGTGGGCGGTACCATCGAGACCGGCATTCCGGCCCGCGAAGACCTCGCGCCGCCGCTGCACCCGGCCAAGCCGCAATGATCTTGCGGTGCGCGTAAAATCGAGAGCAAGCGCAGCCGTCCGCCGCGACGGAGCGCCGTGAAAGATGATTCTCGTCGATCCAGACCTTAAACCAGACCTTAAGCCAGACCGGGAGGCAGACCCTGCGCGGGGTGCGGCTCGGGTGAAGCCGTCAACCCCGCCGGCGCAGGTGCAATCCCGCAATTCGCGCTTGCCCTCCGCCCGCGCGCTGGCGCGGTTTTTGAGCCGGGCGCAGGCCGCTGTCCGCCTGCGATGCGAGGTGACCGTACTGCTCACCACTGACGCAGCCCTCCGCCGCCTCAACCGCCGCTTCCGCAGCATCGACAAGACCACCGATGTTCTTTCCTTCCCCGCCGCTCATCTTGTCCAAAACCAGGGAAAAAACGCCGGCGACCTGGCTATCAGCGTGGAGACTGCGCGCCGCCAGGGCACTGCGTGTGGCCATTCTTTGGGAACCGAGATCAAGGTGCTGATCTTGCACGGGCTGCTGCACTTGGCCGGTTACGACCATGAAAGCGATGCTGGCCGGATGGCGCGGCGGGAAAAGCTGCTGCGGGCGCGGCTGGGACTGCCGGCGGGGCTGATCGAGCGGGCATCTGTTTTCCCTCATCGCCAGCCTCGGCGCCAGGCAAGAGGATCGGAGCATGCGGCGAAAAAAGCAACCGCAGATCCTTCGGCTCGTTTGCTGCGCTCTCTCGCTCAGGATGACAAGCCGGCTGCTGGGAAGCGGACTGCGCGGAGACGCAGGCCATGACTTTGCTGGCAATCGCCGTCATGGCCGTGCTCGCCCTGGTGGAGGTACTGGCGGCTTACAGCAGCCGCGTCTACGCGGAGTTCGGCAAGATTCTTTCCCGCGAAGAGCAGGAGACGCTGGATGCATGGGAGGAGCAGATCGAGCCGCGTCTCGGCCTCAGCCGCGAGCATGCGGCGTTGTGCGCCGCGGTGCTCCAGCAACTGGCGTTCGGGCTCATCGCGCTCGGCTTCGGCGTGGTGCTCTTCGATCGCGCCCCGCATGTTGGCCCGCCCACTCCGGCTGAGATCGTACAGGCGTTGCTCGGTGTGGTGCTGGTGCTGGCCGTCTGCAACCAGCTTTTGCCCGCGCTGCTCTTCAACCGCACGCACGGCCTGTGGGCGGCGCGCCTGCTCTGGCCCATCCGCCTGCTCCTCTGGACGGTCACGCCCATCACCGTCCTTATCCGCTTTTTTGTTTCCGTAGCCACGCTGGCTGAGCATCCATCCGGCCCGGAAGAAGAACCCGCCGCAGACGTAGAGGCGCTGATCGAGGCCGGCGAGGAAGAAGGCATTCTGGAGCAGAGCGACAGCGATCTGGTGCGCTCGGCCGTGGAGTTCGGCGACAAGCTGGTGCGCGAAGTCATGACCCCGCGGCCGGAGGTCTTCGCGGTTCCCGAGTCCACGACGCTGGAGCAGTTTCTCGATCTATTGCGCGAGCACAGCTACTCGCGCGTGCCCGTGTACAACGGCTCGCTCGACAACGTAACCGGCATCGCCTTCGCCCACGACCTGCTGCAAATTGCCGACGCGGAGGCGCGCACGCGGACTGTGGCCGGAATCATGCGGCCGGCCGACTTCGTGCCTGAGACCAAGCGCGGCTACGAGCTGCTGCGCGAGATGCAGCGCGAAAAGCAGCACATGCGCATCGTCATCGACGAGTACGGCGGCGTGGCCGGCCTGGTGACCATCGAGGATTTGCTGGAAGAGATCGTGGGCAACATTCACGATGAGCATGAGCATGAAGGAGACGAAGAGCCGCAGCGCGAGCCCGGCGGCTCCTGGCTGGTGCCGGGCAGCTTTCCTGTGGATCAGGTGGGCGACCTCTTCGGCGCGTCCATCGATCTGGAGGGGGAGTATGAGGCGGCAACGCTGGGCGGGATGGTGAGCGAGATCGAAGGCCGCATTCCGCTGGCAGGAGAGGTGGTGGTGCTCAAGCCCGC
>JAJYZC010000003.1 GCA_021800255.1 Acidobacteriota bacterium
CCCTTGCTTGCGGATGGTGCGGTAAGCTCGTTTCACGGCGGTTCTCCTTCAAAAAGGTTGACAACCCGATTCTTCCAGAACCGGGTCGAACCGCCGCTTAACTTTCAACTATGGGTGGGACATCCTCC
Organism: Acidobacteriota bacterium; assembly: GCA_021800255.1. GTDB lineage: Bacteria > Acidobacteriota > Terriglobia > Terriglobales > Acidobacteriaceae > Telmatobacter. The sequence goes on from JAJYZC010000003.1 coordinate 129, forward strand.
CCACACGGCGCCGAATAGCTGTTTTGGCTGCGGCCAAGCCAATCCCACGGGGCTGCGCCTGGAATTCCTGCACGCCTCTGATGGCGGCGTGGTCAGCCTCGCAATCGTCTCTCATGCCTTCGAAGGCCATCCCGGCTGCCTGCACGGCGGCATCATCGCCACCCTGCTCGACGAGGCCATGAGCAAGGCCGTGCGCGCCCAGGGTTTGACCGCCATGACGCGCCATATCGAGATCGATTATCTGCGTCCCGTACCCTCGGCCACGCCCCTGCGCATCGAAGGAAAAGTGACTCGCGGCGAAGGCCGCAAGCATTGGGCTGAATCCAGAGTCCTGAGCGAGCGCGGAACGGTTTTGGCGCAGGCCCAGGGCGTATTCATCGAGATTCGTCCCCGGACATAGGATTGAGGACGGCCCGAAAGCCGCCCTCAGCGCGGCGTTAGTGGACCATGTTGATCGTGTCCTGGGTTACGGTGTCGAAGGTAGTCACTGACTTGGCGTTGGCCTCAAAGGCGCGCTGCGCGATGATCAGGTCAGAGAACTCCGAGGAGATGTTGACGTTGGAGGCCTCCAGCGCGCCATCCTGAATCGTAGCCAGGCCGGATGTTCCTGAGGTGCTGACGGCGGCCGTCCCGCTGGCCAGGGTGGTCGCGTAATCGCCGTCGCCCAGCAGTTGCAACCCTTGCAGATTGGTCACGTTGGCCAGCGCCAACTGACCTACATTCTGCTGTTGGCCGTTCGAGTAGCTGGCGGTGATGGTTCCGTCAGAGTTGATGGTGAAGCTCTGATACTGGCCGCTGGCGTAGCCGTTCTGCGAGGTCGCAGAGACCGCCGAGGTTGTGTCCACCTGGCTGATGGTGGGCGTGCCGCTCGCGCCGAGCAGGTTCCAGTTGATGCTCAGGTTCGAGGCGCCGTCGGCCAGCCCCGTAAAGCTGAGCGGAATGGAAGAGACGTCGCCGGCTGCGGTCCCCACCGTTTGCGGAGCTCCCGCGCCCTGAGCCACGGTGCTCAGATTGCCATTCGCATTAAAGGTCATCGTCCCCGTTACCGGCGTGGACGTTCCGCTGGCGAAGTCGGAGGCCGGCAGAGCCACCGAATAGGTCCATGTATTGGCGGCCGTTTGCGTATAGGTCACTGTGGCTACGTGCGGCTCACCCAGAGAGTCGTACACCGTAACCTGCGCCGGGAACTGCGTTCCGGTTGCCGACGCCGCGTCAAGGTTTGCCGTCATGCTCAATGTTGAGGTGGCTTGCGGATTTTGCACTTGGCCTACGGGAATATTGATGGCCGTCAGCGGCGCATTGGTGTTGACCACGCCGTTCACCGCCGGGTAGCCCATCACGCTCAGGCCGTTGGTGGTGACGAGGTTGCCGTTGGAATCCAGCGAGAAGTCCCCGGCGCGGCTGTATTCGTAACCGCCGTTCCCGTTGCCGATTACAAAAAACCCGTTGCCGTTCAGGGCCACATCGGTGTTGTTGCCGGTGGAGTTGATGGATCCCTGGGTGAAGTCAATCTCGTTGGAGGCGACTTGAGTGCCCGCACCTACCTGGATCGGGTCGCCCGCGCCGGTCGAGCCGATCTCCTGGTAGAAGAGGTCGGAAAAATTCGTTGCCTCGCCCTTGAAGGCGGTGGTGTTCATGTTGGATAGATCGTTTGCGATGGTGTTCAGGGCGGTCGAATCGGATTCGAGCCCGGTCAGCGGAATTGAGAAACTTGCCATGATCCATCTCCTCTTGGGTTGCAATGCGGTTGCGTAGAATCTATACGCGGTTCCAGTTGAGCAAACCGCTAATGGGAGGCCGGAACGCTGCCCTGGGCCGGCGCGCGCGTTCGTCCGTCCAGGGCATGGGCAACGCGCTCGGCGGCGGGATTGGCGGTGGGAACGCCGAGGTTGCCAAAGACGCGCTGAAAGGCCGCGCTTTGGGTTTCTGCCGCTCCGCCGGCGACAGCGGATTGCGCCTCGTTCAATGCATCCGTCGGTTTCGTCTTCGCGCTTGTATGGGCAGCGAGCGTGGAGACCGCGGCAGCGCCGGGGCTCCCGGCGGCGGGCGCAGCCTGGGTTGTGCCGCTGCTCCCGCTTGACGATGTGGACGGCGCGCTCAGGTCGGTGGTCAACGTCTCGTTGATGTTGATGAGCTGCTCCAGGCTGTTCACATTGATCAACTGGTTGATGTACTCGTTGGGATCGGTGTCCGCGGTCGGGTCCTGGTTCTGCATCTCGGTCACCAGCAAGGTGAGAAAGTCATTGGCCGAGATGGTCGCCGAATCATCGCTTGATCCGGATGCGCCACCGGTTCCGGAGGTCGAGCTGTCCATGGGAGTTGCAATCTGCCCACTCAGCGCCTGTCCTGCCGTCAACGGTTGATTGAGAATTCCTGCTGCTGCCATCGTCCTTCCCTCCTGCCATCTTTCTGCTCTGCAACCAAGCCGCTCCCGGTTCGCCACTCGGCGTGCTCTTCAGGCCAAGCCTCAATTGCGTCCTGGCTCAGACCACAACCGAGATGTATGCGCCGGTTCGCCCAGGGAATGGAACGGCGCCGCCGGTCCAACTGCGCGAGTCCGAGGTTCCTTCGAAAACATCATGCGGAGTCGCGGCGGAAGGCGGCTGCGGATTTGCGGAAGGCTCCGGTGAACCTCCCTGCCCTGAGCTCTGTCCGCTGCCTGGATTCATTCCCTGGCCTGCGCTATTGCTCATTCCACGGTCCCCCGGCGACGCCATCGACAGCGTTGCAACCGGCGTATGATGTTCAGCGAGATAGGCGTTCAACCCCGCCATGTGCCCGCTTAGCGCCTGCGCCGCCTCGACTGAGCCAGGCACGAGAGTGGCGTGGACACCGCTGGAACTCAGATCCGCGCGTACCCCGACCCAGCCCAATGCTGGATCTTCGAACCCCGCCTCCGCCCGCCGCGTTCCCGCATGAATCCAGCTTGGCGCGTCCGGCTTCACCGCGCTATCGAGGGCCGCAAAGGCCGCCTGAGGGCCCGAATCCGCGTGGATCGTGCCGGAAGCCTCCGCCTGCGCTCCGGACGCATTCACAGTCCCTTGCGCTCCCCTCGCGGCTTCAACCCACGCCGGCGCGGAGGCGGTTGCGGCAGCGGGCTGCGTCTGAGCTATGTGTTCCGTGTGCTGACCAGCAGCGGCGCCGGACTCCCGCGCCGGACTTCCTGTGGCCGCAGACACAGGATGTGCGTTACTCCCTTGAAAAGGTCTTTGCGCAACGGCGGCTCCAGACGCAGGCTGGCTCACGGCCGGCGTAGCAACCGCGGCCTTCCGGCTGGATGTCCTGCCATCGGCCGGGGCTGCATTGTTGTTCGCCGCAGCTTGTCCGCCTGCCTGCGCCAGAACCTGCGCCTGATCTTCAGCGAGCGGTAGACCGGCAAGAGCAGACTCTTGAGTCTCTTGGCGCCCATTGCTTTCCAGTACGGTCTGCCCGGCCGAAGGCGGTCCCTCAGCAGCCGTGCGTTCGCCAGTGCCCGCCGGGACTGCCGTGCGCGCTTGACTGGCAGGCCGATCCTCCGCTGCGTTAGCAGTTCCCACCGCCGTTTGGGTGCGGCCTGGGGCAAGCGCAGCGCGGCTGGCGAAGCCTTTCATAGCGCCGTTTGAAGAAGCGAAGGAAAGCTCCGCGAGCAAGGGATGCGCCGCCTCCGGCTCGCCGTCAGAGACCGTTTTGTACGCAGCCTCTGCAGGAACGAGGCCGGGAGCCGCTATGGCCGGCGGCGGGCTGACGGCGGCTGCCGGGGCCTGTGCCGGCGCCGCCTTCGCGGCCGCTGCCTGGGACTTCAAATGCTTGCGATCTTTGGCAGCATGCGCGTCCTTCGCCGCGCCGGCGGAGTGCGCGCCTACTGAGCTTTTGTTCGTTGTCCCGTTTCCGAAATCGACAAGAGCCTCAGTTGTTGTCCTCGTGGCAGAAGCCTGGCGTGCCGAGGACGCTGAAACCGCCGGTGAGGCTTCGCTTGGCAGGTCATCTTTGAGCGCCGATTTGAGCGCCGATTTGAGCGCCGGCGCGGTCACCGAACTCGCAGCCGGGCGCTGGCCTGCGAGGGAACTGAAAGATAGAGGCAACGCTGGATCCTCAACCGCGCTCTGATTTTCGTTCTGGGTTGGCTTCAGCGTCTCGCCCTCCGCGTCTATCTGCGTCTTCGGTTGCATTCGCACCGCGATTCCACTGTTGACCGAGGCCCACAGCGATCGCCAGCTTACGCTCGCGCTTCCCGAATTGAGGGAGGGCGATGAAGAGGCAGCTTCGCCGGGCCTGACCGTGCTGTATCTGCTGCCCTGCGTTCCTACCGCACGCTGGCCCTGCGCCGGCGCCGCATCGCCTCCCCCTGCAATCTTCGGACCGGTATTTCCAATCCCTGGGTTCCCGGCTCCCACGGCCTCGGCTCCGATTGCCCCAGTTCCTACGGCGACGGCGACGGTCATGATCTGGAGATGTGCAGATGCCGTGCCAAAGGGGATGGGGGCGGGTTAGAACATTGTCAGGAATGGGACCGCTGCTCCCAATTCAGGAAGCGATCAGCCGTTAGGATCGGTTTTTGCTCAAGTTTTCCTGCCGGATGACTTGTCTTTGTGCAACCACGCCAGCCGGGAAAGGATCGGCTGGTCCACGCCCTGGCTGGCGGCATTGCCAGCGGCCTGACCGGCGCGAACCATGCGGCTCAAAAACCAATCGTCTAAAGTGCGCTGGCCGCGGCGGCCCGCCTCGATAGCGTCTCTGGCCTCGGTCTCCCGGATCAAGGTCTCCGCCTGGCGCCGCTCCACCCTCTTGGCGAGATAGGCTTGGCGCCGCGCGGCGGCCTCCTGCTCCATCTCCGCGATCCGGGGAGCGAGAGCGGCGGCATGACGGCTGCCGGCGCGCGTCTCCTCCAGGCCCGCGAGCCGGTCGGTGGGCTCCGCATTCCTGGCGCTGGCAACCACCAGCCGCCGTCCACGGCGCTGCCTCTCGGCGGCTGCCGCCAGGGCGTGCTCCAGGCGTTTGAGATCTCCGAGCGCCGACTCCAAAGCCAGCCGGGATTCCTCTTCCTCGATCTCCAAGACGCGCAGCAGGCGGCGCAGCGCACGCGCGACGGCCATGGCTCAGACCTCCGCGGCCAACTGGGCAAGCGAGCGCAAACTGCCGGCGAAGTGGACCTGCTCGTGAGCGTCCTGGGTCAAAAATGCGCGCATGGCCTCGCGGGCGCGCAAGGCGCGGTCAAGATCGGCGTCAGAACCGGGTTTATAGGCGCCGATGCGCACCAGATCCTCGGAGCGGGCGTAGACCGCCATTAGCTTGCGCACAAGCGCCGCCTGCTCGCGGTGCTCGGCGGCGGCAACGGCGGGCATCAGGCGGCTGATCGAATCCAGCACCTCGATGGGCGGATACCAGCCCTCGGAGGCTAGAGCGCGCGAGAGCACCACGTGGCCGTCGAGCAGCGAGCGCACCGCGTCCACCAGCGGGTCCTGCTGATCGTCGCCCTCCATCAGCACCGTGTAGAATGCCGTGATCGACCCCGAGCGGAACTGCCCGGCGCGCTCCACTAGACGCGCCAGCCGGGCAAAGACCGAGGGGGTATAGCCCTTGGCCGTCGGAGGCTCGCCGGCCGCCAGCCCGATCTCCCGCGCCGCCATGGCGAAGCGGGTGAGCGAGTCCAGCACCAGCAGCACGTCTTTGCCTTCGGCAGCGAAAAACTCGGCGACGGTTGTGGCGGCCAAGGCCGCGCGCACACGCATCAGCGGTGACTGGTCGGAGGTGGAAACCACCACCACCGACCGGGCCAGGCCCTCGGGACCGAGGGCGTCATCGAGAAACTCGCCTACCTCGCGCCCCCGCTCGCCGACTAGGCCGACCACGGTCACATCGGCCTCGGTATTGCGCGTCATCATGCCGATCAGGGTGCTCTTGCCCACTCCCGACCCGCCAAAGATGCCCACGCGCTGGCCCCGGCCCACGGTCAGCAATGCGTCGATGGCGCGGATGCCGGTTCCGAGCGGCGCGCGAATGGGAGCGCGGTCCAGCGGCGAGCGCACCGCCCCGTCCAGCGGCAGCGACGCAGCAGCGGCGGGAGGCGGTCCGGCGTCAATCGGCTTCCCTAGAGCGTTCAATACCCTGCCCATCAGCGCCGGTCCTGCCCCGATCTCCGGCGTAACTCCCAGGGCCGCCACCGTGTCGCCAAAGCGAATGCCCTCGCTCGTCTCCACCGGCATGGAGAGCACGTTCGAACCGCGGAATCCGATCACCTCAGCTAGATGCAATCGGCCCAGCCTGTCCTCGATCTCGCAGCACTCGCCTACGGAAGCCAGGGGTCCGGCCGATTCGATGGTCTGGCCCACCGATTCCAGCACCTGACCGCGCCAGCGCCAGGGCTGGCCGCGCTCCAAATGAGCGAAGTAGCGGCTGAGCAGCGGCGTCATGCGTGCGCCTCGTCTTGGCTGTTTGCCGCCTGCCGCTGCGGAAACATCGGCTCCTCCCGGCCTGCGCCGGCGCGGTCGAAAAAGCCACGCTCGATCTCCGCCAACTGCGCGCGAATCCCCAGGTCCACCCTGCCCAGAGCGGTCTCGATGGCGCAGTCGCCGGTCCGCATCTCCTCGCAGGCCATCACCGAGGGCTTCAAGGCCAGATTGGGCAGCAGAGCGACGGCCTCGGTCCATAAATCCAGTTCGCTGGCAGGCACCCGCAGCCGCACCTCAGTGGTTCCGGCAAGCTGCCCCAGCGCCACGCGCACCGCCCCGGTCAACAGCAGCGGGTCCATCTGCGCCTCGCGGCGCAGGATGCGGGCGGCGATCGCCAGAGCCAGCTTCACTACCTCGTGCTCGACCGCGTGCATGTAGCGGTCGCGCTCCTGGACAAAACCCTCGATCATCTCCGCGGCTTGGCGGCTGCGCTCTTGCTGTGCGGCTTTCACGGCCGCCGCTTGAGCCTCCCGTTCGGCCTGGCGGCCCTCCTCAAGTCCGCGCGCGAGCCCGGCCTCGAAGGAGCGGCGGGTTTCCTCAGCCAGACGTTGCTCCCACTCGGCCTTGCCAGCCGGCGCGGCAGAATTCTTTTGGCGTTCGCGCGCTGGCTCAGTAGGCGCGGCGGCATCGGCTGCCTCTTCCCAGCCGTTCCAAGACGGAGGCGAAGGCGCATCGGCGCAGACCGGATAGGCGAAGAGTTGAATCTCGCCGGCGGCTTGGTTTTTAGCTTCCGCGCTTGTCTCCTGCAATCTGTCTCTCCCCCGGCCCGGCGATCAACCTTCCCTATGCGCCGGTGGTTCTCTAAACACCCATCCACCAGCCTTCTGCCGGCCATCTTCCGGCTGCCCCGCTCACGCCAGCATCTCGTCGCCCGTTTCCAGCTTGAGAATGACCTTCCCTTCGGCCTCCAGCCGCCGCGCCAGGTTGAGAATCTCCTGCTGCGCCTGCATCACCTCGCGCGAACGCACCGGGCCCAGCACCTCCATGTCCTCCTTCAACATCTCCACCGCCCGCGAGCTCATGGCTTTGAAGATCTGGGCGCGCAGATCGTCATTGGCTCCGCGCAAGGCCAGAGCCAGTTGCCGCTTGTCCACGCCGGAGACGATCTCGCGAATGCTGGCCGCCGGAACGGTCATGAGATCCTCGAAGGTGAACATCAGGTTGCGGATGTTGAGGGCCAGCTCCGGCTGAGTCTCCTCGATGGCGTCCAAAATCTTCTTCGACTCTTCGGCGTTGAGCCGGTTGAGCAGGTCGGCCACAGCCCGGAAACCGGAGTAGCTCTTGCGGGCCGTGTCGCCCATGCTCTCCAAGCGGCGATGGAGGATATGGGCGACCTTCTGCGCCATCTCCGGCGAAAACTGGCGCATCTCGGCCAGTCTTTGGATGGTCACCACCTTGTGCTCCTCGCTCAGATTGTCCAGCACAGTCGAGGCCCGCCAGGGGTCTAGGTGCGCCAGCACCAGCGCAATGGTCTGCGGATGCTCGGTGTCCAAGAGCTTGCCCAACTGCTGGGGATCGGTGCGCTGCAGTTTGGCCAGATTTCCCTCCGCGGCCTCTTGCGAGCGGCGCAGCATCAGAAGCAGATCCTCGGCGCGCTGTTTGCCGAAGGCGTCCACCAGCAGGCGGCTGGCAAAGTCCAGGCCGCCATGCACCATAAAGTTCTGGGTTTCGAGCAACTGCCAGAACTCTTCCATGATCTCAGCGGAGAGCTCCGGAGTGACCCCGCGCAGGTCAGCCAATTCTTCGGTCAGCCGCTGCACGTCGGCCTCGGGCAGCGCGCGCAGAATCTCCTTGGCCAGATCCTCGCCTACGGCCACCAGCAGGACAGCCGCCTTGCGCACCCCAGACATGCTCGCCGAACTGCGGCGGCGCCCGGCGTTGCCCTCGTTTGCCTGCTCAGCCACTGCCAGAATCCTTTCCCGATGGGCTAGTCAGAGTGAATCCAGCTTTGCAACAGACGCGAACTCTGCGTGGGCTCGCGCTTCATGTGCGCAGTCACCTGCTCGAAGATCTCCTGATTCCGCGCCCGCTCGTGGTCGGGTTCGACGGGTTTCGGGGAGGCCAGCGTACCGGATGCTGCTGCTCCAGCGGCCAGATCCTTGTTTTCCCCCTTGGCCGGAATTTTTGCCATCGCGGCCGCGCCCGCGGCGCGACGCAGGGCCGGCCGGACGCCGAAGGCCAGCACCGCCAGCAAGCCGAGAAGCAGAGCGGCGTACTTGATGAGAAAGGGCGAAGCCTCGACCGTGCCCAACAGTTGCTGGCGCAGCGGCACTGGCGGCTGTGGGCGATTCTGGGCAAAGGGCAGATCCTCGACCGTGACCACATCTCCGCGCGCCGCGTCGAAGCCCACCGCAGCCTGCGCCAGAGCGGTCAGATTTTGCAGCTCGGCGGCCGAGCGCCGCTGCCAGATCGCCGGCCGGCCGTACTCTGCGGGCTGAACCAGCCGGTCGTTCACGACGACGGCCGCCGTCAGACGCCGCACCCAGCCGGCGTTCTCCACCGTGTGCTTTACGGTCTTCGAGGCTGCGTAGGTTCCGGACTCGGTGGTTGCGCTCTCGGGCGAGGTGGTCTGCTTGGGATAGACAGGCAGAGGCTGGGAGTTGGGCGCGTTCGAGGCTGTGCCAGCAACCCCGGCGGCCACCGGCTGAGGACCGGTGTTCTGCTGCGTGCGCTGCATCGAGAGCGTCACCGTCTGGCTGGGATCATAGGTCTCCTGGGTCACGTCGGTGGCGGCCGGATCGTAATCCAGAGTCACCGAAGCGCGCACGTTGCCCGCGCCCGTCACCGGCTCCAGGGTGGCGATCAACTTTTCCTCAAGCGCCTGCTCGGCGCTCAACTCCATGGCCTCGGGGGTCTTCGGCCCCAGCGGCAGATGGCCGTCGGCGTCCACCAGCACCACGTGATCGGGCCTCAAGCCGTCCACCGACGAGGCCACCAGGTTGCGGATCGCCTCCGCCTCGCCATCGGCCAGCGACAGATGGCGCAGCTTGATCACCACCGCAGCCTTGGCCGGACGGTCCTGACCGGAAAACAGCGAATCGTGCGGCAACACCAGATCCACGCGCGCCGATTCGACATCGGCGAGGGTCTCTATGGTGCGCGCCAGCTCGCCCTCAAGCGCCCGCTGGTAGTTGACGTGTTCGTCGAACTCCGAACCCACCCAGTTGGGCTTGTCGAAGAGCTCGAAGCCCATCTGCCCGCTCTTGACGCCTCCCTTGGCCGCGGCGGCGAGGCGCGCCTTGTCCAACTGCGCGGCGGGAACTAGGATGCCAGTTCCGTCCGGCGTCACATCGAAGGGAATCTGCGCCTGGGTCAAAACCTGGCTGATCTGGCGGGCATCGTCGGGATCCAGGCCGGTGTAAAGCGTGCGCCAATCGGTGCGCAGGCCCAGCCAGAGCAGTCCGCCCACAAGCCCCGTTAGCAGCAAAGCCGCGGTCAGCGCCCAGCGGCGCTGCTGGGGGGGCATCCCGGCCCATAAAATCCGGCTTCGTCCCCAAAGACCGGCGAAGCGGTCGCCCCACTGAGGCTGCCCGGGCAGCGTGCGCACACTCTTTTCCAACTGGGTTCCGGTGGCCATGACTTCAGCTTCTAGCTTCTAGCTCCTAGCTCCTAGCCCTTGGTTGCCGTTTGCACATGTGCGGGAGCTGCGCAATCTGCCGGCTCGCCGCGTCTGTTCACCATTCCTGAACCGTGATAGCCGATCTCGCACAGAAACTAGCTAGAAGCTAGCAGCTAAAAGCTAGAAGCTGCTTTTAGAACTGCATCCCCATCACCGCCTGGTAGGCCTCAACCGCTTTGTTGCGCACCGCCAGCGCCAGTTCAAAGGCCATGCTGGCTTTTTCGGCGGCGATGACGGCCTCGTGCACATCCACCCCGGAACCGGTCATCAACCCCTCGACGGCCGCCTGGGCCTGCTCATCAAGACGATTGATCTGACCAACGGCATCGGTCACCAGGCCGGCGAAGGGAGCCGGAGCCGCCCCTGCCCTATCCGCCGGCGGCAAGACCGGCGAGGCCCTGCCGGCGCCTGACGGATTGAAGGCCGCCGCCGAGGCGCCGCCGGGAGGGTTCATGGCGGGTTGTATCGCTCCTGCGGAAAGGCTCACGTCTTGCCTCCTACACGTTGGCGATCTCAAGCGCCGTGGTAATCATGCCCTTCTCTGCTTGCACGGCGGAGCCGTTCAAATCGTATGCACGCGTCGCCCCCATCAGGTCCACCATCTCTGTGACAGGGTTAATGTCTGGATAGGAGACATATCCGTCGGGTCCGGCATCCGGATTCCCAGGATCGTAGCGTTTGAGAGGAGGGGAGGGGTCCGAGACCACCGCTGCAACATGCACCCCGGGCGCCACAGCCTGGCTGCCGGGCGGGCTGAGCGTGGGCAGGGCCGCCGCAGCCAGCGCGTTGAACTGCGCACTGGGTGAGGCCGCGGTCGAGGCCACGGTCATGGAATCGAGAAAGTTGGGGTCGCCGCGGTCGGCGGCAAAGACCACCTCCTGGCGGCGGTAGGGACCTCCCGCCTCGGTGCGCGTGGTCTCGGCGTTGGCCATGTTGGCCGCCACCACCTCGGCGCGTATCCGTTCGGCCTGCATGGCCTCACCTGAAGCGTCCATCATTGCAAACAGGTTCATCTTGTCATCTCCTTGGGAACTGCCGGCCTGCGCCCGCGGCCCTGTTCCGTGGCCGCCCCCCTGCCGGCATGGCAGCCGCGCCCGCTTCTTTGCCCTATTTGTCAGCGTGAATGGCGTCCATTACCTCCTGGTACTGCACCCGCAGCAGGGCCGCGCCGGTCTTAAACCTCAGTTGCGCCTCGGCCAGATTCAGGCCCTCACGGTCCATGGAAACATTGTTGCCGTCGGGCCGGGCGATGAGACCCGCAACGGTTTCAACATGCACCGGCTGCGCCGCCCGTCCCTGGTCCACATCGCGGATGGCCTCGCGCATTTCGGCGTCGAAGTCCATTCCTACGGCCTTATATCCGGGAGTATCGATGTTGGCCATATTGGCAGCCGTCAGCTTGGCCTGGCTGACGGCCAGATCCATGTAGCGCGCAATCTCGTCGCTCAACTCGGTCTCGATATGCATGGTCATCGCGTTTCCCTCCGCGCGGCGCTTTTGTGCCTGCGCACTGAAAACCGTCCGGCTGCGCGCATGCGCGGCTCAGTCCACCAGACGCCCGAAGTCGATCTCACGGGCGGTAAGAATGGGGGACTCGCCGGCCAAGATGACAGCCCGCTCTAAAACATGCTCGAGTTCGCGGACATTGCCCGGCCAGGCATGCGCCGCCAGCTTGGTCATGGCTCCACTATCTACACGCTTGACCGGGGCATCGCGGCCCATCTTCTCGAGAAAGTGCTCCACCAGCAGAGACAGATCCTGGATGTGCTCGGCCAGCGGCGGCGTGCGAATGAGAAAGACCGCCAGCCGGTAGTACAAGTCGGGGCGAAAGCCGCCGGTCTGGGCCTGCTCGGCCAGCGGCCGGTGGGTGGCGGCCAGGATGCGAACATCCACCCTCACGGTCTCGTTGTCGCCCACCCGCTGCAACTCACCGCACTCGGCGAAACGGAGCAACTTCGATTGCAGGCCCAGCGGCATCTCTCCGATCTCGTCCAAAAACAGCGTGCCTCCGTCGGCGGCCTCGATGCGGCCGGTACGGCCCTGCACAGCGCCGGTAAAGGCGCCGCGGGTGTGCCCGAACAGTTCGGCTTCGAGCAGGGCTTCAGGTATAGCAGCGCAATTGATGGCCACAAAGGGCTTGCGGCTTCTTGCCGACAGCCGGTGCACGGCCTCAGCGACCAGCTCCTTGCCGGAGCCGGTCGGCCCCTCAATGAGCACCGGCGTCAGGCGCGGCGCCACCAAACGGACGCGGCGGCTGATCTCCAACATGCAGGCGGCATTGCCAATCATCTCGGGCAGCCGTTCGGTCTCCGCTTGTTGGCTGGCGCGGCCCGGCAACTCGATGCGCATAGGGATGGTCTTGGCGGGCGCCTGCGGCATCGGTACCACGGCGGGCAGCTTATCCTGCAGCGCAGATGACGGTGCGACTGCGGCGGCAGGCGGCAGGCCGGCGGCGGTGCGTCCGGGCGCCGTCTCGAAACCGTTGAACTCGGGCGCTAGGTTCCACGCCGCCGTATCGGTATCCTGCGAACGGCGCAAGGCATAAAGAAGCTCCTGACGGTAGGGGCCGCGCGGACCCTCTTGTGTGAGCGAACCGGCCGTGGTCACCAGGTCCACCAGCGGAAACCGGTCCCGGAAATCGTGGAGGAACTCGGCAAGATCGAGATCGGGGAGCCAGGAATCGACGATGACGGCCTCCGGGATCGCGTCTTCGGCCTCGGCCCAGGCTTGCGCGCCGCTTCCGGCTTCGCGTACCTGCCAGCGCAGGCCGTTGAGAATTTGGGTGAGCCGCTGGCAAAAGCTGCGGTCGGCGCTGGCGACCAAAGCGGTGCGCGGACGCACGCGCAGGGCAGGCGGAAGAACGGGAACCGGAAAAGGCTGCATGAAGATTCTCCTAAGCGCAAAAATGGATAATTACTAACTTGAATCGAGTCTTAACTTGCATCGAGGGCCGGAGCTGCGGGCGCAGCCGTGGCCTGGCCCGCGATTCGGCCCGTGGCCGGGGTCGCACCCGCAAGCATGGGAAGGGCGGCTAGCGGCGGGGTCATTTCCACCTCAGAAGGCACCATGTAACCCCGGCCGCGCACGGTCCGGATCAACTGCCCCGGCGGCGGATCCTTCAGCTTGCGGCGAAGGTAGTTGACATAGACGTCCACAATGTTCGTGGTCTGCGCCGGCTCCAGGTTCCAGACCGAGTCCAGCAGCTCCACGCGCGAGACGCACTGTCCGCGGTTGAGCAGCAGGTGCTCGAGCAGAGCAAATTCCTTATTGGTGAGGACTACAGTCTGGCCGCCGCGCCGGGCCGTGTGGTCCAGCCGGTCCATCTCCAGATCTCCGGCGCGAAGCTGCAGCCGCGCCTCCCGCTTGCGCCGCAGCAGGGCCCGGCAACGAGCCCGCAGCTCGTGCAGGCTGAAAGGCTTGACCATAAGATCGTCGGCGCCCCGGTCCAGGCAGCGCACGCGCGTGTCCACCTCCTGCCGGGCGGTGAGCACCAGCACGGGAAGATCGGCATCGAGAGTACGCAGCTCTTCGAGCACCTGCTCGCCGTCTTTGACCGGCATGTTCAGGTCGAGAATGGTCAGATCGGGCATCTCCTGGCGAAACGCCTCCACGGCCGCCCCGCCGTCGTAGGCCAGACGGACGCGATGCCCGTCGGCTTCCAGCCCCCGGCTGAGAAACAATCCCAGCGCCTTGTCGTCCTCGGCAATGAGTAGCCTCATGACAGTTCCTTTTCGCGCAACGCCGGCGCGCGCCTGCCCGCTAGACCGCGCGGCCCGTTGTTTAAGCCGCGCTAAGCAAGGTTCTCCTTCACCTTCAGGCTAGACAAAACGAAACTCAAGATTGGAGAGAAAAAAGACAGGGAGGCGATTCCAGGATTGGCACAGGACGAGCACCCAATCCCAAAACGGCGCGGATCGCCTCGCCTTGGAGGAGGTCCGGCATACGCGCAGGCTAAAGTCTTTCAGCTTCCGTCCGATTCAATTGGACCGGCCGCGAGACGCCGGCTGCCCGAATGCGCTGGGGCGGGAGCGGGAGGCTGCTTTGCGCTCGTACATAGCGGCATCGGCCCGGGCGAGAAGCTCTTTCATGGCCTCATCCGGCAGGCGTTCCGCCAGCCCGATGGATGCGTCGATCTTCAGCTTAAGCGGGCCGGACTTTCCCTGAACGGTGTAATCTCCGCACACCCACTTGCGCAGGCGGTCGATCTGCGCGCCCGCCTCGGCCTGCGAGCAGTCCAGCACAATAATGAATTCATCACCGCCCCAGCGGCCGATCACGTCCGACTGGCGGCACACCGAACGCAGCTCCGTTGCGAACTGCTTGAGCAGTTCATCGCCCGTGAGGTGGCCGTGATCATCATTCACCTTTTTGAACCCGTCGATGTCCACAATCGCCACGCAAAAGACAGATCCAGACGCGATCCGGCTCTCGATCATGTTTTCCACGCACAGGCGGCTGCGCAGCCCGGTCAGCGCATCGTGGAAGGCCAGCGCTTCAGCCTCTTCGAGCTTGGTTTGATAAGTTGTAAGCCGTTCCTGAAGCTGGTCGAAGGCTGTTTTGCCTTCCGCAGTCATGCGATCAATGGATGTCTTCAGTTCTGCGGCGCTGGTTTCAATCGCGGCGCGAACTTCGGTCAGGTCTTCCAGGGTAGCGATTTCTTTGAGCCGCGCCGTGACCTCGTTGATCTGTTGGGCGCAGCGCTGATCTCGTGCGCCCACCGATTCCGCCGTGCGCGCCATCACGAGCAGCAGATCCTTTACCTCGCCCGCCTTTTGCTGATAATGCCGGGCCGTGTTTCTTCCCCAACCGCGGAGGTTCTCCTGTATCCCCGTATTGGTGGCCTCCAACTCCGCGCGGCTCATGGCGGCGGAGAGGTTGGCCTTCAATTTTCCAAGACTGTCCTTGAGCTCATTGCCCAAGGCGGGGCATGCGTCCCGGCTGCAATTTCCCACCTCCAGCAACGTCGAGCCATATGCGGCCATCGCCAGGGCCAGCATGCCCGTCTCGTCTGTCTCAGCCGCCTCTCCACTGCCGGGAGAAGCCGAGTCCAGATACTTTTTCAGCGAGATGATTTTGCCTTGCAGCAAAGGCTCCCCCTCAGCGATTGGACCGCTCACCAACCCCTATTCTTCTATCGGCAGCAAATTGTCTATTCATCAGGCCGAACAACATCCTTGAAAATCGCCGGAAGTGTATGCCTATACCTCAAATGGGTTATTGTCAGAATCGAAAGTTCCATTACCCTTGATGGATGAACCACACCTGAGGTAAGAGTGTATTGGGTGCACTTCGTCGACATGGCCCTCTCGAACGAGCGTGGCCGGCCGCCAAGCTGAAAATGGCTGGATTGCCGCTCCGAATGGCCTGATTCGATCCAACTACGTCTCTGACAACATGAATCCGTTTCATCCAATTCGTGCCCTCCCAAGTCCTAAAATGGGACCTGGAGCACCCTCAAGTGGTACAAAACTAAGCTGTCAGAGGCCTGCGTGATTCTTTCACAGGCTTGCTTCCGGCATTCGATGCCGGTGAGATTGGAAAATGCTGCAAAAGCGTTATAGAAGTTTGGGCAAAACAGCCGATTTTATTACTTATTGTCGCGCAGAGCAGTGGATAGGAGGGCCGGGGTGGACTGGGGCAAACTGCCGGATCTGGGTGCGGTCGCGCTCTTAACCTGCGCCTTCGCTTCCGTGGCGAGGAGCAACCAAACGCGGGCATCGGGACTTTGGCTCACCGGATGGGTGATGGTCGATCTGCACTTCGCGGCCATGGTCTTTATACCGGCTCCAGGGGTTCTCGGCGATATTGCGCAGTTCGTTGGACTGACGGCGCTGATCTGGGCGGGAGTTCTGTTCTTGTGGGCTGCGGTTCCTTTCCGCGAGGATCCTTCCAGCCGCTGGATGGTCAGTATCCTATTGGGCCTCACGGCGCTTTACATCGGCTTGATTATGGTCAGTCCGGCCGCATCCTGGTCATTGATTCCCGCGGCGGCACTGATCGGAATATTGCCTCTGACGCTTACGCTGCTGACGTTGCGTACACTCAACCACCCGCTGCGCTGGGCTACGGTGGCCCTCTTTGGCGCTCTCTCCATCTTTTTGCTGATCGTCCAGCGCCGCCCGAGCAACGGCACGGAACTGGCTTTGAACGCGGTTCTATTTACGGTCTATTTCGACTGCTGCATCCATTGTTGGTATGCGTACCGGCGCGCCAGCGCAGGCGCGTTTGTCACCATCGCCGGATTTCTGGCCTGGGCCAGCGTATTCATCGTAGGGCCTACGCTCTACGCCTCATGGCCGAATCTCCACATCGACCCCGAAATATGGAACCTGCCCAAATATGTGGTGGCGGTGGGCATGATTCTGCTCGTTCTTGAAGACCAGATTGAACACAACAAGTTCCTGGCACTGCACGACGAGCTCACCGGACTTCCCAATCGCCGCCTCTTCCAGGACCGGCTGGCAAGCGCCCTGGAGCGCGCCCGCCGCAGTGGGACACAGGCGGCCCTCTTGCTCGTCGACTTGAACCAGTTCAAACAGGTCAACGACACCTTCGGCCACCACGTGGGCGACCTGCTTCTGAAAACCGTGGGAACGCTGTTCGTGGAAAGAGTGCGCCGCTCCGATACCGTGGCGCGAACCGGCGGTGACGAATTTTCCATCGTTTTGGAAGAACCCACCAGCAGGGCAGACGCCGAGCGTGTGGGCCGATCGCTGATTCAGCTTCTGCGTGAACCCCTCGAGTTGGACGGTCAAGCAGTGCCTGCATCCGCCAGTGTGGGAGTAGCTGTCTTTCCCGAGGATGCGCTCACCATGGAATCGCTGTGCATTGCTGCTGACTTGAGGATGTACGACGAAAAACACGCCGCCGCTCACCGCCACCGGCGCTTACGTCCCTCCCTGACCACTTACCCAACCGCAGCCGACGCACCAAGCGGTCTCCATACCGAGCGAGCTTGAGAGGCTTATCCTACCAATCGCAGTTTTGGATCGAACCATGCGCAGACAACGAAGGCCCGGGAGATCATCCGGGCCTTCGTTGCGGTAGCAGCGATTCCAAAATTGCTGTACCCAGAAAGCGCACTGCGGAGCGGCATTTACTTTGAGAAAATGTCCATCCGCTGAACCATAAAATGGCGCGTAAACTCTGGGACAGGTATAAGGGGCCGTTCTCTTATCTCTGGCCGTTACCGCCTGGTCCCCGGCTGCCTGGACGCCGCCGGCGCCGGCGCCGGTTATTCATGTTCTGAGGCCGCCCACTGCCTGCCGGCTGACCGGCATGAGCCGGCGCTCCATCGGCGCGATTGAAGTTCGGTTCGTTGTTTTCATCCACCTCCTCATCCTCGCCGTCGAAATCGTCTCCGCCTTCGATGAGGATGGTGCTTTGGTTGGATGCGGGCTGCCGATCATCGAACTCATGCCGCTGGGGAGGTGGAGCCGCGAAAGTTTCATCCGCGGAGCTATCAGCCGCCCTGGTTTCAGCCGGGGCCGATTGCGCCAGCTTGGCCTTCTGCTCCCGGATGAGCGCCTTGCGGCTCAGCTTGATGCGATTGCCCTCGATAGCCAGCACCTTGACCATGATCTGATCGCCTTCGCTCAGCTCGTCCTTGACCTCTTTCACACGGTGCTCGGAGATTTCAGAGATGTGCAGCAGGCCGTCGGTACCGGGGAAAAGCTCGACAAAGGCGCCGAACTCCGCGATGCGCACCACCTTGCCCAGGTAGGTTTTGCCTACCTCTGGAACCGCGGTGAGGTCGCTGATGATGGCCAGAGCCTTCTTCAGACCCTCGGCGTCGCTGGAGGCGACGCTAACTTTGCCGGTGTCGTTTACATCGATTTTGGCGCCGGTCTGCTCCACGATGCCGCGAATGGTTGCGCCGCCCTTGCCGATCAGGTCGCGAATCTTATCCACCGGAATCTGCACGGTCTCGATGCGGGGCGCATACTGCGAACGTTCCTGGCGCGGGCCGCTGAGCGCGGCATCCATCTTATCCAGAAGGAAGAGCCGCCCGCGGCGGGCCTGCTCCATGGCCTGCTCAAGAATCTCGCGGGTGAGGCCGCCGATCTTGATGTCCATCTGCAGCGCAGTGATGCCCTGGCGCGTACCCGCAACCTTGAAGTCCATGTCGCCGTAGTGGTCTTCCGCGCCGGCAATGTCGGTGAGAATGGCGTATTCTTCGCCCTCTTTCACCAGCCCCATGGCTACGCCGGCCACTGAGCCTTTGAGCGCGATGCCCGCGTCATAGAGCGCCAGGCTTGCACCGCAGACGGAGGCCATAGACGAGGAGCCGTTGGACTCCAGAATGTCGGAGACCACGCGAATGGAATAGGGAGATTCATCCGCGTCGGGCAGGACGGCGCTAATCGCTCGCTCAGCCAGGGCGCCGTGGCCCACTTCACGCCGGCCCACGCCGGTCATGCGTCCCGTCTCGCCAACGCTGAAGGGCGGAAAGTTGTAGTGGAGCATGAAGTTCTTCCGTTGCTCCCCCTCGTAGGACTCTAACCGCTGGCTTTCGTCGGCGGTGCCCAGCGTGGCCGTCACCAGGGCCTGGGTTTCGCCGCGGGTGAACAGAGCCGAGCCGTGCGTCCGCGGCAGCACGCTGGTCTCGATGGTGATGGGACGAATCTCATCGAAGGCGCGCCGGTCGGGCCGGATGCGGTCCTTGGTTACCTGCTCGCGGAACAGCCGTTCGCGCAGAAGCTCGTAGTAGTGTCCCAGCTTCTTTTTGGCTGCCGGGTCGTCGGCAGGAAGCCCTGCTGACAGCTCATCCTGAATCTGCTTGATCAGCGCGTAGCTCTCCGTTTTGCCGTGGGTCTTGGTATCCAGAGCGTCCTTAAGCCGCTCGCCGATCTTCGCCTTGAGCTCGTTGTAGTAGGCCTCGTCAAACTCCGGCGGCGTGAAGGGACGCTTCGGCTTACCGGCCTTCGCAACCAGTTCTTCGATGGCGGTTACGATCTTCTTGATCTGCTCGTGACCGAACTCGATGGCGGCCAGCACCACCTCTTCGCTCTCTTGTTTGGCACCCGACTCGATCATGACGATGCCGTCCTTGTGGCCGACGATCATGATGTTGAGCGTGCTCACGGCCCGCTGGGCATAGGTGGGGTTGACGACGAACTCACCGCCCACGCGGCCTACCCGCACTGCGCCCACGGTGGCGCTGAAGGGAATATCAGAGAGCGCCACGGCCGCGGCGGCCGCGTTGATAGCCATCACGTCGGGATCGTTTTCTTTGTCGGCCGAGAAGACCAGCGCGATCAGTTGAGTCTCATTGCGGAATCCGTCAGGAAACAGCGGGCGGAGGGGCCGGTCGATCTGGCGGGCGGTGAGGATCTCCTTTTCGCTGGGCCGGCCTTCACGCTTGATGAAGCCGCCGGGAATGCGGCCTCCGGCGTAGGTGTACTCGCGGTAATCCACCGTGAGCGGGAAGAAGTCGATGCCTTCGCGGACATCGGTGGAAGCTACAGCAGTTGCTAGAACGACGGTCTCGCCCGTGGTGACCAAGGCGGCGCCAGAGGCTTGCTTGGCCATGCGGCCAGTTTCAAAAACCACCCGCTTGCCGCCGGCAAGCTCGACGGCTACTTCATGCTTCATAGACATAGTTGTCCTCGTTTCATGGGTTCACTTGAGAAACCTGCAAGGAAAAGAGCGCGGGAGCGAAGACAGTTGCGAGGTACTTCGCCGGCGCCAAGTCTCGCGCCGGCGCCAAATGTCCTTCGCAGGGCGCAAGAGGCTGGAGCGCAAATAGATCTGCGGAGCAAAAACCGGAGGCAAAAACCGGGGATTGATTGATCCTGCGCACCATATTCACTCCAGTGAAGCCATACTCCGGCGACGGCCCTGACGCCAAACTCCATTCGCCAGGTACGCGACGGTCCCAAATTCCAGATGAAACGGGGGCCGCGACGAAACTCCGGTCTGGGTGCTTCCGGGTCAATGTGGGCTTTCCGATTACTTACGGAGACCGAGCTTGCCGATCACGTCCCGATAGCGGTCCGAATCATGCGCCTTCAGGTAATCCAGCAGGCGGCGGCGCTTGCTGACCAGCATCAAAAGCCCGCGCCGGGAAGCGTGGTCTTTCTTGTGGGTCTTGAAGTGCTCGGTTAGGCCGCCAATCCGCTCGCTCAGAATTGCAATCTGGACTTCAGGCGAGCCTGTGTCAGCCTCGTGAGTGCGGAAGCGTTCGATCAGTTCACTCTTTTTTTCTGTCGCCAGCACGGCGTAGGTTGCTCCTCTTCTTCTCTCAGGTCCACGTTTAAGTGTCTATGTTGAGCCTATCATGAACGGCCCCGCCGCCGAAACCCGGCAAGTAGCCGGACCACAGAGGAAGCTCCGGAGAATCTGTGTGTTGTCCGGATTTTGACGGCAGCTTGTCCCGCCATCTCAACTCATTCCATATTCGGCCGTTCTGCGGGTAAAAGATCATCTGCAACGCCTGTTTGCAACTTTCGAGCGCCTTACGGATCGCTTTTGGCCTTCGATCCGATCCAGTAGTTGGTCCGCGCCACGATCCGAGCTCCGTAATCCTGGACCGTGCGCACCTTGATGGTGTGCAAGCCGGGGGTGGGATCGGAGGGGCTGAAGGTGATGAGATAACGGTTGCGCATGTGCGCGGCCGCATCCACTACGCGCTGTTCGAACCGCTTGGCGCCGCTAAAGGTCATATACTCGCCGCCGGTCAGTTGAGCAATCTCTTTGGTCACGTTCTTTTTGAAGGCATTGACGGCCATGATGACCGGCGAAAGCATGTTCATGGTGCGGTCTTCGCCGGAGTCCTGGACGTCGTGGGTGAACTCGGCCTCCGCCGGGGAGAACGACACGCTCAGCACCAGCACGTCCGACTCGCCGATCTGCCGGAGCAACTGTTCAGGCCGGGTGTGCTTGCTGCCGTGGTCGCGCCGCTCGCTGATGAGAAGCAGAACCCTCCGGTACCTTTGCGGCTGCGTCTGAAGCAAGTTGACGGCATAGCTCACGGTGTCCAGAATGGCCGCGCCGCCGTCGCCAGGCTGCAATTGCTTAAGTTCCTCATCCACCAGGCCGCCGGAGTGGGTGAAATCCTGGATCAGATATTGGGTGGAATCGAAGCCCACCAGGGCTACCTCGCTCCCTGGGGCGGCGAGGAAGAGTTCGAGCAGTGGTCCCAGCTTGGCCAGCTTGCCGAACTCCAGCACGCTCGCGCCGCCCAGTTCCACGGCCACCACCAGCGCCACCGGGGCCGTGTCCATCTCAGACTGCACGTGAATTTTCTGCGCCACGCCGTTGTCTTCCACGATGAAGTTCTTGGCCTTAAGCCCGTACAGAACCTCCCCATCCGGCTTCTCCACCAGCGTGGGCACCAGCACTTCGGTGGTGGTCACGCGCAGCGCAGGCGCCTGAGAAGAATGGGGGATGGGCATGGGCTTGGGCGGTTCGACGGGAGGCAATTGGGGCGCTAACTGCTGCGCCCACCCGCTCGACGCGGCCAGGAACGCCAAAGAAATAAAAATTAAGCGAGGTCCAATACTCATGCACTCTTAGATTCAGCATACCGGAAGCGGTGCTCGCCGTAATCCCTGTCGCACTATGTCCCGGGGCATTCGCATGAATCCATTTTTGTTGACCACAATCGTTCCGTTTGCTCTTGCGCCGGAGGCGCAACGCGCGCCTAGCGCATGTTTGCGCCTCCTCCCAGCGCAACCCGTCCAAACGCGCTCCTTGTCAAAAGCAGTGCGCGGTCCGCTCTCTTGTCGATCTCAGCAGCGCCCACCTGTCCTTCGCTCGCTGGCTCCCAAGTTCCCTGCTTCATCCTCGCTTACGCGCCTCGCGCTGCATGGTTCCCGTCCAGTGCAGAAAGCTCAGCATCTCCCAGCGCGTGGCCCACAGAAAGCTCAGAACGCTCCCCGCAGTCAGCGTTTCGGCGCGCTGGCCGGAATACGTCTCAATGCGCCAGCGCAGATACGGGCTGCGCCACGGCCGCAGCCAGTAGCCGCGCGTTGCATTGCATAGAAAACGGAATGGGGCCAGCACGCCAACCTCGTTTCCCTTTTAATATAATGGCTTGGGCGCGCGAGTCAGGAAGGTCACCCGGCTGCCTGGTTCTTTTGTTCATCTTCGGACCGGCTCAGCGGACCCGCAATTTCTGAAGGATTCAATTCTTCGCGCGGCCAACTATCGCTGGACCTGAAGCAGCAATCACCCCTGCAACTTGCTGAATAGGCTGTTGGACACCGACTCCAGTTGCGCGATCACGTCCTCGAGCGCCGTTTGCTGCGTCTCGGCCTGCGAAAGCTGGGTGGAGACCGTGGGAATGTCGGCCTGCATCAAGTTTGTTTGCGCGGCTGTCAACTCGGTTTGTTCGCTGGTTACCGCGCTGGAGGCAGCGCTCAACTGGTTGATGGAGTTGTCGATGGTCACGCGCTGCTGGGAAACGTAGTTCAGCGCCGTGCTCAACGCCTCTGTATCGTTCACCGCTTGCGCGGTGTTGACCGTGCCGCTGGAGTAGTCGGCCACCAGCGCGTTCAGCGCCCCGAACACGCTGTTGGCGCCGCTTCTCAAGAAAATCTGGTCGCCGGGAACATTCAACTGAATTTTTTGACCGTTGGGCAGCTCAAGATAATTGATATTTTCGTCGCCGTTGTAGGTGGTCACGGCCGGCGAGGCGCCCGTGGAGGTAGTGAACGGCGCCGCCGAGGTCTCGCCGCCGGCGAAGATGTACTGGCCCTGATAGCTGGTGTTGGCCAACGACTGCACCTCGTCGAGAATTCCCGCAATCTGATTTCCGACCGATGCCACATCGCTCGCGTTCATGGTTCCATTGTTGGCGCTGGTAGCTAGCGAAATGGCCTGGGTCAGTTCGGAAACCACGCTGCCCAGCGCCGAATCGGCTACCTGCAACTGACCCGTGACCAAGTTCGAGTTCGTGGTAAAAGAGTCGTCCTGCTGGATCTGGTTGAGCAGCAGCACATTCTCTCCTGAGGCCACCGGATTCTGACTGATGGACGTGATGCTCACGCCGCTTGACAGCTCCGAGCTCAGTTGCTCCTCGTTGGCCTGGGTCTGATCGAGCGAGCTCACCAGATTCGAGACGTAGAAAGGGTCCACCCGCATACGACAACTCCTGGCTTCCTGCTTCTAATTCTTTCCGTGCCCCCACCAACCCGATCCTGAAGCCCGCTCTACTCGCCCATCGATCTGCCGCCGGCGTTCCGCCTGGAACAGGCCAGCTAGAAGCTAAAAGCTAGAAGCTGTCCTTACGCCACCGCCGTCTCCACGCCCAGGTTCAGCGCCGCGGCCATCACGGTGTTCAGGATGGTAAAGACCTGCGAGGCCGCCTGATAGCTCGTCTCCAGGGTGGACATTGCAGAGGCTTCATCGTTCAAGTTGACGCTGGAGAGCGCGTTGTTCTGGGTCTGCAACTGGCTCACCGAGGCGCTCTGCGCGGTGTTTTCGGTTTGCACCTCAGAGACCGTTGAGCCCAGTGTGGAAACGAAGTTCGAATAGTAGTTGATGGGCGTTTGTCCGTTCACAATGGTCTGGCTGGCCAGATTCGCCATGGCGACCGCATTCGAGTTGTCCCCCGTCCCGTTGCCCGTGCCGGCCGCCGCGATCTGGTTAGGATCGGTCATCGTTACGCTCATGGCCGCCGCGCTGCCGGCCACTTGCGCCGGCTGATTGAAGATGTAAAGGGGATTGGCCGCGCTGCCCGTGACGCCATCCAGATCCTCGCCGGAGTTGTTTTGCGCATTCACCTCCGTAGAAATGCTATAGGCGAGCTGGTCGAGCGAGCTCAGCGCGCTCGGAATATCCGTATCCCGCGCCGTCAGATACCCGCCCAATTGTCCTCCGCCCTGCGCCAACTGCGCGGTAATGTCCGTTCCGCCCAGAAAAAAGTCCGTGTTCCCGTTTACGGTTCCCGTAGTCAACTGAAAGCTCTGCCCTTCGGAGACCAGCAACTGCCCTGAAGTGGTGGTAATCGAGAGGCCGTTGTTCTCCGTGGTCACCTGATTGATGCCGATCAGTTGCGAAAGCTGGCTCAGATCCTGCTGCCGCTGATCCTCCAGGGTTCCGGCATCGGCATCCGGCGAGGCGGACTGAATCTCCAGGTTGAGCTGCACGATGGCGCCGGTGAGCGAATTGACCTGGCTGACGACGCCGGTCGCTTCCTGGGTGAGGGCCGCGCTTTGCGAGTTCAGGCTGTTGGCGGCGCCGGAAATGTCGCCGGCCAGCGTCGAGGCCGATGACAGCACCTGCTCGCGCAGCGCATTGTCCGTGGGATTGGCTTCAAGCGAGGAGAATGAGTCGAAGAAGCTGGTGATGTCGCTGCCAATATCGCCGGCGCTCGAAGAGGACGAGCCTGAATCGGGCGTAAAGAGGGCTTGAATGTTGTTGAGGGCCGTCAATCGCGTGCTCGACGCCGACTCCAGTTGCTGCTGCTGATCCAGGCGGGCCTGCAGCACGAGGTCGCGCTGCGAGGTGGCGCCAGTCTCCGTAACCCCGTCGCCGGCCAACACGCCGTTGACCGAGATGGGCTGATTCTCCTGCCAGTTGGGCGTTTCCTCGGTGTAGCCGGTGGTGTTGGCGTTGGCCACATTGTTGGCCACCACGCTCAGGGCGGCCTGATCGGCGTCTAAGGCTCCGGTAATGATGCTGTATGCGGAGTTAATCGTTCCCATGCCCGCTCTCCGTGTTCACACAGCCCCGCGCCTGACGCTCGCTGTACTCGAGGCGCCCGGTGCGCAACTCCCGCAGCCGGTTCATCACCCTCATATTGGCCCGTGTCGCCTCCAGCACCCTGGCAAAAACGGCCATGTCCGCAGCCGCCTCACGGGCCTGACGCGCCCATTCCCTTTGCGCTTCTGCCGTCCATGGCGCCAGATCGCGGTTGAGGGCCTGGCAAGACAACGCCAGTTCCTCTAGCCGCGGCGCATCCAGACGCGCCAGCGCCCGCGATGCCTCCGCCACCAGCTCCTTCAACTCCGGATTTACCTGGCGCGCCTTGCCCTGCATCGCCTGCGTTCCTTCCCTTCCCTTCCCGCTACGCCTCCGCCTATGGAGGCCCGCGACTCTCTCCGCATCAGGATGCGGCCTCTTTCGCGGCCGCTCCGCCGCGGCGCACCTCCGCCACTCCGCCGCCGGCAGGCGTCACTCGCCAAAATGGCCCTTGACCGCCTCCACTTCGCTACTGCCCGCCACTCAGCATGGCATCGACGAGCTTTGAGGCCACCGCCGATGCCGGCACATTGTAGGTTCCGGCCGCCAGCGCCGCCTGCACGGCGGCAACCTTGCCGGTACGAATCCCCTCGCCTAAAGCAGCCTGCGAGATCTCACTGGCCGCGCTGCTCAGCGTCGCCAGGTCGCTGCTGAGGCCGCTCTCCGCGTTCGCAGCAACCGGGTTTTTAGCCTGGGCTGTGGGCGGCGCAGCCGCATTCACCCCTAGCAACGACCTCAGACCATCCATGCTGCTGCGAATATCCATACTCCTGGCTCCTTGCCTGATTCATCGGCCCATCTGCTAATCACTCTAGTCATTCACGGGCTCTCATCACAGTATTGCCGTGCAGATTTGTGGTTACCTTCCCAGTTTCGTGCTGGTTACCGGAATGGGAGAGTTGACGAATGATGAGATTGGCGATTCCCAAGCCGCCCCTCGCGCTCAGTGCCTGACCGAGCGCCTCGGAGGCGAATTGGCCCAGCGTTCCGGCTGAACCCGAGTCCAAATCCCCGCCATCGCCATCGTCGCCGGTGAGCGCATCCCCTTTGGTCATCGGAGCAAGCAGCTCCTTCATCATCATCCCCTCAAACTCGTGCGCGGCCCGCACCAGGCGCGGCGGCGCCTCACCCTCGCCTGTTTTCGCCGCCGTATTTACTCCGTTCAACGCCGCAAGCATCTTCCTGACCCCTATTCCCTATTCCCTGGTTCCTTGGTTCTCTGGTTCCCGGTCTTCACAGCACTTCGAGGTCGGCCTCCAGCGCGCCGGCCGCCTTCATAGCCTGCAGGATCGAAATCACGTCCTGCGCTCCTGCTCCAGTGCGCTGCAATTCCCTGACCAAATCCTGCACCGTCGCCCCTTCCTTCAAATTGATCTCGTTCACCGGCTTGTCCTGGGCTTGGACGGCCGTCTGCCGAACCACCTTGGTCGTCCCCGTTGACATCGGATTGGGCTGTGAAACCTCGACCGTAGAGATCACATTCACCTCCAGCCCTCCATGCAGAATGGTGACTGGCTGCAAGCGCACCTGGCCTCCGATTACGACCGTCCCGGTACGCTCATCCACCACCACCCGGGCGCGCGGATAGACCTCGATGGGTACCGACTCCACCTTGTCCAGCAAAGCCGTAATGTCCTCATGCGGCAGAACGGCAATCTCCACCCTGCGGCTGTCCATGGCATGCGCCCGGTCCGCACCCAAGGCCCGGTTGATGGCCATAGCCATCCGTTCGGCGGTATGGAAGTCGGCATTGTTGAGCAGGATGTTGATCGCGCGCATCTGGCTCAGGTTGAAGGCCGCCGTCCGCTCCACAATCCCCCCATTGGGAATGCGCGCCGTGGTGGTGTCGTTCATCTGCTGACGGTTCCCCCCTGAGGCAACCATGTATCCGCCTAAGACTAAGGACCCTTCGGCCTGAGCGAAGATCTGTCCGCCCGGGCCGTAGAGCGGGGTCATCAGTAGGATGCCTCCTTCGAGCGAGCGGGCATCTCCGGCCGAGGAGACGGTCACGTCGATCTTCTCGCCGGGCTGGCTGAAAGGCGGCAGCGTGGCGATCACAAAGACCGCGGCCATGTTCTTCACCTGCATGTTGTTGACGCTCAACATGCCGGTCTGGGGCACGGTCACGCCCAGCCGTTCGAGCGCTGAGACCAGGGTCTGCTCCGGAAAGACGGTCTGCTGGCTGTCGCCGGTGCCGTGCAAACCCACCACCAGCCCATATCCGACCAACTGGTTGTCGCGAATGCCTTCGATGGCGGTCACGTCCTTGACCCGCGTTAACTGCCCGCCATCTTGCCCGCGGAGCATGGCCGCCCAAGACAGCGCCAGAAGCCATGCCGCCAGCCGCCAGGCCCACGCCCCTGATTGCCGTTGCCGCCCGCCCCGCATGACCACCCGCATTGCAACTCCCCCAGCGATGTTCCTGCGCCCCGCTTCTCGATTCCCTGCTTCTCAGCCCCTGATCTCTCGCCCCAGCCGCTATCCCTCGCCCCAGCCGCTGCGGCCTCCGGCCTAATCCCTGCTAAAAGACTAAAAATCTCTGCAGAAAACGCACCAAGGGGTTTTGCCGGTAGGTCGAGTCGTTGACGATCCCCTTACCAGTCACCTCCAGCTCCAGATCAGTCATGGCCGTCGATTGCACCTGGTTCTGCGCGTTGATGTCCCAGGGCCGCACCAGACCACGCAGTACGATCAGTTGTGTCTGCTGGGAAAACGTCAACTGGCGCGTCGCCTGCACCACCAGCATCCCGTTAGGCAGCACATCCTCTACCTCGGCGCCAAAGATAGTCTCCAAGCTGTCGTCGGTGGTGCTCAGCCCCTGCGCCGCGAGCGCGGAAGAGGCGTTCGCGCCCAGCAGATTCTGCATACTGTTGGAGGCCTTGAGCGCGCCGAACAGAGCCGTCAGGCCCGAGTTGGCGCTCGAGGCCCGGGAGTTCTTCACCTGACCGTCGGTCGAGGCCGTCAGGCTCTCGCTGACTACGATCATCACGACATCGTGAATCCGGTAGGCTTTGACGTCAGTCCCCAGCCGCACCAACTGGCCCCGCGAACTCCAAATCGAGCCGGGCGTCTGGACCTCAGCCGCGTGCTCGGCGCGCACCCGCTGGATATAGTTCTCTAATGACCGTTCGGGAGGGGTCAATTTGCCGGCTTGCGCGGGCTTTTGCCGCTTCGCGGCCGCCTGCTCCGGCAGCGCCACAACCATCGCCAGCATCAGGCAAAGGGCCACTACCTCGCGCCAACTCGCCTTCACGGCTGCGCTCCAATCTGGTGAACGAAGGCCGCGCGGCCCGGCCCCAGCGCCACCACCCTCACCACTTTGCCCCCAATCTGCAAACGCGCCTTAAACACCGAACCGGCTTGGGCGGGGACGAGCGCGACGGCCTCCAGCCGCGCCTCAACTATAGGCGTGTTTTCTTCGACGATCACCCGCTCTCCGGCGCGAATCACAGGCAGGACCGCGGCGCGAACGGCTGAGGTGCGGCCGCGCGCTGACCCGGCCGGCACACTCTGCCCCCGCGCCGCCAGCACCATGCGCCCCGGTCCCCCCGGATCATCCGTATCGCGCACCAACAGCCAGCGGTCGCCGGTCGCCGGATCGTCAATCTCGCGCAAGATCTCCGCGCCGGGCTCGACCGCAGCTTCGAGCCCCGGAGACGAAGACAGGTGCGCAGCGCGATGGCCTCCCGCGGCCTGCCCGGCGGCGAACGCCGCCGGTAAGAGCGCCACGATCATCCATCTCCCTCCCCATCCGAGCTTCGCCATGCTTTTGTTCCCTTCCCGCAGATTCTTCAATGAGGGCTCTGGGATTATTGGGCCATGTTATTGACATCGGAATACATATTGTCGGCGGCCTTAACGACTTTGGAGTCTGATTCGTAGGCCCGCTCAGCCAACACCATCTGTACAAACTCGGTGACCACATCCACGTTGGAGTTCTCGAGGTATCCCTGCTGCAAGGTACCCTCCCCCTCGGTCCCGCCGGGACTGCCTAGAATGGGGTCGCCGGAGCTGAGCGTGGCCTGGAGCAGGTTGTTGCCCATCAACTGCAAGCCGCCGGGATTGGGAAAGGTGGCCAACTGAATCTGCCCCAGTTGCGATGGGTTCTGCTGCCCGGGCAGGGTTGCATTCACCACCCCGTACTGGGTGATGGTGACCGCCGTGGCATTGGGCGGTATGGTAATCGTCGGGATCAGCGGATCGCCGTTGGTGTCCACGATGGTGCCCTGGTCGTTCAACTGGAACTGGCCGGCGCGGGTGTAGGCGATGGTGCCGTCGGGCAACTGCACCTGGAAAAAACCCGCGCCTTCGATGGCCACATCGAGCGGGTTGTCGGTTTCGTTCAGCTCGCCCTGGGTATTGATTACCTCGGTCTCCGCCGGTATGGTCCCCAGGCCGATTTGCAGCCCTGCGGCCACCGTGGTCGGGCTCTGCGCGGCGCCCGGAGTCACCAGATTCTGGTAGACCATGTCCTGAAACTCCAGACGCAACTGGCGGAAGCCGGTGGTCGAGGAGTTGGCCAGGTTGTTGGCGATGGTGTCCAGATTCAACTGCTGCGCGCTCATGCCGCTGGCGGCGGTGTACATAGCTCTAATCATGTCGGCTCCTTTTCAGTGGTCAGGTGTCAGTTCGAGTGAGCGCACAACGAAACGCAGCCGGCAAATTGGATCTGATCGGTCATTCGGTCACTTCAAACCTTCGCTGTCCCCGGCCCCTTTTCGTTCTCAGTTCTCTGGCTCCTCTACGCCTGATTCTCTTTCCAGCGTGTTATGTAACAGCTACTGATCACTGACAACTTGCTTTTCACACCTTCGGCAGATCCTCGGCCGCGAACTTGTTGAAGTCGGTGTGGAAGAGAGTGACCGCCTTCTGCATCATCTCTGCCTGGCGCTGCATGACGATCAGGTCCAGCGAACCCTCGGCCACATCCTGGTTGGAGGCCTCGAGAGCGCCCTCGCGGATGGAGGCGTTCTTTGCGATCGCCGCCTTGACTCCCTGCGGCGCGACGTAGCGGTTGGTCCCCTCTGCGGTTAACTGGGCGCCGGCCGGAAAGGTGAATACGCCTACCGCAGCCACCACTCCTCCGGCCACCGAGAGCGTCCCATCGGCGCCCACCGATACCTCGCCCGGAGGAATGAGAATCGGCTTGCCAGCCGCCGAGAGCACCGGCTCTCCCGCATCGGTCTCCAACTGCCCGTTCCGGGCGCGGTGGAAGCTGCCGTCGCGGGTGTAGCGGAGGCCATGGGAGGTCTGCACCTCGAAAAATCCCTGGCCCTCGATGGCCAAATCGAGGGGATTGCCGGTCTGCTCGATCACGCCCTGGGCCATGCTCAGCTGGTCGCCGCCCAACAGCCCGTAGTCGTTCATCGCCTGGCCCAACTGTGAATCCATGCCATCCGGCCCCAAGAGCACGGAGCGGAAATACTCCCGCTCGGCGCGGTAGCCAGGGGTCTGTGCGTTGGCCAGATTCGTAGCCGCTACATCCAGAGCCTGCATGCGTGCGATCAGGCCAGTTGTCGCCGCATAAAATCCGCTGCCCATCCCCGTCCTCCCGGCTTGCGGGAAAAAGTGCAGATAGAGTGCCGTGGATGAGGACAACAAATTAGAGAGGGTTCAGGGATCAGGAGCCAGAAAGCGAGGGACAGAGGGGCAAATACAAGGTATCCGAAAATAGTGGCGTGGAGAGAGATAACCATCCTGCATCGGCTATAGCGGCACCAGAACTGCTATGCCCAGGAAGCACACTGCCGAGCGGCGTGTTCCTTAAGAAGACGCGCCCGGCACAAACCTCAAAATGACACAGAAACTCTGGAACCGCTCGAAGCCGGCCCTGTCACGGTCCTAAACCAAGGCCCGAATAAACCAAGGCCCGAATTTGACACACGATAGAGGGAACTGCGAACTGATCCCTGAACCCCGAT
Organism: Acidobacteriota bacterium; assembly: GCA_021800255.1. GTDB lineage: Bacteria > Acidobacteriota > Terriglobia > Terriglobales > Acidobacteriaceae > Telmatobacter. The sequence goes on from JAJYZC010000003.1 coordinate 30,785, forward strand.
CCCGCACCATCTACTGAACGCCGTCGCAGACGATCGTGACCTCGAAGGCCGTGTCTCCGCAACGGTAGATATGGTGCAACTGGAACTCCGGCGCCTGAACGTGGAGGCGGTAGTCGCGGCCCGTGATCACGGCCGGAACCGACAGCCCGCAGTTGGCGGCCAGCTCGGGAATCTTGCCCTTCCACGCCCCCGCCAGCATATTGCATATCTCGCCCACGGCATCCTTTACGGTGTCGTCGATCTCCGAGAACTTCATGCCCGCCATGTGCCCGGCGATATTGAGCGCCGCCGCGCTGCCGCTTGAGAAGACACAGGCTCCGCTCAAAAGACCTCCAAACCCCACTACGGCGGTCACCGAATCCGGTTCGCGCTCTGGAGCTTCGGAGACGCGCCGACAGGCCAGCCCTATCATGAGTTGAAAGACCTCTTCCACGCTCGCATCGAGATTGCGCGGATCAGAGACCAGATCCATGCGCGCACGCAGCGACACTGCCATTGCCGACTCCTTTTCGCACCCGCCGTCCGGCCGCGCTTGCGCGATCGCGGCCCTCCGCACGCCGTTCAACAGCATCCACACGCCTCACGCTTAGGCTGCACGCACCAGCGGCAATACCCGCTCTTTCACCTGGTCGGCCGTAAACGGCTTGCGGATATATCCCCGCGCTCCAGCCTGGATGGCCTGCTTGACGTGCTCCTCGCTGGACTCGGTGGTGATCATCACCACCGGAACGCCGGGAGCCAGGTTCTGGGCGCGAATCTGGCGCAGAAACTCCAGTCCGTCCATGGAAGGCATGTTGATGTCAGAGAGGATCAGATCCACCGGCTTGGCCTTGAGCACCTCCAACCCCTCGGCGCCGCTGCCGGCCTCGTGCACCACCAGCGACTCCAGGCCCGCCTGGCGCAGCGACCGCTCCACGATCTTGCGCATCACCGAGGAATCGTCAACAATCAGGGCTCGAATCTCGCTCATGCCAGGCCCTCCGTTCTATATGCCTATCGGCGCGCGTTCGAGATTCATGAGCCGGTTTCCCGAAGGCGATCCCGGTTGCCGGCCACACGGAATGCCCAAGCCCCCGCCCGCGCAGCAGATCCGGCTGCCGTCTTGGCTTCGGACTCGCAACCTGAGTTCAAGCAACTATCATTTTCGCTCGATCGCTGTTATCGGGATCCTCGCGGCTTTCACAGAACATTCCCATTCAGCCCTGCTCGATCACTTCAGAGTTCCCCTTCAAGTTCTGGAAGAAACCGCACCTTCCCAACAAATCCCATGATTCCGCCATCGCTGTCATTTTTTCTTCACCTTGCGTTCGGTTCTCTCCTGCCAGGCAGACGATGGCGCTCTAATGCCCTCCTACCGATGCGATCAGGTCCTGGATCTCATCCAGCTTCGGTAACGGGGAGGCCGGCCGGCGCAGCCACATGCGCAGCCATAGACAGTCATGCACCCTCACCAGGCGCGACGCCACCGGCCGGGCGCGTTCCACAGCCTTCATGAGCGCGTGGACCAGAGCCGCCTCAGAGGCGGTTTCGATCAGCTCAACGGCGGGAAACCGCGCGCCCAACATGCGCGTGTGCGCGGGGCGGAAGAGCGACTCTTCGACCATTCCGCTCTCCACGCGCAGTCCGGTCATCCGCTCTACGGCCAGGGCCAGGGCAGGATCAAGGCGCTCTTCGAAGCCCAGATAGAGAATCCTGCCCGCAGCCACGCGCAGGGGCAACGCGCCAAAGGCGTCGACAAACAACCGGGGCAGAAGCGCCGTCAATCCGCTCCCGTCGTGAATCTCCATGTCCAGCACCGGGCAGCTCCATTGGATGCCCAGGGCCCTGGTCACCAACTTTTCGCTGACTCCCTCGTGGCGCACCAGCCACTGGCCCAGCCTGCCGCCTCCGGCGGCCTTCTGCGCTTCGAGCGCCTGGCGAAGCTGTCTGTTGGTGATCCAGCCCTGCTCCAGCATGGTCAGACCCAGGGGAAGGCGATGGCGGTGGTTCTCCGGCGCCGCGCCCCTGGCGTCCAGCTCGCGGCGCACGGCCGAGGCGATGATCGCCGCCGTACACTCGGCCGAGCAGCACCAGCCGCCTTCAAAGACGGGCCCCGAACGGCTGCGCCAGAGCCGCAACCATCCCGACCTGCACTGCGGATTGGCGCAGGTCTCAAAGAGAATTCCCGGCCGCAATCCAGCCCCAGGCGGCTGCGGCCAGTCCACTGCCGCCGCACTCGAGGCCACGCCCCCGTCCGGCCTTAAATTCAAAACCGGCTCGCGGAGCAATGGCGCCACTCCGCCGCGTCTCCATCTCAAAACAGGCATCGGATGCTCTCCAGCCGCTTCTTGGGCGCCGCCACTTCCGTCACCCGCAGCCCGAAGTTGCCGTTCACCAGCACCACCTCTCCGCTGGCCACGATCTTATCGCCCACGATCAGATCCACCGGCTCGGAAACATGGCGGTCCAGTTGCACCACGTCTCCAGGGCCGAGATCGAGAATCTCGCCCAAGGACATCTCCCGTGCGCCAAAACGCAGCGCCGCCTCAAGCTCTACGTCAAGCAGCAGTTCCAGACCAGGAGTCAAGGCTGTTTCCGGAGCCTGAACCGCATGCTCCTGCGCAGCAGGCTGTTGGCCGGATGCGGGGCCATCCGCGGGCTGCGGCTGCGGCGCCGCCGCTTTCAGCTCGTCCCGAACCAGAATGGTCCACGCGCGCTCGCCCTGACGCAACTGAAAGGCGCACGAGACCTGGCCTTCACCGGAGATCTCCGCAAAGTCTTTGAGGCGGCAGTTCTTCCCGGTCTGGGCCAGCAGTTCGCCGATGGCGGCCTGAGCCGCTTCGCGCAGCAGTTGGCTCCAACCGGCCTTCTGATCTACGCCCTCGCCGAGCAACGGCGCTTCCAGAATCGAGCTGTCGAGGACGACCGAGAAACGTCCTTCCATATCTCCGGCCAGTGTGGCAACGAAGCCGAACGATCCGGCCGCCAGCGGCTTGGGCAGCGACTCGACCAACTGCGGTTCGCCGGCCAGAGCCTGCGCAAAGAGGTCCGCAGCCACGACGGTCCAGCAATCCATGTAAGTCTTCATGCCACCACCTCACCCAAGATGCGTTCGATGCGGGCGGCGCGGTGCGGCCCTTGCCGGATGGCCTGTGCACGGGCCAGCGGCTGGCCGCCTACTCGCAGCACAGGAAGCGTATTGGCGGCCAGGCCCAGACGCACAATGCTGCCCGGCTCGAGATCTTCGATGACCCCGGCCGGCAGCCGCACCGGCGGCAATTGCAGAGAACAACCGAAGCTGATGCGGCGCGCCGCCGCCCCCATGCGCGCTCTCTCCTCCCCAGGCTGGCGGCGGCGGCGGCCCCAATCTGTGGTCAGCCGGCGCAGAATGGTATTGGCCACCACGGCCGGAAAGGCCAGGTTGAGCATTCCCGAGCTGTGCGGCATACGAATCTCAAAGCTCAGGCAGAGCGTCTTTTCGGCCACCGAGATGACGCGGGCCACCTGGGTCTGCATCTGGCGGCGCTCGAAGCTGAAGCTCAGCCCCACCGTCTGCCAGGCTGCGGTCAGCTCGCGGCAGATGACCTCGACCACGCTGCCCAGGATGGACTCCTCAATATCGGTCAGCTCCCGGAGCGGCCCATCCTTGCCGTCGCCGCCCAGCAGCAGGTCGATGATGGGAGGCGCCAGGGCCAGGTCCAGTTGCAGCACCGAGAGCGCGCCCAGCGGCTCCAGGCGCACCGAGGCCACGTAGTTGATTTCGGGAATGCGCAGCAGAAAGTCGTTGAACTGGATCTGTTCGGCTGAGACTAAGTTGACCTGAAAGCGGGTGCGTAGCCAGGCGGCTAGATTGTGCGTCAGGTTACGGGCGAACAGGTCGTTCAGCATACTGATGGCGCGCAACTGCTCGTTGGAGATCTGCCCCGCCGAGGAAAAATTGTAGGGCGCGATTTTAGCCTGCGCCTCGGAGCGCGCGCTTTCCGGCGCAGCGCCGCGCGCAGCCTCGAAGAGCGCATCGATCTCGTCCTGTTTGAGCGTCTTTTCGGTCACCGTTCCGCTCCTAGCATCTTTTGGCGTGGGTTTATGGTCAGCGGTCAGGGAACAGAGATCAGTTTCCTAGTCCCTAGTCCCTAGTCCCTAGTCCCTAATCCCTTCATCCCGCCTTGCGCCGCGGCCGCTCCGCAACCGCGCTGAGGGGCCGGTCGAAGGCCCCGCGCGCGGCCAGATCCTTGAGCGCGACGCGCAGATGGGAGACAGCCGAGGCATGCACCTGCGAAACCCGCGATTCGACCACCCCCAGCGCCAGGCCGATCTCGCGCATGGTCATCTCCTCGTAGTAGTAGAGGGTCATCACCAGCCGCTCCCGGTCGGGCAGCTTGGCGATGGCCTCAGCCAGCCGCTCCTCGAGCTCGCCGCGCAGACAGCGGAAGAGCGGATCTTCCTCCGGCCGGCCAGGTACATAGGCCAGCTCCTCTTCACCGGAATCCTGGTTGCGTTCAAGGTGCAGCGTGCCGATCTCAAGGCCCTTCAAATCGCCCAGAAGCTGCTGGTACTCTTCGAGATCCAAGCCCATCTCCGCGGCCACTTCGCCCTCGCCGGGCGCCCGGCCCAACTGCGCCGTCAGCGCACGGATAGCCTCCTCGACCGCGCGGCCCTTGCGCCTGAGTTCGCGCGGGCTCCAGTCGAGGGTTCTCAGGCTGTCCAGAATGGCGCCGCGAATGCGGAACTGGGCATAGCTGCGGAACTGCACCTTCTTGGCCGGATCGAACTTGGCGAAGGCGTCCATAAGCCCCACGATGCCGGCGGAGACCAGATCCTCAATGTCCACATGCTGGGGCAGACGCTCGTGAATGCGCCGGGCGAGAAAACGCACAATAGGCAAGTGCTCAAGCAGGATGCGCTCCTGCTCGCCCGTGAGCACCTGCGGCGCCGGCGCCGGCGGCGGATAGCTGCTCGGCCCGCTGCCCCGGCGCAACACCCTCTGCTCCCTGGCTGCGGCCGCCCCCTCGGTTCCCATCTCTCTTACCCCTTGTGAGCCTTAAAACCTCTGCCCGGCCTGCTCTTGCGTACTCTGCTCCGCCCCCGGCTCCTCAGCGCACTGTTCCCACCGGCCGCAGCCGTATCTCAGGCGGAATTTCGCTGGCGGCGACGACCGCCAGCCGCGGCAGCACCGGCTCCAGCCATCGCTTGACGTGATAACGCGCTGGACTGGGGCAGAGGAGCACGGGCAGGGCCGCTGCCGAGCCGGAGCCGATAAGTTGTCTCAAAGAATCGGCCAAACGCCGCAGGACTGGTGTTGCGGGCGCCGCGCCTGTAGCCAGCAGGCGTGCGCCGTTCTCCGCGCCCAGCGTGGCGAGAATCTCCTCCTCGAGCCCGGAATCGAGGAGCAGAACCGGCAACTGGCCCTCGCCGTCGAGCAGAGGGCGAATCACTCTGCGCCCCAGCGCCTGACGAGCGGCCTCGACCAGGACCACCACATTCTTGTTCCCCGGAGCCGTCTCGAGCAGCGCCTCCAGGATCGCGCCCAGGTCGCGGATCGAGACCCGCTCGCGCAGCAGTTGTTCCAAGACCTTCCCCACCTCGCCCAGGGTGAGCAGCTTGGGCACCAGCTCTTCGAGCAGCTTGGGATGGCTTTCATTGAGCGAGTCGAGCAGCCGCTTGACCTCGGCCCGGCTCAGCAGCTCCCAGGCGTGCCGGCGAATCAGCTCGCCCAGATGGGTGGTGATGACCGTAACCGCGTCTACCACCGAGTAGCCGGCGGCGATGGCCTGGTCTTCGAGCGCGGGTGCGATCCACAGCGCCTGTACGCCGAAGGCCGGCTCGCGCGTCTCTCTGCCCGCCAGCGGCCGGCGGCCCGGGTCGCCCGATACGGCCAGCAGTTGCGCGCCCTCGGTCTGCCAGCGGCCAATCTCGATGCCGCGCAGGCTGAAGACGTACTCGCGCGGCTTCAGGCGCAGGTTGTCGGAGATGTGCACGGGAGGCACCAGAAATCCCATCTCCGCTGAGAGATGGCGGCGCAGCGCGCGGATGCGGGTGAGCAACTGGCCTCCCTGCTTCTCGTCCACCAGCGGAATCAGTTGAAATCCGATCTCCAGGGTGAGGTCTTCGAGCCGCAAAAGAGCGGCTAAGTCCGCGCCCTGCGCCAGCTCCGCTTTTTTTTTGGCGGCGGGCGCCGGTTCGGCCGCGGCAACGGCCGGCGCGCGCGCCGCCAGCCTGCGGCCAGCCCAGAACAGCCCCGCGCTGACGGTGAGAAAGACCAGCTTGGGCAATCCAGGAATCAGGCACATGCAGCCCGAGACCAGGCTGGCCATATAAAGCGTGGCGGGCTTGCCCAATAGCTGCTGGCCGATCTCGCCGCTCAGCGCTCCGGCCGAGCTGGCGCGGGTCAGCGTGATCCCTCCAGCCACTGAGACCAATAGCGAGGGGATCAGGGTCACCAGGCCGTCGCCCACGGTGAGCACGGTATAGGTGTGCGCGGCCTCGCTGAGCGCGATCCCCTGCTGCAGCGTGCCGATCAGCAGCCCGGCGACGATGTTGATGGCGGTGATTAAAATCGTGGCCAGAGAGTCGCGCTGATTGAAGCGCGCGGCGCCGTCCATAGCCCCGTAGAACTCCGCTTCGCGGGCGATAGCCTGGCGGCGGCGCCGCGCCTCGGCCTCGTCGATCAGTCCCGCATTCATGTCGGCGTCGATGGCCATCTGTTTGCCCGGCAAGGCGTCCAGGGTGAAGCGGGCAGTTACCTCGGCGGTGCGCACCGCGCCGTGCGAAACCACCAGGAACTGAATGGCGACCAGAGCCAGAAACAGAACGAATCCCACCACATAGTTGCCGCCCACCACGAATTGGCCGAAGGCTTGGATCACCTTGCCGGCCGCCGCCGTTCCATCCTGGCCGTGCAGCAGGATGCGGCGGCTGGAGGCGATGTTCAGCGACAGCCGGAAGAGGGTTAACAGGAGCAGCAGCGTGGGAAAGACCGAAAGATCGACGGCGCGCCGGATTTGGACTGCGGAGAGAAAGACGATCACCGAGGAGGCCATCGAAAGCGCAAGCAGAAAGTCCAAAACCGCGGCCGGGACCGGCACCATCATCACGAAGATCACGCTGATCGCGGCCAGAGGCAGCAGATGCTCGCGAATCCGGTGCCAGATCGGAACAGCCGGCAGGGCGCCGGCGGCGAGGGCCGCTGAACTCATCGCCCACCTCCTCCAAAACCCGGAGCCGCGGAGCGGCGCGCCTCTGCCTCGCGGGCACGGCGCTGGCGGACCTCGGCCTCGACGCGCTGGCGGTAAAGATAGGCGAGGATGGCGGCGACGGCGGCATAAAGCTCGACGGGAATGGGCTGGCCGACCTCGACCGAGCGGTAGAGGGAGCGGGCTAAAGGTGGATTCTCGACGATCGGAACCCCGGCCCAGCGGGCCTCGGACTTGATCTCCTCGGCCAGCAGGTTGCGCCCCTTGGCCACTACGCGCGGCGCCTCCATGGTCACGAAGTCGAAGCCCAGAGCCACGGCATAGTGGGTGGGGTTGGTCAGCACTACCGCGGCCTTGGCTACATCGGCTTTTACGCGGCGGCGGCGCATCTGCCGCTGCAGGCCGCGAATGCGGCTGCGGATCTGCGGGCTGCCCTCGGTCTCCTTGAACTCGTCGCGCAGGTCGTCGCGGCTCATCCTCAGCCGCGATTCGCGGCTCTGCCACTCGACGAGGTAGTCGATGGCCGCCCAGCCGAAGAGCAGCCAGGCTGCGGCTAACAGCAGCCCGTACACATCCGAGCCCAGCAGCTCCAGCCGCGCGGTCGAGAAGGGCGGAATGGTCAACTGCCGGCCGATGCGCTGGACGGCAAAGACCGCCAGCAAGCCGGCCGGGAGGAGCGACTTGCCCAGCCGGGAGGCGGCGCGCAACGAGAAGAGATTCTTAATGTTGGCGGCTGGGTTGATGCGCTCCAGCTTGAAGGCCAGCCGGTTGGGGTGAAAGTTTACGCCGCCGGTCTGGAGAATGCCTGCCAGAAGCGCGGCCATCGCCATCAGGCCCATGGCCGCGGCCGGGGGCGCGAGAACGGCCACCGTCAGCCGGCGCGCGGCAGCCAGCGTGGGCGCCAGAGCGGCAGGCTCCCAACGCCGCGGCGCGCCGAGATCCAGAAAGGCGGCGAACGCGCTTCGCCACGCCTCCATGGTCCGGCCGCTGATCTCGCCGAGGGCGATGGCGCCGGCCAGCATTCCCGCCGCCGCCGTCAGCTCACGGCTATACAGAATGTCGCCTTCCTTGCGCGCCTTCTCGCGCCGGTGCTGCGTGGCCCTTTCGGTGCGTTCTCCGGGCATCGGTCAGCCTCCCGCGCCGTGCGCGGCGGCCGACACAGAGATCAGGCGCTGGGCCATGTCGAGCAGGCTCGCAAAACGCGCCTCGATGAAGCGCGGCCAAAGGGCCAGCGCCCCAATCAAGACCACGAATCCGGTCACAGTTTTAAGCGGCACGCTCAGAAACATCACCGGCAGTTGCGGGCTGAGCTTGCCTAAGAGAGCCACCGCAACCTCGACCAGCAGCGTCGCCGCCAGCACCGGCGCGGCCAGTTCCAGAGCGGCCAGAAAGATTCCGGCGGCGGCGCGCACGATGGCCACTGCGGCCGGCGGCGCCAGGGCGTATGTTCCCAGGGGCACGGCGCGAAAGCTGCGCACCAGGGAGGCCAAAAGAATGCGGTCCAGCCCGGCAGCGATGAGGATGAGTCCGCCCATGAGCTGGAACAGGTCGCCCAGCAGCGGCGTCTGAATGGAGGTCGAAGGATCAAGCAGATTCACCAGCGAAAAGCTGAACTGTAAGCCCACGATCTGGCCAGCGAAGGTCAGCATCTCGTTCAAAAACGCAAGCACAAGGCCGTAGACCAGGCCCACCGCCAGCTCGCCCACGAGCGCGGGAAAGTCGAGCGTCACGTGGGCCTGGGGCAAGGCGGCTACCGCCGGCGCCAGTAGAAAGGCCACCGCGCCCGCGAACAGAGCCTTGGCGCGGACCGGCAGCGCGGTCGAGGAGAAGAACGGAGCGAAGGCCACCATCCCGCTCACCCGCACCAAAACCAGCGTCATTGCGCTCAAAAATCTGCTCCAGTCCGTCATCATTTGCACTCAGCTTTCAGCCATCAGTTCTCAGCTACAAAAAATTCCCTGCTCCTCCACTTGCCGTGCGCAGCGGCGGCTATCTCTTCCGCTGGTCACTTCGTACGGCAACCTGCGCATCCGTTGCACCGTCATCTACAAACCACACGCCTGAATCTTCACTCCGCTTTTTGACTCTCACCGCGATTCGGGCAACAAAAGCTGAAAGCTGACGGCTGACGGCCGAAAGCTGTTTTCCTCACCCTAAATACCTGTGAAAGTCCTCAAGCAATAACCGCGTATAGGTGACCAAACGCTCCACGAACCACGGCATTCCGGCCAGCAAGATCAGGGCTACAATTCCCAGCCGCGGCACCGAGCTGATGGTCTGGTCCTGCAGGCTGGTCAGGGTCTGGAGAAGGCTTATCCCCAGACTCAAAATCGCCGCCGCGATCAGCAACGGCGCCGACAGGATCATGGCCTCCTTCACCAGTTGGCGCAGCAGTTCGGCAACCATGTCGGGAGTCATGCGCCTCTCCTCAAAAGCTCTTCAACAGCGAGGTAGCCAGCAGGTTCCAGCCGTCCACCATCACGAACAACAGAATCTTCAAGGGCGTCGAAACCACTACCGGAGGCAGTTGAAACATGCCAATCGAGGTGGTGATCGCGGCCGTCACCATGTCGATCAGCAAAAAGGGCAGATACAGGACCGCACCGATGGCGAAGCCGGCCTTCAACTCGGAGAGGATGTAGGCCGGCACCACCACACGCATGGGCAGGTCGCCGGGCGAGTTGGGTCTGGGAATCTGCCCTACGGATACAAACAGGGCCAGGTCCTTCTCGCGCGCATAGCGGAGCATGAAGCGCTTCACCGGCTGGGCGCCGCGGTCGATGGCCTCCAGGCCGGTGATCTGGCCGGCGCGGTAGGGCTCGACGGCCTGCTGGTCCACCTGCTGGAGCACCGGCGTCATCAGAAACCAGGTCATCATCAGAGCCAGCCCCATCAGCGTGGGGTTGGAGGGCGCAGTCTGCGTGCCCAAGGCCTGGCGCAGAAAGTGAAAGACCACCAGCAGCCGCACCATGGGCGTCATGACCATCAGAATCGCGGGCAGCAGGGTAATCAGCGTCAAGACGAAGAGGATCGTCCACGGAGTGGAGTTCGAGGGATGCAAACGCGCATTCAGATCCGGAAGCAACGGCACGGGCGCTGCCGCAACCGCACGCGCTGCCCACAGGGCTACCATGAAACCCTCGAAGCCCGGCGCGCCGCCGGGCGTGCGCTCGAAGATGCCTTTTCATCAAGGGCATAGAATGCCGGCCCGCCCTCGGCCGAGGTGGCCACCAGAATCCGCCGCCCCTCGGCCTCCACCAGGGCCAGCGACTGCCTGGGAGCCAGCGCGATCCTCTCTACAAGCGCCAGCCGCGGTTGGGCGCCTTGCCGGCCGCGCCATCGGCCGCGCCACTGCTCGAGCAGCCACCCGGCCAGACCGCCGGTACCGGCTCCATCCCCTGCCGCCGCTTTCCCTCTCACTCGCTCTTCTCCCTGCCTTGTGCGCCTGGCCACTGCCTTCGGCCTTCCGCATGCGGTTCCGGCTCTATGCAACCTGTCCCCGGCGGGCTTAGGCCAGCCGTGTGATGCGCACCACTAACTGCGAATCGATTACCTCGAACTCTGCCCAAGCCAGTTGCACCTTGCCCGAGGCCAGCGGCACATCGTCTCCCCCGGCCCATTGCGACTCGATCAACTGTCCCGGCTTCAGGGCCAACAAATGGCGCACCCGAAACTCGCGCACTGGCACCATCACGTCCAACTCGACCGGCAACAGCGCCGCCGGGCCGCTGATCTCAATTTCGGCGCCCTCTTTGATCTCCACCGGCACGGGCGCCAAAGCCTGCGCGCTCGTGCCCGTGGCGCTGTCGTTTGCCGCCGACGCTGCCGCCGTCACCGGCGGTGGATGCGTGGTCGCCATAGGTTAGGAACCTTGCAGAAAAATGACCAGAAGCGGCACAGCGGAATTGGAAGGGATTAAGAGTCCCGCAAAACTTTCTCCGGTCTTCGATTGAGCCTTGATCGAGACAACATTGCTTTTCCATCGCTGCTACACTGGAAGCGGAAGGCAAGGTAGCCTTCCGGCTTAAGCCGGAGAGAAACCTGAGCTGATAAGAAGGTTGAAGATTATGCCGCAAGAAAATGGAAGTAAAGCAGTTACCGAAACCGGCCTGCGCCTGAAGGTGGGTCTGGCCGAGATGCTCAAGGGCGGCGTCATCATGGACGTGATGAGCGTCGAGCAGGCGCGCATCGCCGAAGAGGCAGGCGCGGCCTCGGTGATGGCTCTCGAACGCGTACCGGCCATGATTCGCGCCGAGGGCGGCGTGGCGCGCATGGCGCGGCCTGCCCTCATCAAGCAGATCATTCAGGCCGTCTCCATCCCGGTGATGGCCAAGGCGCGCATCGGCCACTTTGCCGAAGCGCAAATTCTACAGGAACTCGGCGTGGACTTCATCGACGAGAGCGAGGTCCTGACCCCCGCCGACGAGGCCCACCACATCGATAAGCACGCCTTCAAAACCCCCTTCGTCTGCGGCGCGCGCAACCTGGGCGAGGCCCTGCGCCGCATCGCCGAGGGCGCGGCCATGATCCGCACCAAGGGCGAAGCCGGCACAGGCGACGTGGTCCACGCCGTCCAGCACATGCGCCAGATCACCCGCGAGATGCGCACGCTGACCGTGCTCACCGAGCAGGAGCTCTACGCCGCGGCCAAGGACCTGCAAGCGCCGTATGAGCTCGTCCGCATGGTGGCCCAGGCCGGCAAGCTGCCGGTGCCCAACTTCTCAGCCGGCGGCATCGCCACGCCCGCCGATGCGGCCCTCATGATGCAGCTTGGCGCCGAGGCCATCTTCGTCGGGTCAGGAATCTTTATGAAGGAGCGCGCCACCCCGCTCGATGTCGAGAAATCGCCCCAGGAGCGCGAGGAGGCGGTCAGCCGCGCCAAGGCCATCGTCGTCGCCACCACGCACTACAACGACCCCAAGATTCTGTCCGAAGTGAGCGAGCAGGTGACCGGAACCATGAAGGGCCTGGCCGCGGCGGCCATCGAAGAAAAGGACCTGCTGCAAACCCGCGGCTGGTAATTTGCCATTAAGGCAGACGCCCGCTATTCGCTCGCAGAAGGTTCGTTACCTCGCATCCTTGGCAGGCGGGCGTGTAGCCCGCTCAAAAGCCGCAGTACGCTGCACCGAGCCGGAAGGAACTGGACCCCGCTCATCGCAAAGAACGCGATGAACGGGGCACAGCACAGAGCGTCTCAAAGATCATGAGCAGTTCTTCACGGCTGTTGATCGGGCCACCTGCCGAGGCGAACAGCAGCTCGTCTTCCAAGTACGATTGTGCGCCAGGGGAGGGTAATTTTCTGCAAAGGCGCCTGCCCGGCGGAGAGGCTGTGCCCGCTCATCGCAAAGAACGCGATGAACGGGGCACAGCAAAGAGCGTCTCAAAACTCACGAGCAGTTCTTCACGGCTGTTGATCGGGCCACCTGCCCGGTCCTGTCCTTCACTTCTTGCCCTAGCAGAGCTAGGGTGGGGCACCCCCATTTCGTCGTCGGGTGGGCCGCCCGCCTTTTTGCTTGAGGTTAGAAGTGAAGGTGCGGACGCCAGGCTTTCTTGTTGATATTTCGCGAAATCATGAGTTTCAACGTCCATCTGTCAGAACCGGACGTTAGGCCGAGGCCCGCGCCCGCTTCAATATCCCAGATTTTGCCGTTACGGTCAAACACGCCCCACGCCTCGTGGAATTGATCGTGCAGGCTCATAAAACTGTAAAAGCTTCCAAAGTGGTCGTATTCCTCGGCGGCCACATCCCATGTGTGATTGATGTTGTACACGATGCGCCCGCAGGGGTTCCACTGCAACCCTTGAATTCCTCCCGTCCAGTCCGTATCGACAATCGGATTGTAGATAAGCTCCCATTTACCGGGGTATGCGCCGATGATCGGACGTATCTCCGCCGTGTAGGTCCGTGGCTCCCACTGTGGGTAGTTGAAGCTGAATTCGAAATTCATGCCCCAGAAGAGCAGGTGCTGCTGCGCGTGCGGCCGCACGAACAGTTCGCGGACTTTGAAACCATCAATCCTCCCGCCGCCACTCGACTGGCCGAGCTTCATCGAGTACGGCGAATAGACAGGCATATACAGGCCCTGCTCCAGCCACGGTTTGACCCCGTATGCCCACTCCCATGTTCCGTTGAACGAATGATCGGGAATAACGCCTCCGGGTTCACGGGGCGTCAACCTGCCGGCGGGAGTAAAGTTGCTGTGCACCATGATATTGAAGATGCCCTGCGGCGCGATAACCGCATCGTAGACCTGGATCTCGTCGGTCTGGGCATGGGCCATTATGGGCGCGATCATCAGAGCGATGACGATCAGGGTTAGAGAGCGCAGGTGAATGCTCCGGGGCTGCTTCATGGTCTGAATTCCTTTTCGATTTCATCGAGAGAGCAGAGAGAATGCCGTACCCGGCAGGTGCCCCGGTCATCGACCGGCTACGAGCTGTTCGTGCCCCATGCATTCACAGTTTTATCGTGGATGAGCGGGAGAGCACAAACCTCAACCCGGCAGGAGGGCCGCCGTATCGATTTCGCGCTGGCCGCCGCATTCACTTTGCGATCTCCAGAGGCAGACCGCTGGAGTCTATGCTTCCCTGCCCCGCCACGATAAGCTAGAACCCAGGAGTTAGCAGCGAACAGCCAACCATGTCCCCATACAAGTACTCGACACTGGCCGTCCACGCGGGGCAGCACCCCGACCCCCAAACGGGGGCGGTGAATGTGCCCGTATACCTTTCCTCTACCTTTGAACTGACCGGCATCGGCAGCGACCGGGGCTGGGACTACTCGCGCGCCGGCAACCCCACGCGGGACCGGCTGGAGACGGCGCTGGCGGCGCTCGAAGGCGGATTCTGCGGTCACGCCTTTGCGAGCGGGATGGCGGCCATTCATGCGCTGGTGACGCCGCTGCGCGCCGGCGACCACGTGCTCTGCTCGCACAACGTGTACGCGGGTACGGTGCGCCTGTTCAACCAGTTTGTGCGCCAGTACGGAATCGACATCGAGTACGTGGACACGAGCAAGCCCGAGGCCGTGGCGGCGGCCATGCGGCCGGCTACCAGGCTGGTGCACGTGGAGACACCGAGCAACCCGGCCATGGTGCTGAGCGACATCCGCGCCATCAGCGAGATCGCCCACGCCCAAGGGGCGGAGGTGAGCGTGGACAACACCTTTATGTCGCCGGTGCTGCAACGGCCGCTGGAGCTGGGCGCGGATATTGTGATGCACTCGACGACCAAGTACCTGAACGGCCACTCGGACGGGATCGGCGGGGCGCTCGTCGGGTCGAAGCCGGAGCACAAGGAGCGGTACTTGCTCGTCCAAAAGTCGGCGGGGGCGATTCTGTCTCCCTTCGAGTGCTACCTGGTGCTGCGCGGCATCAAAACCATGCCGCTGAGGATCAAGCAGCACGAGGAGAACGGGCGCGCGGTGGCGGAGTTCCTTTCCACCCACCCCAAGGTGCAGCGCCTCGCCTATCCAGGGCTGAAGAGCCATCCGCAACACGAGCTGGCGGTGCGGCAGCAAAAGGGCTTCGGGTCGATGCTGAGTTTCGACGTGGGATCGCGCGCGGCGGCGGGGCGGTTCCTGGGCGCGCTGAAGATCTTCATCAATGCCGAATCGCTGGGCGGCGTGGAGTCGCTTGCGTCTCACTCGGCGACCACCACCCACGCGGCGCTCAGCGACGCGGAACGGGCGGCGGCGGGGATCACTGACGGCATGATCCGGCTGTCGGTCGGCATCGAGGACAAAGAAGACCTGATCGCGGATTTGGAGCAGGGGATGAAGGCGATCTGATGAGAGACGATGGCGGACTCTAAGCTGTTGCTCGGCATCGATACCTGCGGGCCAACGGGGTCAGCGGCGCTGGGGCGGCTGAGCGGCCCGCATCCTGAGATTGCCGTGGAGATTCTTGGGCAGATGGAGCTGGCGGGGCGTAGCTATTCTGCGACGCTGGTGGCGGCGGTGGGCGATCTGCTGGCCCAGGCCGGGACGCGGCTGAATCTGCTCCATGCCATCGTGGCCGTGAACGGGCCGGGCAGCTTTACCGGGGTGCGGGTGGGGCTGAGCGCGGTGAAGGGATTGGCGGAGGGCGCGGGGATTCCGGTTGTGGCCGTTTCGCGCCTCGAAGTGCTGGCGCAGGCTGCGGGAGTTCCTAGCGCGGCTCTCGACGCCCATCGGAACGAGATCTTTCTCCGGCTGGGGGAGCCATCGGGCGCGGCGCAGGAGATGTTGGCCGGGGCGGCCGAGCTGGCCGCCACTCCGCCTCCGCCGCGCGTGGCTGTTTGCGACCAGGGCGCGGCTCAGTTACTCAAGCTGGTTTGGCCGGCCGCAGAGTTGGTCGAAGTTGCCGCGCCCACTGCCGCCGATGCGCTGCGGCTCTGCGCGGGGAGGGTGGGGCGCGGGGAGTTTGTGGACCTGGCGCAGATGGATGGCCACTATCTGCGCCGCTCCGATGCGGAGATCTTCGGCGCTGCGGCCGCCGGGACACAGCGCCCATGAACTCTTTTGCCGCCCAGGCAGTCATTCGGCGCATGAGCGCGGCCGATGTGGAGGACGCAGTGGCACTGGCGGCCAGCCTGAAGGACGCGCCGCATTGGCCGCGGACGGTTTATCTAGGAGCCTTGAATCCGGCTTCCGTGCCGCGGAGGATCGCGCTGGTTGCCGTGAGTGCGGCGTCCGGTTCCGTAGCCGGCTTCGCGGTGGCCTGCCTGCTGCTGCCGCAGGCCGAACTGGAGACGATTGCAGTGGCTCGCGAACGGCAGCGCCAAGGCGTAGGCCGCCGGCTATGGGGCGCGATGGCGCGGGAGCTGGAGCGGGCGGGGGTTCGGCAGGCGCGACTCGAGGTGCGCTCCTCGAACCTGGCGGCGCTGGGGCTATACCAGACCCTGGGCTTCAGGGAGACCGGCCGCCGTCCGCGCTATTACACAGATCCTGTTGAGGATGCGGTGCTAATGGATTTGCGGCTCGGGTAGAGTGGTCCCCGGGTCCTTAAAGGGGGAGCTGGGGCGCACAGCCGCCGCGGTCTTACCAGGCTACGCCGCCGAATACCTTTCGGGTTACAGCCGCGCGCGGGGAGGATTGGAGGCGAAAATCCACAGGGCTGGCGGCTTTCGCCGTTTGCCCTCTTGCAGTTTGCACGGGAACAGCGATATATGTAAATGTTCTCTTGTAAGCGTGAGGTCTGCTCCACAAACAAAAGGATTGCCGGACCGGAGGTGCCTGATGGATGAAGTACAGGATGCCACGCTGGGCGAAGAAATCGATCGCCTGCACGCCGAACATCGGCGCTACGCTCAGCGGTTGGAAGAATTGCTTCGGAAACCCTATCTCACAGAAGACGAACAACTCGAAGAAGTGCGCCTGAAAAAACTAAAGCTGCACGCCAAAGACCTGATCTTTGCTCTGGAGCGCCGGTCGCCCGCAGTCGCGTAAGGTCTGCGGCTGGCGAACGTGGGCGCAAATTGCCGTGGGCGGGCCGAAGAAGGGTATTGTGTGCGCCCGATGCGGTTCGGCACGAGGCGAGAGGAATTTTGCGCAGCCGGGAATAACCGTATAATCGTTGGGGACGATGGTTCGTGACGGTTACATCTACGGTTCGAGCCTGCTGGCGGTTGCGGCAATGCTGAAATGGGCCACAGGCGGGTGGGGATGGGCTGTTGCGCCCCTCGCGCTGGCGCTGTTTTTTCTATGGTTTTTCCGCGACCCTCCCCGGGCGGTTCCTGCCGGCGAGGGATTGATCGTCTCGCCAGGAGACGGTTTGGTCACCGAGGCGGCCACTGTGACAACGCCCGAGGGGCCGCGGCGGAGAATCAGTATCTTCCTCAGCGTTTTTGATGTACATGTGAATCGCGCACCCATTGGCGGTGTGATCGGCCGGGTGCGCTACCGGAGGGGCGCGTTTTTGAACGCCATGAATCCGGCATCGGCTGACCGCAACGAACAGAATGTGGTCACGGTACGCGGCGAGGGCAAGGACCAAGGGATTGAAGTGACCTTCAAGCAGATCGCCGGGCTGCTGGCCCGGCGCATTGTCTTCGACTGTGCGGAGGGCGACCGGGTGGCGCGGGGCCAGCGGGTGGGGATCATCAAATTCGGCTCGCGGGTGGATGTGCTTTTGCCTGCCGAGGCAGTTTTGCAGGTGCAGGTTGGCGAGCGGGTGAGGGGCGGCGCCAGTGTGCTGGCAGCGATGCCGCGGGCGGCGGCGGCGCTGGCGGTGACGGCCCTGGACGGAGCGGCCGGAGCCGGGGAGATGGCCGGCGCGCTCCATGGAGTACGCGCGTGATTGCCCAGGCTAGGGTCCGGCGCGAAGGCAGAGTGCATCCCCATCCGCGGCGCGGCATGTTTCTGCTGCCGTCGCTGTTTACCGCGGGGACGATGGCCCTGGGCTATTACTCGATCACACAGACCATCGCGGCGCTGAGCGGCAGCGCGCAAACTCACCTGGATTGGGCAGCCATCGCCATTCTGATCGCCATCCCCTTTGACGCGCTCGACGGGCGCATCGCACGCATGACCAACACCGCCAGCGCCTTCGGCAAGGAGTTGGATTCGCTGGCCGATGTAATTGCTTTTGGCGCGGCGCCCAGCCTGCTCTCCTTTGCCTGGGGCTTTCATTTTCTGCCGTTATCGGTCAATCCGCACCTGCGGGAACATCTATTGCAGGCCGGCGCTTTCATCTGCTTCCTGTTTCTGCTCAGCGGAGCGTCGCGGCTGGCGCGGTTCAACATCAGCCAGGACGCGCAGCCGCGCAATCCCGGACGGCCGGGACACAAGTATTTTGTGGGCATGCCGATTCCGGCAGGAGCGGGGCTGCTGGCCGCCACCGTCCACTTTTTCTACGGGATTCCCGTTTTCTCCTGGTGGATCTCGCTTCCGTGGCTGGTATTGGTGGGGCTGTGCGCATTTTTGATGGTGAGCACATGGCGGTTCTGGTCGGCGAAGGAGATCAATCTCTCCCGGCGGCATCCCTTCCAACTGCTGGTTCTGCTTGCGCTTGTGGCCTACATCATGCTCCGCTACTCGAACGTTATGCTTTTTCTGGCCGCTCTGGTCTATATGTTTTCGGGCATCTGGGCGCGCACGGCCTACTCGTGGTCGCGGCGCAGGCGCAGGCGGGCGGCGGAAGCGGAGCCTCCGGTCGAGTCTGAACTCGAGTCCGAAATGGGGGACGAGCCGCATTCGCTCGCCCATCATGGCTCCTTCGATCTGCGCTGAAAGAAAAGGACGTCCGTGTACAAGATTGCCATTGTGGGAGCCTCAACGCTCATCGGCCGTGAGCTGAAGGATGCGCTGGCGGAGTCGGCGCTGGCGACGGCCAGCTTTGTCCTGCTCGACGAAGAAGACGCCCAGGGGCAGTTGGATCAGGTAGGCGACGAAGCTACTTTTATTCAGGCCATCCATGCGGAGGCCTTCGAACACGCCGACTTTGCCTTTTTCTGCGGCACCGAAGAGATGACGCGCCACTACTGGCGGCAGGCGCTGGAAGCTGGTTCCACGGTGCTTGATCTCTCGGCCGCACTGGACCAGGAGACGGGAGTGCTGGTGCGCGCCCCATGGTTGGGTGCAGAGACGGCGGCTGTAGACCTGTTCACACCGGCGGTGGTTCCAGCTCACCCCGCGGCGGTGGCGCTGGCCCTCCTGCTGGAGCGGTTGCAACTGGCTGCCCCAGTGCGCTTTGCCGCCGCCACGGTGGTTGAGCCGGCCAGCGAGTTTGGACGCGCCGCGATGGATGAGCTGCATCAGCAGACGGTGAACCTGCTGAGCTTTCAGCAACTACCGCGCGCCATCTACGACGCGCAGGCAGCCTACAACCTGCTAAGCGGCCTGGGCGAAAGCGCAGCCGTCAGCCTGAACGCGCAGGAGGCGCGGATTCGCCGCCATTATGATCTGCTGACGGAAGGGCGCGGGCCTGCACTGGCGCTGCAGGTGATTCATGCGCCCGTTTTTCACGGCCACGCCTTCTCCATTGCCGTAGAGATGGAACGTACAGTAGAGATCACCGCTCTTGAAGAGGCGCTGAGCGGCGGACACATCGATCTGGTGCTCGAAGACACGGACTCGCCCTCGAATCTGGCCGCCACCGGACAAAATGACGTGCTGGTTCGCCTGCGGACGGAAAAATCCACTCGCGGCGCGGGTGCAGCTACGCGGTTGTGGCTGTGGGCGGCCTCAGACAATCTGCGGCTGAACGCGCAGAACGCCGTCCAGTGCGCGCTCGATCTGCGCCGCATTCGCCCGCAAGGAGCGGTGCAGTAGTTTCATATCCCTTCAGCCGTAGCCACCTTATTTCCCTTTTGCGCTGGAGCATCGAATTTCCGCCCATGAAATGAGCCGGGCGCCTCAAACGTTTTGCCGATTGCAGCAGCGATCCCAAAGTTGCTCGATGTAGCTGTCGGTCATGCCGGCGATGTAATCGGCGACGGTGCGGGCGAGGCCCTGGGTGGGAATCTGCGCCTGGTGGTCCGCCGGCAGCAGGGTGGGATCGGCCATGAATGCGGCAAAGAGCTCCAAAACGACTTGCCCAGCATGGGCGTGGACCTCTTCCATTCCCGGTGAGTTGTAAAGGTTGGCGTAGAGAAACGCCTTGGCCTCGACGCGGGCGGATTCCATCTCCGGACTGAGGGCAGCGAGCCGTTGCGGGGCGCGGCGGATTTCGGCCAGCGTGGCGGCGCCGAGGGCTTTTACGCGAATCCGCACTTCGTTCATCAGGTCTGTGACCAGAGCGTTGAGCATATTGCGGAGGGTCTCGTAGACAACCAGCCTGGGCGCGGCGGCGGGATAGTTCTGCAACGCGGCGTCATGAAAGCCGCGGAAGAGCGGGATGGCGGCGCGGACCTCGGCGAGGGTGAGGATGCCGGAGTCGAGGCCATCGTCGAGGTCGGAGGTGAGATAGGCGATCTCGTCGGCCAGATCGATGAGTTGGGCTTCGAGGGGCGGAAATTCGTCGAGGAAGTACTCCGCCAGCTCGGGATGGGATGCGGCAGAGTAGTCGCGGGAGTGTTTGACGATGCCCTCGCGGAGGGCAAGGGTCAGGTTGAGGCCACGAAAGGCGGGATAACGCTCCTCGAACCAGGTGACAATGCGCAGGGCATGGAGGTTGTGGTCGAAGCTCAGGCCGTGGGCCTGGAGGGCGCGGTCGAGGGCCTTTTCGCCGGCGTGGCCGAAGGGGGGGTGACCGATGTCGTGGGCCAGCGCCAGGGCCTCAGCCAGCTCGACATTGAGGCCCAAGGCGCGGGCCAGGGTGCGGGAGATTTGCGCCACTTCGAGGGTGTGGGTGAGGCGGCTGCGAAAGTGATCGCCCGGAGGATCGGCGGGCAGGCGGGTAAAGACCTGGGTCTTGCCGGCCAGACGGCGAAAGGCGCGGGCGTGGAGGATGCGCGCGGCGTCGCGGGCGAAGGGAGAACGGTAAGGATGAGGCGGCTCAGGATAGGCGCGGGCGGCGAGCTGGCTGTGCGCGTCTGCCGGGACGGCGATCCGCGCCGGCAAAATCCCGAGTAACCCGGAATTAGGGGCCATCTTGCGGCTTGGGCTGACCGATCGCGCTGTCCTCTTTGGCCAGCTTTACGCGGGCGTTTTCGAGCGACTTCTGGACCTTGGCCACGTCGCCCGGCTCGATGTCAGCGGGGTCGGCCTTGGCGAACTCGGCGAGCGAGAGCTTCCACTGCGCCGCAGCCAAGCGGATGCGGCCCGTCTTCTCGTAGATGTCTCCCAGGTGCATGTGCAGCGTGGGATCGGTCTGGTCACGCGCGAGGGCCTGACGCTCGTTATCCTCAGCCAGATCGTACTGACCCATTTTGAAATAGGCCCATCCCAGGGAGTCGAGATAAGCGGCATTCGCCGGTTCGAGGCGGACGGCCTTGCGAATGTAGCCCAGGGCTTCGGGCAGTTTCATGCCCCGGTTGGCCAGCATGTAACCGAGGTAATTGAGGGTCATGGCGTTGGAGGGGTCCAAGGCCAGAGCCTGGTGGAAGAATTGCACCGCCGGCCCGATGTGCTTTTGCTGATCGGCCAACTCTCCGCGGAGAAAGAGCAGGTAGACGCGGTCTTGCTTTTTGGAGGCCAGAGCCTGGGCTTTATCCAGCGCCTGGCCGGCATCCTTCCAGCGTTTGAGGCGTATGTCCATTTGGGCGATGGTGAACCAGACGTTGAGATCGGCTGGGGTGTTGTTGAGCAGCCCTTTGGCGAGCGCGAAACCCTCGGCGGATTGGCCCTGATCGGCCAGTTCCCCAGCCAGCATGAGCTTGAGATCGCGGTTTTTGGGGTTGGCGGCGACGGCTTGGCGGGAGACCTCGACAGCTTTGGCGAACTCGGTCGCGGTGCGGTAGGCGTCCACCTCATCCTGGTAGCCCTGGACGGCGCTGCTGCCGCCCATATCGATCATCCTCTGATAGTCGGCGATGGCTTTGCCGATTTGATTTTCCTCGATGTAGACGCTGCCCTGGCGGTCGAGGAAGATGCTGCGGTTGTGCTTTTCGTCGCTGGTGTAAGCGCCGTTGGCGTGGCTGAGGAGGTCGATCATGCTCTGATAGGACTGAATGGCCTTGTCGAACTGGCCCAGGACATCGTAGAGCAAGCCTTCGTTGTATCCGGCTTCGAGCGAGGCAGGATCGATGGTCAGGGCTTTTTTAGCGGCCGCCAAGGCATCCTCATACTTGCCTTGACGGCGCAGAATCTCTGCGATATGGACGAGGACCTCACTGTTGTCTGGATCCGCATCGGCTAACCGCTGGTATTGTTTGAGGGCTTCGCCGAGCTGGCCGTTTTTGAGCAGGGCCTGGGCCAGAGCATCGGTGATGCGCAAGTTGCCGGGGGCCATATTGGAAGCGCTCTGATAGGCGGAGATGGCCTGCTCGGGCTGTTTCATCTGGTCATAGATGGCGCCCAGCGTGAACTCCATCTTCGGTGTGCGGTTGCCGGGAGGGACAGATTCAATCACCTTGACGGCATGATCGAAATCCCCGCTCTCGGCGTAGAGGCGGGCGAGGTTCAGCACCACATCCTCGGAATCCGGCTGGATGGCCTGAGCGGACTCGAACTGCTCTTCCGCCTTTTGGGGCTGGTGCATGACCGTGTAGAGCTGGCCCAGAACCAAACGGTCCTCAACGTCGTTGGGCTGGAGGGCAACGATCTTTTCGAATTCGGCGATCGCCTTGTCCAAGTAATTGCTGGAAGGCGAGGTAGACGGAGCGCCGCTCTGCTGCTCGCCGAGCTGGCGCAGATAGATGCGTCCCAGCAGCTTGTGCGCGTGAATATCGTTAGGATCGGTCTTGAGCAATGATTGCTCGATGGCGATGGCGTCCTGCGCACGGCCGGCGCGGAAGTAAAGGCCGGCGAGCTCGTTGTTCAACACCGCGGAGCTGGGATCGGCATCGAGCGCGTATTTGTACTCCTCGATGGCGCGGTTGAGGTCGCCCTGCGAGCCTTCAGAGAAGGCGTCTTCTTCATCGATGGCGGCCAGCGCGGCGTGATAGTAGGCTTTGGCGCGGTCAGCCTCCTGCGCAGCGGTTTCGGCGGGCACGGCTGCGGCGGGCGCGGATGCGGCAGGCGCGGGGCTGGGCGGCGTCTGGTGAACCTGCGCCGGAGTAGCCGGAGCGCCCATAATACCAGGAGCATTTTGGGCGCAGGCCAGCGCCACCGGCAGCAGGAGATAAGCGGCGGCGAGCGTGTACTTGGGGGACGGTAAATGCAGTCTTTTTCTCATCATCAGGGGGATTCCACGCCATGCTCAGCTCTTCGGGCGGCTCAAAACCGCTCCGAAAGGCCCAAAGGCGGCGCGGGCAGCGATTCAGAAGCATCTCTACCCATTGCTAAAGACGATTTTACCTGCTAATGGTCGCAGATGCGCGCTGGGAGAAAAGATTTTTGGTCAGATCCAAATGAGACGGCGCGCGCAAGGCACGCGCGCCAGAGGCGAGAAAGCCGGTGATGATAGCGCGGCTGACGGCGCTCCAGCCCGTATGCGAATCCATGGCGGGCGGGATTCAGGACGAGAATCAGTGCCGGAAGTGACGGATTCCGGTGAAGACCATAGCGACGCCGAGTTGGTCAGCGGCAGCAATCACCTCCTGATCGCGCACCGATCCGCCGGGTTGGATGACCGCAGTGGCGCCGGCCTGGACCACGGCTTCAAGGCCGTCGGGAAACGGAAAGAAGGCATCAGAAGCGGCAACGCAGCCGGCGAGCGGCAACGCCGCCTTCATGGCGCCGAAGCGGGCGGCGTCTACGCGGCTCATCTGGCCGGCGCCGATGCCGAGGGTCTGACCGTCCTTGGCGTAAACGATGGCGTTGGACTTGACGTGCTTGCAGACGCGCCAGGCGAAAAGCAGACTGCGCAGCTCCTCGGCGGTAGGTGGGCGCTTGGTGACCACCTTCAGCTCTGGGGCAGCGACACGTCCGGTGTCGGCGTCCTGGAGCAGCAATCCGCCGGAGACGTGCTTGAGGACGGAACGCGGCGGAGCAGGTTGAACTTCGACCAGACGCAGATTTTTCTTAGCGGCAAAGCAAGCCAGGGCTCCGGCGCTGAAGGCCGGTGCGGCAATGGCTTCGACAAAGAGCTTGGCAATCTCTTCGGCGGCGGCGGCATCCACTTCGCGGTTGATGCCGATGACCGAGCCGAAGGCCGAGACCGGGTCGCAGGCCAGGGCTTTTTGATAGGCGTCGAGGAGATTGGCGCCGGTGGCCGCTCCGCAGGGATTGGTGTGCTTGACGATGATGACGGCAGGCTCTTCAAATTCCTGAACCAACTCCCAGCAGGCGTCCAGATCGACGAGGTTGTTGAAGCTGAGTTCCTTGCCCTGCAACTGTTTCGCGCCGGCCACGCCCAGGCCCGAGCCGTCCGCGTAGAGCGCGGCGCGCTGATGGGGGTTTTCGCCGTAACGGAGCGGCTGGGCGAGGGGAAGATTGACGCGCAGGGTGGTGGGGAACGCGCCCAAATCCGGTGCGGCGGGCGCGTCTGGGGCCGGGGCATTTTCGATCCGGTCGAGAATGTTGGCGATGGCCGCGTCGTAGGCGGCGGTAAGCGCGAAGGCCTGCCTGGCTAAGCGCCAGCGGGTTTCGCGGCTGAGCGCAGCGCCCTGGGAGCCTTTCATCTCTTGGATCAGAGCCGGGTAATCGGAGACGCGCGTGACCACGGCCACGTCCTCAAAGTTTTTGGCCGCGGAGCGGACCATGGACGGCCCGCCGATGTCGATGTTTTCAATCAATCGCCCGAAGGCCACGCCGGACTGCGCGGCGGTTTTCTCGAAGGCGTAGAGATTGACGACCACCATATCGATAGACTGAATGCCGTGCGCGGCTACGGCAGCCTCGTGCTCAGGATTGCCGCGGATGTAGAGCAAGCCGCCATGGACGCGCGGGTGAAGGGTTTTGACGCGGCCATCGAGCATCTCAGGAAAGCCGGTCAGGTCGCTGATGTCCTGGACCGCGAGGCCAGCCTCGCGGAGGGCGCGCGCCGTTCCGCCGGTTGAAATCAGCTCCACTCCGAAGCCCGCCAACACCTGGGCGAACTCCACCAAGCCGGTCTTATCGGTCACGCTGAGCAGGGCGCGCCGGATGCGTTTTTGGCCGCTTGGGGCTTGCTGCACGTGCGAACTCACAGTTTCGCTCCTTTCAAGAACATCTTTCTAAATTTGGGCTTTGGCCCGGCCAGCCGCACAGCGACAAGCGCAGCGCACGAACCAATGTTCAGACTACAACCAGGGGCCGAAGCTGCGTGGGCAAAATCTCACCGCATGTTGGTACGGTGTCCGGCGCCCATTCGCCGATCCACATGATTCTGTTTCCGCCCCAACACCGGACCAACAGGATCGGCGCCGGGACCGGATCGCGGGATCGAGGCGGCACAGGCCGTGGAATGCATTACAGTTAGGACATGGGAAGTTATCCCTCTTCAATTCCACCCCGCAGCCAGGTATCTACCCGTGAGACTCCTGACATCGCTGCGGAGATTCTGCCGCCGGCCGGGGACTATTCAGGCACTTACCAGCCGCCGCCGGTTCGACGGAAGCGGCCGATATGGCTTGCAGCGCCGGCTACCCATCTGCTGGTGGGGATCAACTGCGCAGTTTATGTGGCCATGGTGGCGCGCGGGATCAGCCCCGTCAGCCCCACGGTGGGCCAACTGATGAACTGGGGCGCGAACAACGCCGGCTCAGTACTGCTGGAGCACCAGTGGTGGCGGATTGTAACCGCCATGTTTCTCCACGTGGGCATTCTGCACCTGGCCGTCAACATGTGGTGCCTATGGAATCTGGCGCTTCTGGCCGAACCGCTGATGGGCTTCGTGGGAGTGATCGCGGTTTATCTGCTGACGGGCGCGGCGGGCAATCTGCTATCGATACTGGTGAGCTGGGTATGGCCGATCCACGTGGGCAAAATGATCCTCTTTCCGGCCAGCGCGGGGGCTTCGGGAGCCATCTTCGGAATCGCCGGCGCCCTGATCGTGCTCCTGAAGCACCGCATGCCGGTGCCGCCCGAGGAACTGAAGAAACTGCGCAAGTCGGTGATCTACTTCGCGGTGCTGAACCTCGTGCTCGGCCTGGGAATCAGCGTAGGCACGGACGTGATCGGAAGCGGAATCCACATCGACAATATGGCGCACCTGGGCGGTTGCCTGTTCGGACTGCTGTTTGCGGCGCCCATGGTCCCGCGGCTGGGATCGCCGCCCGAAACCTTCAAGGCCCGGCTGCGGATCGCAGTGGCGATGGTGACGGGATTGCTGGTGCTGTTCGGGTTCTACCTGGCCCAGTTGCCGCCGCGAAGCTAAAGCGCGAAAGATTATCGCGTAGCCGTAGCGGCGAACTTTTTCACCATAGCCAGCAGCAGCTTGCGGTCGCTATCGTTCAAGTTCGACGAGTAGCGCCGGATCTGGGTGAGGAAGCGCAACTCCTCATCGGAGAGCTTTTGAGTGTTGAGCTGGCGGCCCAGCGAGTCGTCGGCGAAGAACTGGGCGATGGACAGGTCTAGCGCCTGTGCGATTTTGGCCAGCGTCTCAAGCGAGGGCACCGTGTGGCCGTTTTCCACCCGCGAGAGATAGCAGCGGAGCAGGCCGGTCTTCTTTTCGATGTCTCCTTGGGAAAGGCCCTTCTGGAGGCGGTAGGCGCGAATGGTGGTGCCGATCTTCATTTTGGATAGAGTCCTGTCTGACGCTGGCCGTGGTTAACTGGCTTGGTAGCGATCAATACGTTATTGCCACAATAGTAAACACAGGATGGCAGGAATTGCAAGGCATATGCGCCTGCGGTGCGATGATTTTCGCGCACGGAGCGCCAAGATGATTACTTCGCCTTCTTGACCGCAGCGGTGAGGGCCGGAAGCACCTCAAAGAGGTCGCCGGCGATGCCGTAGTCGGCCACTTCGAAGATAGGAGCATCCCGGTCTTTGTTGATGGCTACGATGCACTGCGAGCCTTTGATGCCCACCAGGTGCTGAATGGCTCCGGAGATGCCGGCGGCCACGTAGAGCTTAGGCGCAACGGTTTGGCCGGAGCTGCCTACCTGCCGCTCCATGGGCAGCCAGCCGTTGTCGCAGATGGGGCGTGAGGCGGCCAGCTCCGCGCCCAGCGCGGAGGCGAGATCCTGGACGAGAGGCAGGTTGGCGGCGTCCTTGATGCCGCGGCCTACACCCACAATGCGTTGCGCCGAACCCAGGTCCACAGTCTGCGCGGAGGCGCGAAAGGGATCGCCGGGGCGGGTGCGGATTTGGGCGGCGTCAATCTCCGGGGTGAAGTGATCGATCGTAGTTACGCCGCCGCTGGTCCCATCGGGCCGGAACGCCCCGCTTTGGATGGAGACAAAACACGGTCCGCCGCCTGGATGACGATAGACTGCGTTCATCTTCCCCTGAAAGAGCTGTCGCACGAATGCCGGGCCGGATTCAATGGCGGTCACGTCGCTGATGAGCGCCTGGCTGAACCTGGTTGCCAGACGGGGAACGAAGTCGCGCGCCTGATACGAATGAGGAAAAACGGCGTATGCAGGCTGGAGTTTGCGGATCAACTGCTCAAAGGCCAGCACATAGCCATCGGAAGTATAGCGGCTGAGCAGCGGATGCTCGATGGCGTGCGCCGCGGCCGGCGGCGGCCCGATGAATTCCGCAAAGAGATTGCTGTTTGAGTCGCCGACGCCTGCCGCTTCTATTTCAAGACCTGTATATCCGGCGAGCACACGTCCGGCAGCCAGCGTCTCCTGGAATGCGCGGGTGTTGCCATCTTTGCGCGCCTCCTGCACCACCAAAATGCCGCTCATAGGACCTTCGCCTCGAACTTGAGTTTTTCCACCAGCGCCGCGGCTGCCTCCTCGGCGGAGCCGGAGAGCATCTGGGTGGATTTTTGCTTTTGGGGCAGGGTGACCTGATCGAGAATAACGGCAGGCGCAGAGGCTAGGCCGAGATCGGCGGCAGCGAGGGTGCGGACCGGCTTGGTCTTGGCGCGCTTGATGCCCATCAGCGTGGCATAGCGCAGCTTGTTGCCGCCGGACTGGATGGTGAGCACGGCCGGCGCAGGCAGCTCGATGAACTGAAACCATCCCTCCTCCAGCTCGCGCTTCACCTTGAGGCCGGTTGCCGTCATTTCCGCCTGAACAATGAGCGAGGCGTGAGGCAGGCCGAGCAGCTCGGCGAGGATGACGCCGGTTTGTCCCTGGCCCAGGTCTTCCGATTGCAGGCCGGTGAGAACCAGGCTGGGATTTTCCGGCTGGATGGCGGCAGCCAGCAGCCGCGCCACGGCCAGCGCGTCACGGGAGGCGAGATCGCCGCAAACGATATGGATGGCGCGGTCGGCGCCCTTGGCCAGCGCCTCGCGGAGGGTCGTGCCCACGCGCTCTGGCCCAGCGCTGACGGCCACCACCTCGCCCTCGGTCCCGGCGGACTCCTTGAGCCGCAGCGCCTCTTCAAGCGCATAGGCGTCGGGCTCGTTCATCGCATACCGCAAACCCGATTCGCCGATCCATTGGGCCGCCGAGTCGATGCGCAACGGCGCATCGCGTTCTGGAACTTGTTTGATGGCAACGATAATCTTCATGTCCGTCATTATCTTAGATGCCCGGGCAACCAGGTGCGGTGCCGACGAGTATGCTTGAGGCATGGACGACGCGAGTACTCATGCACCTGCCCGGCCCTCACTCGACCAGCCGCTGAGTGAGGCGGATTATGACCGCCTGGAGGAAATCCTCAGCCGCTTTCCACAGGAAGACGCGATGGACCTTGAGGAGATGGATGGGTTTTTCGCGGCGCTGGTTTGCGCGCCGCAAATGGTTCCTCCCAGCGCCTATCTCCACCAGATTTGGGGAGGCGGGGAACCCCCGTTCAGCGGAATCGGCGATTTCGAAGCATTTCTCAATCTGGCCATGCGGCATTGGAACACTGTTTCGAAGAAGCTGGCTGACCCGGATCATGTCTTTATGCCTTTGTTGCTAACGGAAGAGGGAGAAGAATTCCCCAGTGGGAATAGCTGGGCAGAGGGTTTTCTCGCCGGTGTTGCGCTGAGCGGCGAGGGCTGGGATGAACTCTTTGGGAATGAGGACAAGTTCTTCCTGCTGTTGCCCGTTTTGGTCCTGGCGCATGAGCACGATCCGGACCCGGAGATGCGGACGTGGAAAACACCTCCGAGCGCGGAGCGGCGCAAAGAGCTGATCGCAACGCTTTGCATGACGACACAGGGAATCCATGAATATTTCCGTTCCCAGCGCGTACGCGAGGCACGGCATATGCGGGGCGGGACTCGCAAAAGCGAGAGGAAGATTGGACGAAATGACCCTTGCTATTGCGGTTCCGGCAAGAAGTACAAACACTGCTGCGGAAATGCGACCGTAAACTGAACGGTTCCGCAGCGCTGACCGGCGCAACACGAAGGCAAATCGTCCTCTCGATGCCGCTCTTTCATTCTCACTCAGGCAAGCATTTCGCGGCGATCTGCGCAATATCCAGCAACTGCAGCGCGCCTTGGCCTCTCGCCGTGAGCGCATCCTGAAACATGGTATTGCAGAAGGGGCAGGCTGCGGCGATGGTTTGGGCGCCGGTGGCGGCCAGCTCTGCGGCGCGGACGTGGCTTATGCGCTCGCCTGTTTCTTCCCCAAGAAAGACAAGGCCGCCGCCGGCTCCGCAGCAGAAGCTGCGCTCGCGGTGGCGCGGAGCTTCGACCAGATCTCCGGCAAGCGCGGCGACGGCGCGCGGTTCCTGGTAAACGCCGCGGTAGCGGCCCAGATAGCAGGGATCGTGAAACACGATCTTTCCCTGCCCGCCATCGGCCGGCAGCTTGCCAAGGCGCCGCGCCAGAAACTCGCTGTGGTGCTCGACCGGCGGAGGCGTGCCGAACTCCTTCCAGTCTTCCTGGATGGTGCGCACGCAGTGCGGGCAGATCGAAATCATCTTCTTCACTTTGTTCTGAGTCAGGGCTTCGAGGTTGGCCCCGGCCAGTTGCTGGAAGACGAGATCGTTGCCCAAGCGGCGGACGGGGTCGCCGGTGCAGCGTTCCTTGCGCAGCACGCCAAAGGTCACGCCCAGGTAATTCATCACGCGAACCAGAGCCAGCGCGATCTCGCGGCCGCGCGGGTCGTAGCTGCCCATGCAGCCAAGCCACAGGCAGTACTCCTGCGAGCCGTCGAAGATGGGCAGGGCGTTTTTTTCGACGAACCTGTCGCGCTCGGTTGCGCTGAGGCCCAGAGCGTTCGATCCGCGTTCGAGCGCGAGAAAGAGCTTGGCGCCGTGCGCGTCGTCCCAGGCGCCGGTGTTGACGGCGCCGCGGCGCAAGCCGACGAGGATGGGCAGGTGCTCGATGCCCACTGGGCATTGGAACTCGCAGGCGCCGCAGGTGGTGCACTGGAAGACAGCCTCCTGTGAGTTGTACTTGCCGAGCAGCGGGAGTTTTTTGGATTCTTGGGACGCCGGACCGTACTCGTTCAGGTAGCCGCGCAGGCCGAGAACGACCTGCTTGGGGTTGAGCAGCTTGCCGGTGCTGTTCGCCGGGCAGTGCTCGGTGCAGCGTCCGCACTCCACGCAGGAGTAGGCTTGCAGGCTGACCAGCCGCGTGAGGTCCGCGCCTGTCACCAGCCCAAAGTCCTCATCGCCGCTGAGCGGCGGAATGCGGCTGAAGCCGCCGCGCGAGAAAAATATGGTGAACGGCGCCAGCACCAGGTGCAGATGCTTGGTTTGAGGGATGACGGGAAGGAACAGGAGCAGAGTAATGGTGTGCGCCCACCAGAGAGCGCGCGCCGCCGGGCCTTCCGCGGTCACAAAGAATTCCGCCAGATAGGCCGCCATGAGCAGAAAGATCAGCAACGCAACCAGCCCCGACCCCCACGAAAGCTCCTCCCCAAGCCACCGCGGCCGCACAAAAAAGCGGCGGATGAAGAGGCCGGCGATGCCCACCGCGCAGGCCAGCGCGAAGACGGCGGCAAAGTAGAAATAAAACCATCCGATCGGAGCCGCGGGGTCAAGGAACCCCAGCCCGAACAGCGTGGCGCAGTGGTTCAGCGAAACCAGCGCAAAGGCGCAGAAGGCCCAGAAGACGAAGGCGTGCGCCAGGCCGGCGAGCGGGCGCTGGCGGATGACTTTGGCCTGAAACAGGACCTCCCATAGGAATTCCCGGATGCGTTTGGCAATGGGGCGAAGGTGGAAGTCAGGGTCTTTTTTCGCGTGCAGGATTTTAGCAAGAATAAGCCCGAAACGCCGCCAGAAGAGCGCGGCCGAAGCGATGGTCAGCACGACGAAGAGCCACCTCTCGCCATGAGAGAAGTGTTGCGGCTCGGCCGGGGTAGGGAAAAAAGGGATCATCGGCGAACCCACCATCATCCCACGAGAGGCTCACCGCGGTCTCACCCGAAAACGGATTGCGGCATTCCGCCCGCCTGCAGGCCGCTCAGCAGCGCACAATCTTGGGCGACTCGATGCCCATGGTTGCGTTGCGCGTATCCACGACGAGCTGCGAGCGGGCGACGATGGCGCGGTAGTCGTAGCTGGAGTGGTCGGTGACGATGACCACGGCGTCGTACTGGCCGAGGTTGTCGAGCGGCGTGCTGGTCATGTTCAGGTCGTAGTGGCGGCCGCGGCCGACGGTGGGAAAGTAAGGATCGTTGTAAGCGACGACCGCACCCTTGGCGCGCAGCAGCTCGATGATGGTGAGCGAGGGCGACTCGCGCAGGTCGTCCACATCGCGTTTGTAGGCCAGGCCCAGGACCAGCACCTTCGATCCCTTTAGGGCTTTGCCTTGCTGGTTGAGAGCGGCGGCAATCTGGTCGAGCACGAAATAGGGCATGGCGGTGTTGATTTCGCCGGCCAGCTCGATGAAGCGGGTGCGAAAGTCGAACTCGCGCGCCTTCCAGGAGAGATAGAAGGGATCGATGGGGATGCAATGGCCGCCCAGGCCGGGGCCTGGATAGAAAGCCTGGAAGCCGAAGGGCTTGGTTTTGGCCGCCGCGATGACTTCATGAATGTCGATGCCCATCCTCATGCAAAGCTGCTTGAGCTCGTTGACGAGGGCGATGTTGACCGAGCGGTAGATGTTTTCGAGCAGCTTGGTCATCTCGGCCACGGCGGGGCTGCTCACGCGAACCACGTGGCGGAAGATGGCGCCGTACATGGCGGCGGCCAGCCCGGCAGCCGCTTCCCCACAGCCGCCCACCACTTTGGGTATGTCGCGGCGGTCGACGACATCGTTGCCGGGATCTTCGCGTTCGGGTGAGAAGGCCAGGTGTAAGCCGGTTTCGCCGGCCCCGCGCGCGATCTTCAAGCCGTGAGGATTGCCGTCTTCCAGCAGCGGCGCAACGACCTCTTCGGTGGTACCGGGATAGGTGGTGCTTTCGAGCACGATCAACTGGCCCTCGTGAAGATGGGGCGCAATGGATGCGGCGGTTCCCGTCACGTAGCTCAGGTCGGGTTCGCGGTGCTCGTCGAGCGGCGTGGGCACGCAGATAATGACCGCATCCATGGCGGCGATTTCGGAGTAGTCCGATGTGGCGCGGAAGCCCGCCTTTTGCGCCTCCTGAACGGCTTCAGGAGGGATGCGCACAATGTAGGATGCGCCCGCGTTGAGCGTCTTCACCTTGTCCGGCGCAATGTCAAAGCCCGTGACGCGGAACCGCTCGCCGCTGAACAACAGAGCCAGCGGAAGTCCCACATAGCCCATGCCGACGATTCCGATGCGGGCCTCGCGGTTTTCCAACTTGCGTTTCAGCTCTTCCAGCCTGCCGGTCATCGTGGTTGCCATACTGTTGATTGTAAAGCTGCATGGCGAGACGGGCAGAATAGTATTCTAAGCCGGTGCGGAGAGATCGCTGGCGCGCGCACCAGTTCTGGGGGAGGAACCTTGGCGAAATACCTGGTTACCGGCGTGGCCGGTTTTATCGGACGCTCGATCGCCGCGGCGCTGGTGGAGCGCGGCGAAGATGTGCGCGGCATCGACAGCTTGATTACCGGCAAGCGCGCCAATCTGATCGGGCTGGAGGCGATGGAATTCATTGAAGGCGACCTGGCCGATCCCTTGGTCTGCGTGCGGGCCTGCGCCGGCGTGGAGATCGTCTTCCACGAGGCCGCGCTGGCTTCGGTTCCGCGTTCCGTGGCCGATCCCCTGGCCACCCACGTAAACTGCGTGAACGCCACGCTCAATTTGCTGGTGGCGGCCCGGGCTGCCGGGGTGCGGCGCATGGTTTACGCGGGATCGTCGTCGGCCTACGGAGACACACCCACGCTGCCCAAGCACGAGCGGATGGCGCCCAACCCCATCAGCCCCTACGCTGCGGCCAAACTGGCCGGCGAATACTACATGCGCTCCTTTGCGCGCGTTTACGATGTGGAAACGGTGACCTTGCGCTACTTCAACGTCTTCGGTCCTTACCAGGACCCCAGCTCACAGTACTCCGGCGTGCTGGCCGTCTTCTGCCGCAAGATGCTGGCCGGCGAACAGCCGATCATCCACGGCGACGGCGAGCAGAGCCGTGATTTTACTTACATCGATAACGTTGTGCAGGCTAACCTGCTGGCTGCGGCGGCGCCGGCTGAAAAGGTATCAGGCCAGGCGATAAACCTGGCGATGGGCGAGCGATTTACCTTGAACCAGACCTTCGAGATTTTGCGGGAACTCACTGGTTATAAGGGTGAGCCGGCGTACGCTCCTCCCCGCGCCGGCGATATTCGCCACTCTCTGGCCGACATTCGGCTGGCCGGTGAGCTGCTCGGCTACCGGCCAGCTGTGGGTTTCCGCGAGGGGCTGCGCAGGACCGTGGAGTGGTACCGGGCGGCAGGGTTGGCGTCTTAGGGCTGTGAACAGCCCCCTGGAACGATCCCAGAATATGCGTGTGATTTTGAGGCTTATGAGAAGTGGCATTTTCTTAAGGGAATGCCGCTTGGCTGTGTGCTTTTGGTACAGCAATTCTGGAGCCGTTGTACCGTCGGCTGCGAAACTCCGGGATTTTTGTCTCATTCTGATGTGATGCACAACACATACGGCCCTCCCCGAATCGACGAAAATTGCGCAAACCCCTTTTCAGGCGATTTTTGCTTCCGCTAGCCGGGAATTGCCTCGTGCGAGGGCTCTTGGAACCGAGGTGTTCCCGTGCAAGACGCTCCCAATGTTCCGCAGGATTCTTCGCCCGCAGCCGGGCTGCGGCCCACGGCGAATGTGCGGCGGCAGGACGCCTCGGTTTCCTTGCGCGAGTTATGGCGGGTTCTGATGCGCCGCTGGCGCTTAGTTGCGGGCATTGAGGGCGGCTTGTTGCTGGCGTGCCTGCTGTATTGCCTGATTGCTCCTAACCAGTACGACGCCACCGCCAGCGTGGAACTGCGCACCGCGCCGGCCTCGCCGTTGAGCCTAAATGCGGCCGAGCCGCTGCTTTCGGCTTCGATTCTTTCCTCTTCCATCGAGATGGAGACGCTGGCAGGCGTTTTGCGCAGCGACCGGCTGGCCTGGACGGTGATTACCGGGCTGAAGCTCTACCAGGCGCCGGGCTTCCGGGGCAGCTTTGCCCGCCGTTTCCCCGGGTTTCGGCCCCAGACACCCTCACCGCGCGCTGAAGCCTGGCTGCTGAAGAGGTTTGCGTGGCGATTGCACGTGGAGATCCTGCCCCACACGCTGCTGGCGAGGATTCGCTTTCGCTCCGGGGACGCGGCGTTGTCGGCGGCCGTGGTGAACGCGCTGATCCGCGCCTACAACGAGCAGGACCGTGAGTCGCAGGTCGAGGCCACCGAGCAGGCCTCGGCGTGGCTGGAGGAGCAACTGAGGGCCTTGAAGGCGCGCGAAGAGCAGGATGATCGCCGTCTGACGGAATTCGAGGACAGGCACGGCATCCTGAGCACTCCGGAGACGCTGGTCAACGGCCAGCCCAGTGAGGCTGAGCAAAGCCCTTTGGAGATGGAGATCGACGAGTTGGGCCGTCAGTTGGTGGCCGCCACGACGGAGCGCATTTTGTGCGAGGCAGAGTACCGCGCCGCCGCCGGGGGCGATCCGGAGATGGTGATCGCTGCCGACCCGCGCCTGCAGGCCCAGAGCAGCAGCTTTCCGACCTCACTGCTCCAGCAGCTTCGCGCCCAGCGCAGCAGCTTGGAGCAGGAACAGGCGCAACTGAGCGCCGAGCACGGACCGAATTTCCCTCGCGTGGTGGAGATTGACCGTGAGCTCACAGACCTGAGCCGGCAAAAGAAGGCCGAGGACGCCAGGCTTGTAGAGCGGTTCCGCGTGAACTGGCAGACGGCGGTTGCACGCGAACAGCTTGTGCGCAAGAGCCTGGAAGAAGCCACCCGCGAAGGCATGAAGCTGAACCAAGCGGCAACCGAATACACGGCCATGCGCCAGGAAGCCGGCTCCAGCCACGAGCTTTATGTGCGAGTGCTGGAGCGGGTGGAGGAAGCAGGATTGTCGGCCGGCATCCACGCTTCGAATATCTCGGTGGTGGACTACGCCCGCCAGCCCGTAAAGCCCGCAGCTCCCAATCTGCCGCTTTACATGGCCATCACCTTTTTCGCCGGACTTTGGCTGGCGATGGGAGGCGCGCTCATGATGGAATCGATTCATCCCTCCAAAATCGCTGTGGCGGCGGCACTGCTCGCGGTGCTGGCGGCTGGCTCGCTGGCTCACGGCCAGGCGCCGACGCCCAGCACCTCGGGGCTGCCCACCGGGGTGGCCAGCTTTCCGCTGTCGCATGAAACCAAAAATTTGCCCAACGCCAAGAAAGCGCCGCTGATATGGGGGAACCCGGCGGGCGGAGCGCAGACCGGCGCGCCGCCGTTTACGGTGCCGCAATCCGGCTTACCGATGCCGGCGCCGATCAGCCCCGGAGACTTCCTCGACGTGAGCGAGTATCACACGCCGGAGTTTCATTCACTGGTGCGGGTCTCCGAAGAAGGGACCGTCACGCTGCCTATGATCGGCGAGATCAAGGTGGGCGGAATGGGCGAGCTGGCAGCCGCGCATGCCATTGAATCGGCGCTGGTGGCCAAGGGCATGCTGCTCCATCCGCTGGTAACGGTGCTGGTGACCGCTTACGCCGGTCAGGATGTAAGCGTGCTCGGCGAGGTTGCCCGTCCGGGCGTCTATCCTTACACCTATCATCACCGGCTGCTGGACCTGATCGCGGCGGCCTCCGGCCTCACGCCCGGCGCCGGCCGCCTGGTGAACATTTTTCACGCCAGCGATCCCAAGACGCCACATGCGGTGGTGCTGGACCCCAGCGGAACCGACCCCAACGGAGATCACAACCCGGAATTACTCCCCGGCGACACCGTGCAGGTGACCCGCGCGGGGCTGGTGTACGTGGTGGGCGAAGTGATCCGGCCAGGCGGATTCGCGGTCGATCCGGTACAGAAGCTGACGGTGGTCCAGGCGCTGGCGCTGGCCTGGGGACCGTCGCAAAACGCAGCCCTCACGAAGGCCGTGCTCATCCGCGAGCAGAAGGGCGGGCGCACCATCACCAGGCTCAACCTGAAACGATTGCTCCGCGGCCAGGATCCCGATGAACTGGTTCATGACCGCGACATTATCTACGTACCCGAATCGGTAGCCAAGAACCTGGTGAACGAGACCATGGAGTCGGCCATTCAATCCACCATTGGCGTCTCCATCTACTCCGCGTTGGTGTATTCGCAGAGGTATTGAGCGATGAGAAGGGTTGCGTGGCGGCTGCTGGTGCTCTTCGCCTTCACCATTCCCTGGGAGTATTCCCTGAATTTGGGCGCTCCGCTGGGCAATGTGGCGCGCATCGCAGGATTGCTGCTGCTGCTGGCCGCTGTTCCCGCCGTCCTGCAGGCCGGACGGATGCGTCTCCCGGGTGCGCTTGGGTGGGTGGTGCTGGTCTTCTATCTCTTCTTTTGCTGCACGTATTTCTGGACCATCGATCCGGCCGCAACCCTGGAAAAGATGCGCGGCTATTTTCAGGAGATGATGATCGTCTGGCTGGTGTGGGAGTTTGCCGAGAGCTCCGGCGACTTGCGCACCCTGCTGCGCGCCTACGTGGCTGGTTCCTGGGTGCTGGCCGCGCTTACCGTCGCCAACTTCAGTTCCGCTGCGGCGATCGCTGCCAGCCAGATCCGCTTTGCCGCCTACGGGCAGGACCCTAACGATGTGGCGCGTTTTCTCGATCTTGGATTTCCGCTGGCGGCCCTGCTGGTAAACAGCGAGCGGCGCTGGCCCGGCCGCCTGCTGGCGCTGGGCTATCTGCCGCTGGGCCTATTTTCCGTTTTGCTCACCGCCTCGCGCAGCGGGTTTCTGGCCGCCGTGATGGCGTTCACGGGGTGCAGCTTTCTGCTGGCGCGCGGGCATGCCAAGAGCGCGCTGGCGTGGATTCTTGCTTTGCCCGCCATAGCGGCGGCTCTTTGGTTCATGGTTCCGAGTGATACTCTGGCGCGCCTGGCGACCATCCCTCAGCAGCTTGCGGGCGGCGACCTGAATCAACGGCTGAACATCTGGTCGGCGGGCTGGCGCGCGTTTGTGCAAGCGCCGCTGTTGGGCACAGGCGCGGGCACCTTTGTCAGCGCGGCGGGAACGTCGTCGCTCGATACGGCTCACAACACGGCGCTCGCCATTCTCGTTGGCGGCGGGCTTTGCGCTTTATTCCTGGCGGCAGCCATCGTGGCGCTGGTGGCGCGCGCAGCCCTCCAAACCCAAGGGGCCTTGCGGCTGGCTTTGGTGACCGCCCTGCTGGTCTGGATCGTGACATCGCTGGTCCTGACCGTGGAGGAGAGCCGCACCACTTGGCTGTTGTTTGCCTTGATTGCCCTTGCCGGACGGGTTGCCGCAGAGGATCCCGAGGCCCTTGCCGAATGCTTTTCCAGTTCAGTCCCGCTGCATGAGCTGGCCGCGGCAGCAACCGCGGTTGTGTAGACCGGCGGATCGGTTTTCTCCACTCGGACTGCTATGTTTTCCGCTCCTCAAATCGCGCCGCCTTGCAAAGATTCCAGCGTGAACCGCAGCATCTTTCGCGCCGCCACATCGGTGGGCGCGGCGGGGATTGTGGTAAAAATCGCGGCGGTGTTCAAGGAGATTGCTGTAGCCGGCGTTTATGGCCGCTCTGACGCCATGGATGCCTTTCTGGCCGCGGCGCTCATTCCCGGCCTGCTCGTCAACCTCATCTCCGAGTCGATGAACCAGGCGCTTGTGCCCACGCTGATCCGGGTGCGGGAGCACGAAGGCCGCGAGCGCGCGCAGCAACTGCTCTCCATCTCCATGCTGTGGGTGTGCCTGCTGCTCGTGGCCGCTTCGGGCGCAATGGCCCTCGCCGCGCATGGCGTTTTCCCGCTGATCGCTTCGCATTTTTCTCCAGCAAAAATGGCGCTCTCGATCCGGCTCTTTTATGCGCTGTTGCCGGTGGTCCTGATGACGGGAATCGCCAGCAACTGCACGGCGGTTTTGAACACGCTGGACCGTTTTGCGCTGCCCGCGCTGGCGCCGATGGCGATTTCCGTCTCCATCCTTCTCGGAGTGCTGGCCTGGAGCGGCCGGCTGGGAATCTGGGCCATGGTCTACTCCACGCTGGCCGGCGCGGCGATTCACGCGGGTCTCATGGCCTGGATGATGAACGCGCACGGCTACCGCTTCCGTCTGCGCTGGTATGGAATGACGGAGGCTACGCGCGAGGTGGGGCGCCAGTACGGGCCGGTGCTGGTGAGCGGAGTGGTGGCCTCGGGCGGCTTGGTCGTGGATCAGGCAATGGCCGCCATGCTGCCCGCCGGAAGCGTCTCGGCGCTGGTCTACGCCACGCGCTTTGTCAGCGTAGTGCTGACGCTGCTGGCCGGCGCGGTCGCCACGGCCGTCACGCCCTACTTCTCGCGCCTGATCGCCTACCGGGATTGGAGCGGCTGCCGCCACACGTTGCGCACCTGGGTTCGGATCACGGCGCTGGTTTCAGCGCCCATCGCGGCGCTGCTGATGGCGGGCGCGCACTTCCTTGTCCGCATCACCCTGCAGCACGGAGCATTTGGCCGGCGCGACACGGCCGTGGTCGCCCAAGTGCTCATCATGTTCGCCATTCAGATTCCGTTCTTTGCCGTCAGCCGGGTCTTTTACCGCTTTATCGTCGCCATGCGGCGCACCGAACTGATTCTTTACTGCGGCATTCTCAATCTTGGACTGGATGTGGCGCTGAACCTGCTGCTGATGCACTGGTTCGGCGTGGCTGGAATCGCATTGGCCACTTCACTGTGGACGGTGAGCACGTTTTTCTACCTTTGGTATTGGTCGCGGAGGCTTTTGACGGAAGCAAGTTTAAGAGCGGTTTAGACCGGAGCCGCGAGAAGCGCGGAGAGAGAACGTTCTGGATGACCACTGCGAAAAACGCACCGGAGGGGATATGACGCTGCCGAAGCCTGCACAGTATCTGCTTCGTTGCGACGATCTCTGCCCCACGGCCGGCGCGGAACGGTGGCGGCGTTTGCAGGCATGGATCGAGGAGTTCGGAATCCAACCCATTCTCGCCGTGGTTCCCGACAACCGTGATCCGGATTTGCAGTATGAGCCGCCTGACCCCGAGTTTTGGGTGCGCATGAGGACGATGGAGGCCGCCGGCGCGGCCATCGCATTGCACGGCTACCGGCATCTGTGCACGAGCGCGGGCCGCAGTCTGATGCCCCTGAACCGCCGCTCCGAGTTTGCCGGCGTTCCCATCAATATGCAGCGCGAGTGGATCCGCGCAGGTCTGCGCATTCTCCGCGATCGCGGCCTCAACCCGCGCCTGTGGGTCGCGCCGCGCCATGGCTTCGACCGCGGAACGCTCGCCGTGCTCCGGGCCGAGGGAATCAGCCTGCTCTCGGACGGCTTGGCGCGCGTCCCTTTTCTTCGCGGCGGCCTCACCTGGATTCCGCAGCAGCTTTGGGCTCCTATGAAAAAGTCGAAGGGGCTGTGGACCATTTGCGTTCATCCCCACACGGTTCGCGAATCGGAGTTGGAGGAGCTGCGCGGCTTTCTCAGCCGCCATTCGATGCAGTTCACCTCAGTGGAGCGCGTGCTGGACGAGTTCGAGCCTGCCCGGCTCAGTTTGTGCGAATCTGCCTACTCCCGTCTCGCGCTGTGCCGGGTGAAAGTCTCCGGCGCGCGCAAGAGCCTCCGGCGCGAGCTACGAAGAGCCGCTTCCGGTTAGAGCGGCTGCGCCGGCGGACGCAATGGAGAGTGATTTTCCCGCGAGCAACTCCGCGTAAAGCCGTTCCCAGCGGTCAAGAACGGCATCGAGGCTGAAGCGCTCAATGGCCTGGCGTCGCGCCTGCTCGCCCATGATGCGGCGCTGGTCCGGCGACCTTTGCATGAGGGTGGTCATTGCCTGAGCCAGTGCGGCAGCATCGCCGGGCGCGGCGAGCCAGCCAGTCAGCCCATGGGCAATCACCTCCCGCGAGCCAGGAACATCCGTGGCGATGGCCGGTAAGGCGCAGGCCGCAGCTTCGATCAGCCCCATCGGCAGCCCCTCCCACCGCGATGAGAGCACAAAGGCATCGGCGGCTTGAAGCCAGCGCGTCAGGCCGGGAACGAAACCTAAAAAGCGCACCCGGCGCTCCAGGCCGAGCCGCGCGGAAAGAGCAAGCAGCTCGCTGCGAAGCGGACCGTCGCCCGCGATCAGCAGCCGCGCCGGCTCAGGGGTTGCGGACATGGCGCGGAGGAGGGTGGGATAGTCCTTCACCGCGTCCAGCCGTCCGGCGGCCAGCCACAAAAATTTGTCTACAAGGTTTAGTTCTTGGCGCGCCGCTGCTCGAATGGACGGATCCGTCCGCCAGGCTTCGATGTCCGCTCCGTTGGGGAGAACGGAGAGTTTGCTTCGGCTCACCAATCCGGCGGATAGATGCGCGCGGGCGACAGATTGGCTCACGGCGGTGACATGATCTGGCAGCCAGCCGCTCAGCCGGTAGCCCAGCCGCCGTCCGAGCGGTCCGGTCCACGAGCTGTGCAGCGTATCAATCACCACGGGCGACGGCGCGCACAGCCGCGACCAACGGGCCAGCCATGCGGCGTGGGGCAGGTGCGCATGAACCACCTCCGGCCTCTCGCGCCGCAGCCAACGATGGAAGCGAACCCACCCCCGCGGGTCGGCCCATCCCTTGCGCATCTCCAGGCTGAGGAATGCCACGCCTGCATTGGCCAGCTCGTGAGCCGCCTGTCCGCCGGAACCGGTGAGGGCAACCACGCTCACACGCCAGCCGCGCCCGCGCAGCCCTTTGGCCAGCAGCATGACCTGCCGTTCCGCTCCGCCGATGCGGTCAAGGCCGGGAATGACCAGGGCAGCGTGACTCATGCGCGCCTTTGCGCATAAGCGGCGTCGATCAACCTCTCATAGGCCTCAATGGCGTGCTCAAAGGCGAACTCTTCGCCGGCTTGATGCTCTAAATGTTGCAGGTTCCTGGGGCTGTGGTAACGCAGCGGGATACGAACGAGGAAGTCGCAGACAACAGCGCCGAACTTGGAGAGGATTGTGGAAAACTCCTGAACTAGAAGTAAGAAGGCGAGCAGCAAGGCTGCAAATACGGAATTTACGAGGCGAGCAAGCATGAAAATTCCACCGAACTTAGAGGATTCACAGCCTGCTCCGGAACCGGCCAGGTGGCCGCAGTTAAGCAACGCATTTTCAACGGGGGAGTGGATGCAGTCTGACTGTGAATCCGGATGATTTAAGGCCCGGTTGGTGGTCCCTGTCCCAATATGAGCCACTTTTCCTCTACGGGTGAGCGGGAAAAGTACCCAAACTGGGCCTTTCGTTGATTTAA
The DNA here is from genome assembly GCA_021800255.1 of Acidobacteriota bacterium. Taxonomy (GTDB): domain Bacteria; phylum Acidobacteriota; class Terriglobia; order Terriglobales; family Acidobacteriaceae; genus Telmatobacter. The sequence continues at coordinate 72,110 of JAJYZC010000003.1, forward strand.
AAGAAACTGTACAGAAAGGAAACAACGTTGCGCTTTAAATGTCAAGGGGTTAAATCAGGCGAGGAAAAATAGGCTGAATATTACTTTTGGGCCTATGAAAATGGATCCGGACCGGGGCTCAGTTTTCTGCCTGGCTAACCCTCAACTTTCGCTCTTTCCAGGTTGGAAGGCGGCAATGCAACTGACTGCGGGATTGCCGGCTCGCGGCGGCTGGAAAACTGGTGGTGAAACCTCTGGCCTGGACGCAGAGCGACTAATGCCGCGTGGAGGGAGGCGGAGAGCGCATCGGCGCTAACCTCGTGCGCGAGCCAGGCTCCGGGCCGGCCGCGGAGCAGGTCCACGACGCCACCCGATGCTGGCAGGGCTACGATGGGCAGACCGGCGGCTGCGGCTTCGAGCAGGGCGTTGGGCATTCCCTCGTGGCGCGAGGAGAGCACAAACAAGGTGGCCCCTGGGAAGAAGACGTAGGGGCAATCGACGCGGCCCGCGAAGCGCACGGCCGCTTCGAGCCCCAGCGAGCGGCACTGGGCTTTGAGCGCCGCCTCCTCAGGTCCTGCGCCGGCAATGAACAGATCAGCCTGCGGGAAATTCTGCCGCACGCCGGCAAGCGCACGCAGCAAGAGGTCAAACCCCTTTTCCGGCGCCAGCCTTCCCACGGCCAGCAGATGCGGGCCAGGACCGGCCCACTGCTCCGAATCAGATTGAACCGCGCGGATTCCTTCCAGGTCCACCGGATTGGGCAGAACGGAGATCAGATCGGAGCCAATGTCCAACTGGCTGGCCAAATCCTCGGCCATGGCGCGCGACTGGCAGATGATGCGGTCCGCACGGCGGTAGAGCAGCCTGTAGAGCAGGCCGGTGAAACTAGGCAGGCCGCCAAAGGCCAGAGCAGCCGAAACGGTCGCGTTCTGGCGCACCAAAACCCGAGTTCCGCGCGGGAAGAAGGGGCGCAGTAGAAGCACGAGAAAATTCACGTGCGCTATACCGGAGAGGATCACGCCGGGCCGCAGGCGGCGCACCAGGCGCAGCAGTTTGAAGGCTGCGGCGCGCACTCGGGTAGCGCCCAGGGGATGAATGACTACCCAGGGGGGCAGTTGGGCGGCGCCAGCATCGGGCTGGGTAATCAGACCGAGGTGTAGTTCATACTTTTCGCGCGACAATCCTCGCGCAAGCAGCGTGGTCACCTGCTCTGCGCCGCCGCCTCCAAGATGCGGGATCAGCAGCAGGATTCTCAACGGTTGGGCCATGCGTTTCCTGGTAGTGGACGATTTTGGGACATTCGAGTGTACTTGTGCTGTGTTCTGGGTCACACATTTCAGGCTGTCCAAAAATGATACATTTTTTGTAATCTCGCTCGAAATTTGACGAATTCCGGCTCATACGGGGATTACCTTGGCAGCTTCACCAGCCCTCGAACGCGACCCGCCTTTGCCGGCTCTTGGAGCCAAGCGGCCGCCTATTGTGGTGGGCGTCACCCATCCGCAGACCTGCCTGGTGCTGGGCGCGCGCTTACGGGCGCTGCGGGAGGCGGGCTTTCGCGTCACGGTGGTTTCCGGTCCCGGCGAGTTGCTGGAGCGCACGGCCGCGCGCGCAGGCGTGGAGTGGGTTGCGATTCCCATGCGGCGGGGGATTGCGCCGCTTGCGGATATGCTCTCCTTGCTGCTCCTGTGGCGGCTGCTGGGCAGGCTGAAGCCGGAGGTAGTGGAATTCAGCACACCCAAGGCGGGACTTTTAGGTACCCTGGCGGCCAGATTGCGCGGCGTTCGGCGGCGCGTCTACCTGCTGCGCGGGCTGAAGCTGGAAACCACCAGCGGAAGCAAGCGCCGCATCCTGCTGGCGGCCGAGCGGCTGGCCGCCCGGTGCGCGCACATGGTCTTATGTAACAGCGCAAGCCTGCGCGACCGGGCGCTGGAGCTGCGTCTGGCGCCGCCAGCCAAGTTGCGCCTGCTGGGCTACGGGAGCAGCAACGGCGTGGACGTGGAGCGGTTTTCGCCGGGACCGTGCGACCTGCGCGAGCGGCTGGGGTTTCGACGCGAAGCTCCAGTGGTGGGCTTCGTGGGCCGGTTGAGCCGCGACAAAGGGGCGCCGGAGCTGATCGATGCCTTCGACGCCATCCTGGCGGTGGAGCCGCAAGCGCGACTCTTGCTGGTTGGCTGGTTCGATGCCGGGGAGGATGCGCTGGACGGCCGGCTGCGCGCACGCATTGAGAGGCATCCGGGCATTCATTGCGCCGGCTTGGTTGAGGATACGGCGCCTTATTACCGCGCCATGGACGTGCTGGTTTTGCCCACTTGGCGGGAGGGGTTTCCGAATGTTGTGCTGGAGGCGGCAGCCACCGGGATTCCCGCCATTACCACACTGTCGACGGGCGCGCGCGACGCCGTGGTACACGAGGTGACGGGTCTGCTCATCCCGCCCGGCCGCCCGCAAGCTATCGCCGAAGCCGTGTTGAAGCTGCTCAGCGACCCTGAACGGCGGAGGCGCATGGGGCGGGCTGCGCGCGCCTGGGTCATTGAGCACTACACCGAGCAACGGGTTTTGGGGCTCACCACCGCATATTACCGGAGTTTGGCGGATCCGGCAGCCGCCCAGACAAACTGAAAACGGCGCTTCCCATTTGCCGTTCCAGCGGCGAAGCAGTCACAATCTCTGAGTAAGAAAGATTCCCGCACACCCCTTTCACGAGGAGAATCGTATGAACGAACCACGGCGGCTGCCGCCCGTCTGGCTGATGGGCCTCACCAACGCTCTCTTTGGGTTCACGGGCGGATTCGCTGTGGTCACGGCGCCGGAGATGCTGGCGGCACAGGGAGTTCCAGGAGGGCACATTGCGGTCATTACCGCGACGGTTCTCTCGCCGGGTTTCTGGGCCTTTGCGGTAGCGCCGATGCTCGATGTGCGCTTCAGCCGCAGAAGCTATGCGCTGCTGTTTGGGACTCTGGCGGCCGCGGCCGTGGGTTACACCGTCTTCAACCACGCGCACCCGGCAATGGTGGAGGGGGTAATGCTCGCCGGCATGGTGGCGGCCACGCTGTATCAGGGCGCGGTGGGCGGGTGGATGGGCAGCCTGATCTCGAAGGACCAAGACAGCCGGCTGGGCATGTGGTTTGCCGTAGCCAATACCGGCGCCAGCGGGTTGATGATCCTCTTCGCGGGCAGCATTGTCGAGCACTTTCGGCCCGCCGTGGCGGCTGGGCTGGTGGGCGGGGCAATGCTCGTGCCCATGCTGCTGTTCCTAGCGGTTCCGGCGCCTGGACCGGACCGGCGGCTGGCGCGCGAGAGCTTTGGCCGCTTCTGGGGCGAGGTAGCGTCGCTGCTGAAGCGGCGGGAGGTGCTGATCGCGCTCACGCTGTTTCTGCTGCCCTCGGCTTCCTTCGCGCTCACCAACGTGCTGGGCGGAGTGGGCAGAGCCTTTTACGCCAGCCGGAACATGGTGAGCCTGTTTGGCGGTGCGGGCGCGGTGGCCGCGGGGCTGGCCGGCAGCTTTTTGTTGCAGCCGCTGGCGAAGCGATTCGCGTTGCGCCCCCTTTATCTGGGCGTGGGGATTACCGGCGGCTTGTTCACGCTCAGCCTGCTGGCTCTGCCACGCGCCGTGTGGACTCTGGGGCTGGCGATGACGGGCGAGAACCTCTTTCAAGCCCTGGCGTTCGCCGTCGGCAACGCCATCAGCTTTGAGGTGATCGGCCCGGAGAACCCGCTGGCGGCTACGCTCTTCACGCTGTTGATGGCGGCGGCGAACCTGCCCATCGTGTACATGGGCTATATCGACGGCCACGGGTACGACTGGGACGGCGTGACGGGGAGTTTCTTGACCGACGCGAGCATCAGTATCGCCGTCTGCCTGTTTCTCTACTGGGCGCTGCATTGCTGGCGGCGGCCTTCAGACTATGTTGAAAGCTAGAAGCTCCAGTAACCTTACCCGCACCTTACCGCACTTTCAGCGTTCGCTTATCTCCACCAAGAAAAAGGCGGTAGCCGAAGCCGCCGCCTTGACCTCAGAGCCATCAGGTCTCAGAAGATCAGCTTGGCCGAGATCTGCAACTGCCGCGGTCCCCATAGGATGCTGTTGGTCGTATTTGGCTGTGCGAAGTCCTCGTAGGCCGATGACGGTGTATAGGGCCCAATGCAACCGTCAAAGCTCGATCCCGCCGGCACGCTCGCCGTTGCCGGGCAACTGCTGCCCTTGGCTCCGGGCGCGAAGTACTGCGCATAGGTCGAGTTCACGCCCGCAATAATCTTTTGATTAAGCAGGTTGAATGCTTCGCCGATGACTTGAAAGGACGCCCGCTCATGAATGGGAATATCGCGGGTAACCCGGAAGTCGATGTCTCGCAATCCAGGGCCTGGCTGGCTGTTGCGCTGAATCTCCGGCGGCCGGCCCATGGTGGGCGCGCCCGAGCCCGAGCTCATCGCTCCGCCGTAAATTCCGCCGTCGGCCTGCGCCGTAGCGCCTGAACCCGCCGGAACCGAGCCAGCCACGCCGGCTACGATCGGCAGCCCCGTCGACTCGGTCGCGGATCCCGAGAAGACAAACCCGTCCAGCCCCTGTTTCATCCAAGGATTGCCCTGCATGAACATGGGCTGCCACACCAAAGTGCCCGTGAAGCGGTTGCGCATGTCCAGGTCGGAACGTCCATACTCGGCCATCAGGTTGTTGGGGTCCAGCACCGGATTGCCCCCATAGAACGTACCGTAGGTGCCGGCAACCTGATCATCGTCCATGGCCCTCGCCCAGGTGTAGTTGAGCAGCACCTCCAGCCCGTGATCGTACTGCCGGTGCACGGTAACTGCCATCGAGTTGTACCACGAGTTGGCCACGCTGAAGCCGGTATTGAGCGAGGTCAAGGAGGGGTCGATCCGGTCCGACACCAAATAGTACGGCACCGTTACCAGCGGCATGGCCCCATTCGGGTACTTGATGTAAAACGAGTGCAACCCGTGCGGCTTCTGTCCCACCAGGTTGGCATCGATAAATACCGGCAGCCGCTGTGCCCGCGACCCCACGTAGCCGATGGAAAGCATCATCTGCCCCGGCAGCGCCTGCTCCACCGCCAAGGAGAACTCGTAGGCCAGCGGCGGTACAAAGTCCGGCGACAGTCCGTGGAAGCTGGAGCTCGCCGGTGCGCTCTCGCTCGTCACCTGAGGCCCCGTTCCTCCGCTGGGATAAATCGCTTGGCTCAGCGGCGGCCCGGTCGCGGGGAAAGGAACGTTGGGGAATTTCAGCGCCGGTTGGTTCGACGCCGTGCACGCCCCGCTGCAGCCCAAGTAGTTGTAGTTGATCTGGTACTCGCCGTTCTCCACACGCATTGCGTAGTAGGTGCTGCCCTGGTTCAGCGCCGAGAAAACGCCGAACCCTCCGCGCAGGACCGTTCCCGGCACGGGGTTCCACGCGAAGCCAATGCGTGGCTGTACCCGGTCCTCCACATTCTTGATGGTCGTGTTGTACTTGGTGGCCAGCGCCGATGACGTGTTGGGGATGGCCGGCGGCGGCGTCAACTGCAGGTCGTAACGCACCCCCAGGTTCAGGGTCACCAACGGGCTTACCTTCCAGGTATCCTCAGCAAATCCGTCGTACATCTTCATCCAGAAATTGTCTGACCCGGCCAAGCCCGACGATACCGGGTGCTGCTTGTCGATGGTCTGCACAAAGGTGTAGTAATGAGAGCCCGCATAGGGATCCGTGTCCCCTGCCTGACCCGCGAATGCGTCCTGCACCCAGTTCTGGAACTCCTGGGTAATCGTCCCCGTGTAGTTGTACAGGCCACCGCCCTGATAGAGATCGATCATCACCTCGTGCACCAGGTTGATATCTCCGCCGAACTTGAACGTGTGTCTGTCCTGCACCTTCGTGAATACGTCCGTGATTTGGTAGCGGTGCTCGTCTGGCTCCGCCTTGCGGGGCAAGGCATTGGGCATTCCGTAGGTTTCCACGCCCATCCCCACGCTCGGTCCGGGCGCATTTGCCCCCGCCGTCTCCAGGTCGCGTCCCCACTGGAACATCAGGTCGTTGACCGCGGTGTTGGTGATCGTCGAAGTCCAGTGGGTAACAAAGAATCGCTCATGATAGCTGGTGGGCGCATTGGTGCTCGGCGACGAGTTGGAAAAGGTCGGGCTCGGGTTGTACCCATAGGTGGTGTCGAAGTCCGCATAGTTGAAGTCCGCGTAGATGAGGTTCTTGCTGTTCAACTGATAGTCTACGCGCGGAAACAGGAGCGTCTCCTTGGCGAACCGCGACGGCGCAGCCTGCTGGCCGAGCAGAAACTTGATCGCCGACGTACACTGCGCGCCGGTGATGGTCGCCGGGCACTGGGTTGGCGTTACGTCGGTGCTGCTCGTATACGTTCCCGCCGGCGTCAGCGACACGTTGTCGGTCTCGTAGTAGAGTGCCCGGCCCACGCGCCGGAAGTTGTCTGAGGTCAGAAAGTAAAAGAGCTTACCCTTCTTGAAAGGTCCGCCCACGCTCCCGCCAAACTCCTGCTGCTGGTGAATGGGCTGCGTCAGCAAGAATGAAACGGCGTGGTTGTACAGCACCGACCACTTGCTATAAGGATCCAGCGCATTCAGGCTGGGATAGCGCAAGTAGTAGAACAGGTCCCCGTGCAGCGTATCCGTGCCGCTTTTGGTGATCGCGTTCACCACACCCCCCGCCGCCTGCCCGAACTCCGCCGAGTAATCCGACGTCTCCGTCTGGAACTCCTTGATCGAGTCCAGACTGTAAACAAACGGCGCCCCCGACGCCCTGCCCCGCGCTTCGCTGAACAGCATCTCGTTGTTGTTCGCTCCATCCACGTAGTTCTCGTTATAGAGTCCGCTGATGCCGTGGAAGCTCACCAGGCCACTGGTGCCGTCCTCGACCACGTTCGGCGCCAGCAGCACAAAATCGCTCCAGTTGCGCCCATTCACGGGCAGGTTACGAATGATCGCCTGGTCCACTACCTGCGAAACCTGCGTCTGCTCCACGTCCAGCAGAGGCGTCGTTGCTGAGACCTCGACAGTGGTGGAGGCGGACCTCACCTTCAGCGTCAGATTCACCGTCAGCGTTTGGCCCACCAGCAACGTCAGATTCTCCGCCTCCACGGTTCCAAAATTATTCGCGGTGGCTGAAACCACATACCGTCCCGGGGTTAGAAAGGGCGCCGCGTAGAGGCCCGCCGAGTTTGTCGTAAATATGTGGGCGATTCCTGTATCCAAGTCCATAACCGTCACCTTTGCGCCGGCAATCACGGCGTGGCTGACATCGGTTACAGTTCCCGTTATTTGGCCCGCAGCCGAAGTTTGCGCTCTGGCAGGTCTGGCGGTGAACGCGGCGATGAATCCCACCGCCAGAAGGATGCCGATGAGACACTTAAAGAACCTGAGATAGTGCGTCAAGGTAGGGCTCTCCTATCTACAACCAAGTTTTTTTACAGGATTCTGCGTGGAGAATAGCCCGGCAGGGAAAGAAAGTCAATTTGTGGATTTCATTTTTATTTTCTTAATATCTGGAATAGCAACCTTATCTTGAAGGCATCGCGCAGTGTAATCTTCGTCCCAGTGCGAGAGGCTACGGCCGCCGGTCAGCCAGCCTCAGTCCGCGGCGGTGGCTCTGTTCTGAGCAAGCCTGGCAGCCGCAGCGGACCGGCGCGGCTTGGGGATTGCATCCAGGCCGGTTTTGCCTTCAGCCAACTGGAGGAGGAAGTCCTGGCTGGAGAATGCCGGAGCGTCCTTGAGCAGCTTGCCGGCGCGGATGTAGTTGCCGTCGGGCTGCTGGAGGCGAGCCTTGACCGTGTCGGCCAGGGAGGCGGGCAGAATCTCATCGTGAATGCGCGCCAGAGCGGCCGCATCGCGGACCGGGAAGGCCACCTCGCAACGCTCGAAGAGATTGCGCGGCATCCAGTCGGCTGAACCGACGTAGATCTCATCCTCGCCGCCATTGGCGAAGTGAAAGATGCGGGAGTGCTCAAGGAAGCGGCCGACGATGGAGCGTACGCGAATCCTCTCTGAAAGCCCTTTGACGCCGGGGCGCAGAATGGAGAGGCCGCGAACGATGAGGTCGATCTCGACGCCGGCCTGCGAGGCCTGATAGAGCGCCCGGATAATCGACGGCTCGAGCAGCGAGTTCATCTTGGCGACGATGTGGGCGGGCCGTCCGGCCTGGGCGTGCTCCTGCTCGCGGCGGATGAGGCGCAAAAAACTCTCCGCCATGGTGAGCGGCGCCACGAGAAGCGGGCTGTAGTCGTCGATCTCGGCGTGCGCGGTCAGGTAATTGAAGACCATGTGGACGCGCTCGGCGATCTGCGGATCGGCAGTGAGCAGGCTCAGATCGGTATAGAAGCGCGCGGTCACGGGATTGTAGTTGCCGGTGCCTAGGTGGCAGTAGCGGCGGGTTTGGCCGTCTTCGTCGCGGCGCACCAGCAGGGCCAGCTTGCAGTGAGTCTTCAGGCCGACCACGCCGTGAAAGACCTGCACGCCCGCATCCTCCATGCTGCGCGCCCAGCGGATGTTGGAAGCCTCGTCGAAGCGCGCCATCAGCTCGACGACGACGGTAGCTTCCTTGCTGGCGCCGGCCTCAGTGAGCGCATGAAACATGGGCGAGTCCTCGCTGGTGCGGTAGAGGGTCTGCTTCATGGTCACGACGGCGGGGTCCTGCGCGCCCTGTTGGATGAAGTTCACCACCGGGTCGTAAGAATCGTAGGGGTGGTGAAGCAGAATGTCACGATGACGCAGCTCCTCGAAGATGCCGGCCGATTTGCGGGTGAGCAGCAGGGGCTTGGGTGTGAAGGGCTGAAACTTCAAGTCCGGCCGCGGCACATCGTCGTAGAAGAACATCAGCCGGGAAAGGTTCACCGGACCATCGCAAGGGAAGATATGCTCCTCAGAGATCTCAAAGTTGACGCGCAGACGCTCGACGATCTCCGCATCCGCGCCGGTCTCGATTTCGAGGCGCACAGCATCGCCCTTGCGGCGGTTGTGCAGCTCCACGCGAATGGTTTCCAGCAGCGAGCGCGCTTCTTCCTCCTCAAAGTAGAGGTTGGAGTTGCGAGTGACGCGGAAGGCAGCCTGCGCTAGCACCTGGTAACCGCGGTACATGCCGGCGAGGTGCTGCGCGATCAGGTCTTGGAGCAAGAGGTAATGGGAGCAGCCGGCGGCGGCCGGCAAGCGGACAAAGCGCGGCAGCGCCCGCGGCACAGTGACCACGCCCAGCACGCGCGGAGCGGAGCTGCGCCGCTTGGCGCGCAACAAAAGCGCCAGGCAAAGCGCCTTATTGATGACGCGGGGAAAGGGATGGGCAGGGTCAATCGAGATGGGCGTCAGCAGCGGGTCGACTTCGCGTTGAAAATAGCTCCGTGCGAAGGCTCGCGCCTCTTCGTCCAGATCGTCCCACTCCAGCAGCCGCACTCCCTGTTTGCCGAGCTCGGGCAGCAGTTGCTGGTTCCAGCAGCGGTACTGCGCGGCCACAAAGGTGTGCATCTCGGCAGTCAGGACGGCCAGGGCTTCATCGGGGCGCAAGCCGTCGTAGCCCGGCTCGCGGTCGCCGTCTTCAATGCGCTGCATTAGGCCGGCTTGGCGCACCTCGACGTACTCATCAAGGTTAGAGGCGGTGATGGCCAGGAACTTGACGCGCTCCAGCAGCGGGTTGGAGGGGTCTTCGGCTTCTTCGAGAACACGCCGGTTGAACTGCATCCAGGAGTAGTCCCGGCCGTTGAAGAGCTTTACTTTCTGCGCCGTTCTGGCCATTGATCAATCCAGTAAGCCGTGTTGGCAGTCTACAGCGTTTGGGGGCGAAAACGGAACGGAGGCATCCGTCCCGGCGGTGCGCTCGCCTGCCCAGATCCTATCTGGGCACCGGCGCGCATAAGATGGAGTGCGGAGGCGCAGTGCTTATGTTTACGCCGCAGCCGATTGCCTACGTACACACGCCGTTCAAGGAAACCGCAACTATTCCCAAGGGACTGGGCGCCAAACACGAGGCCGAAGGCGTGATCGAGTTGCTGCGCGAGTTCGAGCCGGGGCTCGCCGACATCGAAGGCTTCTCGCACCTGTTCGTGCTCTGGGAGTTTGACCGTTCCGAGGGCTTCGATCTCATCGCCCATCCGCCCACGGACGAGCGCCGTCCGCACGGCGTCTTCGCTACCCGCTCGCCGCGCCGTCCCAACCCCATCGGCCTTACCGTGGTCGAGCTGCTGCGCCGCGACGGAGCTTTGCTCCACGTGCGCGGGGTGGATATGCTCGACGGCACGCCGGTCCTCGACATCAAACCCTATCTCTCCAGCATTCGAGCCGAGAAACTGCGGCGCGGCTGGCTGGCGGAAGCGGAGAAAAGACAGGCAATAGGCAATAGGCAATAGGCAATAGAAAGACGGCGGAGAAAACATTGATTTCGATGATCTTTCAACTTCGCTCTTTTGATTTTGTGCGAGGACCGTCGCCGACAACTTCCTCGGCCATCGCGCGGGTCCCTGCTCTTACGGAATGCCCAGCAACTTGTGCGTTTGCAGGCTGATGCGCCACTGTGGATGGTCGAGACAGTAGCGCAGCGCCAGTTGCGTGTTGCGCTCGCGGTCAGGCCCATCCATCGGCTGCAAGAAAAAATGCCGGAAGGCAAGGTCCGCAAAGGCTTCCGGCCCGGCGCCCGGCTGCGGATACACCAGCTTCAGTTCGTCGCCGCTGCGCTGCCGGAGTTCCGTTCCTGCTTTGGGGCTGACGCAAATCCAGTCCAGCCCGGCCGGCGCGACACAGGTTCCGTTCGTCTCTACGGCAATCTCAAAGCCGCGCCCATGCAGCGCGCCGATCAGGCTCGCATCGAGTTGCAGCAGAGGCTCGCCGCCGGTGCAGACGACGAATCGCCTCCGCGGCTTGTCCTCCTGAGTAGAGGCCGCTGTGGCGGCCGCAGTTGAAAGCCTGCTCTGGGCCAGCCGGAGGGGATCTGCGGTTGCTTTTCCGGGCTTGACTGGCGGCCATTTCTCTGCAATCGCCGCAGCCAATTCCTTTGCGGTGGGGAACTTCCCGCCGCCCGGCCCGTTGGTATCGGCAAAATCCGTATCGCAGAATTGGCAGACGGCCGAGGCGCGATCCGCTTCACGCCCCGACCAGAGATTGCACCCGGCAAAGCGGCAGAACACTGCGGCGCGGCCGGTCTGCGCGCCTTCACCCTGCAGCGTATAGAAGATCTCTTTGACGGCGTAGCTCATTCAGTTTCCGGCCCCTAGCACCGTGTCTTCGCAGATGAGGAATGGGGTCTGCTCTGGGCTTGTATGCGCATGAAATTCCAATCGCTGGATGTATCCATCCTCTAACTTCACCACGCCCCACATTCTTCCCGCAACGGCTTCAGGTTGCGGCTCCGAAGCAGCACGTGAACCCCGGCCGGAGAAACATGTTCGACCAGCTTGCGCTTCACCGTCTCCGCGGCGATCAGCCGCACCGTTCACCACGCCGGGCCCGTTTTTGGGCAGCTCGCAAAAGCTGAATTCGCAATCTGTTGCGCCATCCTATGCTTCTGCTATATCCCAACGCAACATGGCGGCAAAAGTACCTCCCTCGATTAAGTATCTATGAAGACACGGTACTCGTTCGTTGACCGCATGAATTCGTTCCGGTTCGCGCTTTCCCAGTTCCCAAAGGGAACTTGGGGCACCCCAATGGTGCAAAACAAGCGGTCAAAGACCTAGGTCCGGATGGGGATCGGAATCCCAAATCAGCCGGGCAATAGGAGCAAATCCGCAGGTTCACTTTTGCCCAACCTTTATTCGGGCGGAACGCACATCAAGAAGTTCTGTCCGGCGCCGATAAGATACGCAGTCGCGTGCTCACTGCGCCCGCAGCCATCCGTTCCCAGATGAAGTTTGGCAGAAGGAGCCGGCGCTGCGAGGCTGGGAGAGCGCGCCAAGGAATTAAGCGGTTCCTGGAGTAAAAGCTCATGCAGGAAGATCAGGATGTAATTCGTGAATTTTTAGTTGAGAGCCATGAAAACCTCTCCCGCCTCGACCAGGAACTGATTGCGCTTGAGTCGCACCCCAAAGACGCGGCCCTTCTGGCGAGCGTTTTCCGCACCATCCACACCATCAAGGGAACCTGTGGTTTCTTCGCTTTTTCGACCCTCGAGAAGATCACCCATCAGGCCGAGAGCCTTTTGAGCCAACTGCGCGATGGTCAGCGAGAACTCGATCCGTCTTTGGTATCTCTCATTCTGGAAACCGTGGACGCGACGCGCAAGGTGCTGGCGTCGATTGAAGCCGGCGGCAACGAAGGCCCTGACCTTTATGAAGACCTGATCGGGCGTTTACGAGCCGCGGCGCAAGGCTCCGGCAAAATCGAGAACCGGCCGGATTCCGAGCAACAGCCTGACCCTGCAACGGACCTTCACGAAGGGGGCGGTTCCGCGGAGCGGGCTGACACGGCAAAGCCGGAGGAAGACACCGCCAAATCCTCCGCTGTGGTGGATGCGAACATCCGCGTCGGGGTTGTGCTCCTGGACAAGCTGATGGATTTGGTGGGCGAGTTGGTGCTAACCCGTAATCAGATTCTCCAGTTCAACACCGAGCGTGAGGATCCAGCCCTCAACACCACCTCTCAGCGCTTGAACCTGATTACCACCGAGCTGCAGGAAGGCGTGATGAAGACGCGCATGCAGCCCATCGGCATGGTCTGGAACAAGCTGCCGCGCGTAGTTCGTGACATGTCGGTGTCACTTGGCAAGCAGATCCGGCTGGAAACAGACGGCGCCGAAACAGAACTCGACCGGACAATTATCGAGGCCATCAAGGACCCGCTGGTGCACCTGGTCCGCAATGCCTGCGACCACGGCATTGAGCCTGCGGAGGCGCGTGTGCGCGCGGGCAAGCCCGCCCAGGGAAAACTGTCTCTGCGCGCGTATCACGAGGGCGGGCAAGTCAACATCGAGATTGGGGATGACGGCGCGGGCGTGGATGTGGAGCGGGTGAAACAGAAGGCCATCGAGAAAGGACTCCTGCGGCCCGAACAGGCCCAGAAGCTGGGCGACCGGGAGGCGCTGAACCTGATCTTCCAGCCGGGGTTCTCGACGGCGGAGGCCATCACTAAAGTCTCCGGGCGCGGCGTCGGTATGGACGTGGTGAGGTCCAATATTGAAAAGATTGGCGGAGTGGTGGACATTAACAGCCTGCCCGGAGTTGGCACCACCGTCAAGCTCAAGATCCCGCTTACTCTGGCCATCATTCCGGGTCTGGTGATCAACAGCGGCGGCGAGCGGTTCGTCATCCCCCAGGTCAGCCTGCTGGAGTTGATTCGCCTGGAGGGCGACTCCTCAGAAAAGCACATCGAGTACGTGCACGGCACGCCGGTCTACCGCCGGCGCGGCAGCCTGCTCCCCATCGCCTATCTCAACCAGGTTTTGGGGCTGAAATCGCCGCAGCGCGCCGAGGCCGTGAGCATGGTGGTGCTGCAGGCCGAGGACCGCCAGTTCGGTCTGGTGGTGGACGGCATCAACGACACGCAGGAGATCGTCGTCAAGCCGCTGGGTAAGCAATTGAAGGGGCTGACCGTTTACGCGGGCGCGACCATCATGGGCGACGGCAAGGTGGCTTTGATTCTCGACGTGCTGGGTATCGGACAGCGTTCCGGGGTGTTGGCCCAATCGCGCGAGCAGACGCGCAGCGCGACAGAACACAAAGCGCAATCGGCGATCGATCAACAGCGGCTGCTCTTGTTCTGCGCAGGGTCTTTCGAGCGTCTGGCGGTGCCCCTCTCGCTCGTCGCCAGGCTAGAGGAATTCCCGCGATCCTCGATTGAACATGCCGGCGGGCGCCAGGTGGTGCAATACCGGAACCGCATCCTCCCCCTGGTTTCATTGCGCGAAGTGCTTGAGGCCGGCGGACAGGTTCAGGAGCAAACGGCCGACCCCGCGCAAGTGATCGTCTTCAACGACGGCGACCGCAGCGTCGGTTTGATGGTCGACCAGATCCTGGATGTCGCAGAAGATGCGGTCACCGTGCGTCAGAATTCGAACCGCAAGGGCCTCATGGGCTCGGCGGTGGTGGGCAAGCGGGTTACCGACTTCCTCGATCTCAATTACGTCCTCAGCGCGTCCGCCGAGGACTGGTTCCAGAGCAAGCGCGCGCCGGCAAACGGCAAGGTGGTCCTGGTGGCCGAAGCCACGGCATTCGCCCGAGGCCTGATTCGGAGCGGTTTGGACATGGCGGGTTACCGGGTCCTTGAGGCCGCGAATCTGGACGAGGCGATCCGGGAGCTGGAGCAGCATCCGGTCGATATCGCCGTGGCCGCGCTCGATCTTCCGCCGCACGGCAGCGCCGCTCTGCGGGCCGCGATGGGCCGCCGTCCAGAGTGGAAGGCGATCCCTGTGCTGGCGCTGGCCGAGTCGGCCGAGCAGCTTGAAGCACAGGCCGGCCAGGCGGCGGATTTTGCCGCTTGCCAAGTGAAATCCGACCGGGAGGCCATGCTCGATGCGGTAGCGCGGCTGGCCGCGGCGCAGCCGGTGACTGAGAACGAGCCGGTGTGCGTGGGAGAGGAGAGTTAACCGATGCCGAGCGATACCGGAACCATGAAGGCCGATGGGGCGCAAACCAGCGGGCAGTTCTCCACGTTTTTTGTGGCGGATTTGTTCTTTGGCGTGGATGTTCTCCGCGTCCAGGAGGTGCTGCGCTTCCAGCAGATGACCGGCGTGCCGCAAGCGCCGGAGGTCATTGAGGGGTTGATTAACCTGCGCGGGCAGATCGTCACCGCCATCGACATGCGGCGGCGGCTGAAGTTGCCGCCGCGCGGCGGCGATCTGATGCCGATGAACATGGTGGTCCGCACCGAGGACGGCGCCGTCAGTCTGCTGGTGGACGAAATCGGAGACGTACTGGATGTGGATCTCGCGACTTACGAGCGGCCGCCGGAAAATCTCGATCCGGCAGCGCGCGAACTCATCCGCGGCGTCTTCAAGCTGAAAGACCGGCTGCTGCTGGTTCTGGATACGGAGCGGACCGTGGACCTAGCCGTGGGGAGGGCCGCGTAGTGCCGTCCTTGCGATCAATACGGCGAGAAGGCGTGCACGGTCCTCCGCTGACAGAGCGATGTAACGAGAGGCTGCGGGAATCGTGGCGCATGGCCAGCGCGAGCGCGCCAGCCAGCGCAAGGCGACAACAAATCACGAGTTTGGCGCCGACGACGGCGAAGTAACCATAACCGGGAAACAAAAGGAGAGAGAAAATGACAAGACAAGGAAATAACGGCCGGCGCGTGGGCCCCGGCCACGATTCGTCCGCCGGCGCCGCCGTTCTGGACCGCGAAGAGATCACCCTCGACAGCCTTGGAGTGGACAAGGCGGAACTGATGGACCTGGTGCCGCAGCCGGTGGTGGTGATGGACTGCGACCACACGATCCTGTACCTCAACAAACCCGCCGCCGAGACTGCAGGAAAGGCGCGCGAGGCGTGCGTTGGCCTCAAGTTCTGGGATCTGTTCGACAACCAGGCCTGCCGCGCCGGCACCTGCGCGGCCGCCCAGGCGGTGAACTCAGGAAAGGTGTGCTCGGGAGAAGCGCTGCCGGTGATCCAGGGGAAAAAGGTCGCTGTGCGAGTCACGGCGTCTCCGGTGTTCGATAACCGGCGCCAGGTCGCCGGGGTGGTGGAACTGATTGTTCCGATTGACACCGAGGTCGAGTTGTTGGGGCAGGTTACCGCCATCCGCAGGTCGCAGGCGGTGATCGAGTTCGGCATGGACGGCACGATTCTCGACGCCAACGACAACTTCCTGAAGGCGTTGGGCTACACGCTGGAGGAGATCAAGGGCCGGCACCACAGCATGTTTGTGGATGAAGCTTACCGGCAGAGCCCGGAGTACAAGGAGTTCTGGGCCAAGCTAAACCGCGGCGAGTACCAGGCGGCGGAGTACAGGCGCATCGGCAAGGGCGGCAAGGAGGTCTGGATTCAGGCTTCGTACAACCCCATCCTAGACCTCAACGGAAAGCCGTTCAAGGTGGTGAAATACGCCACCGATATTACGCCCGAGAAGAATGCCATCAACGCGATGATCGCCGACGCCATGATGTTGGCGCAGGCGGCGGCAGAGGGCAAGCTGGCCACGCGCGCTGACGCCAGCAAGCACCAGGGCGACTACCGCAAGGTCGTCGAGGGCGTGAACCAGACCCTGGACGCGGTGATCGGCCCCCTGAACGTGTCGGCGGAGTACGTAGACCGCATCTCCAAGGGCGACATTCCACCCAAGATCACCGACAATTACAACGGCGACTTCAACGAGATCAAGAACAACCTGAACGCCTGCATCGACAACATCAACGCGCTGGTTGCCGAGGCCGGCGTGCTGAGCAAGGCGGCGGTGGAGGGCAAGCTGGCCACGCGCGCCGACGCCAGCAAGCACCAGGGCGATTACCGCAAGATCGTGCAAGGCGTCAACGATACATTGGACGCGGTGATCGGCCCCCTGAACGTGTCGGCGGAGTACGTAGACCGCATCTCCAAGGGCGACATTCCGCCCAAGATCACCGACAATTACAACGGCGATTTCAACGAGATCAAGAACAACCTGAACGCCTGCATTGACGCGGTGAATGGGCTGGTGGCCGAAACCGACGTGCTGATCAAGGCTTCAGTGGAGGGCAAGCTGGGCACGCGCGCCGACGCCAGCAAGCACCAGGGCGCCTACGCCGGCATCGTCAAGGGCGTCAACGAGATGCTGGACGCAATTCTCGTGCCCATCGGCGAAGGAAACCGCATCCTGCGCCTGATCCGCGGCGGCAACCTGCGCGAAAAGGTCGAGATCGCCTGCAAAGGCGACCACGAACAGATGAAGAACGCCGTAAACGGTATCCATTCATGGCTCACCGATCTGATCGCCTACGTCACAAAGATCGCCAACGGGGATATGTCGGCCACCATGGAGAAGGCTTCCGATCAGGACCAGATTCATGAATGGCTGGTCCTTCTCAAGACCAACATCCATGCACTAACTTCCGACACGGACGCGCTGGTCAAGGCGGCGGCCGAAGGAAAGTTGGGCACGCGCGCGGACGTATCCAAACACGCTGGCGACTACCGCAAGATCGTGGAAGGCATCAACAAGACTCTTGAGACGGTGGTTGAGCCGTTGAAGGTGACGGCGCAGAACGCCACGGCGCTGGCCTCATCGAGTGAGGAGTTGACGGCGGTGAGCCAGCAGATGGCGGGGAATGCGGAAGAGACCGCGACCCAGGCCAACGTGGTTTCGGCGGCCTCCGAGCAGGTGTCGCGGAATGTAGCCTCGGTCGCCTCGGCCTCCGAGCAGATGCAGGCTTCGATCCGCGAGATCGCCAAGAACGCCAACGAGTCGGCGCGCGTGGCGGGGAACGCCGTCAGCGTAGCGCAATCGACCAATCAAACTGTGACGAAACTGGGCGAATCGAGCCAGGAGATCGGCAACGTAATCAAGGTGATTACCTCGATTGCGCAGCAGACCAACCTGCTGGCACTGAACGCGACCATCGAGGCGGCTCGCGCCGGCGAAGCCGGCAAGGGCTTCGCGGTGGTAGCCAACGAGGTGAAGGAGCTGGCCAAGCAGACCGCCAAAGCCACCGAGGATATTGGCCGGAAGATCGAGGCCATTCAGGGCGATACCCAGGGGGCGGTGAAGGCGATCGAGGAGATCGGCACCATCATCAACCAGATCAACGACATCTCCAACAGCATCGCCACGGCGGTCGAAGAGCAGACCGTGACCACCAATGAGATCGGCCGCAATGTAACCGAAGCGGCCAAGGGGGTCAACGACATCGCCAAGAACATTGGCGGCGTGGCGGTGGCGGCCAAGAACACCACGCAGGGAGCGAACGACACGCAGAAGGCGTCACAGGAGTTGAGCCGGATGGCGGCCCAGCTCCAGAGCGTGATCTCAAAGTTCACTTTCTGATTGGATTGAATGCCGTGGGCACAGCCGGGCGGCTGCGATTGATCCGTCTGACTGCGCCCATGAATTCAAGAGAACGGATGCAGGAAAGACAATGCTAAAAGCGCTGGTCGTGGACGATTCGAGAGCCGTTCGCATGATCCTGGCGAAGACCCTGAAGGATCTCGGTTATGTGGTCATCGAGGCGGCAAACGGCAAAGAAGCACTGGACGTGATCGGAGCCGAAAAGACCGCGGTAACACTGGTTTTGGCGGATTGGAACATGCCCGAAGTGAATGGCTTGGAGCTGCTGAAACAGTTGCGCCAAAATCCAGCCCTTTCTTCGCTGGTAGTGATTATGGTTACCACGGAGACCGAATTGGACCAGATGAAGGCCGCACTGGATGCGGGCGCCAACGAGTACGTGATGAAGCCATTCACCAAAGACATCCTGATAGAGAAGCTCCAGCTTGCCGGGATCCGCCCTTGAGAGGGGAAATGGCTATAGTGAACAAACGTCTGCTCCAGACCGGAGAGCGGATTCGGGTTCTGGTCGTGGACGATTCCGTCGTCATCCGGCGCTTGGTTACCCACGCTCTCGAGGAAGACCCGGTAGTTGAGGTTGTGGGCACGGCGTCGAATGGGGCCATCGCGCTGCAACGGATTCCGCAGCTCAATCCCGACGTGCTTACGTTGGACATCGAAATGCCGCAGATGGACGGCTTGGAGATGCTGCGGCATGTGCGGCGGGATTATCCCCAGTTGCGCGTGATTATGTTCAGCACGCTCACCGAGCGCGGCGCGGCGGTGACCCTCGAAGCCTTAAGCCTGGGGGCGGACGATTACGTAGCCAAGGCATCCAACGAGGGATCGCTGGATCGCTCGATGGCACGGCTGCGGGAAGAACTCATCCCTAAGATCAAACAGTTTTTCAGAATGCCGCAATCGGCGCAAAACCTGGCCGCCGCCTGGCCGGGACCGGCGCAGATTCCGGCTGCGCCGGCGATGCGGCTGGAGACGAAGGCGCGTCCTAAAGCCGTTGCCATTGGAGTTTCCACGGGCGGTCCAACCGCCTTGGGCGCAATTTTGCCGCAGTTGCCGGCAGGGTTCCACCTTCCCATCCTGGTGGTGCAGCACATGCCGCCTCTTTTCACCCGCCTGCTGGCCGAGCGTCTTCATACCTCTTGCCAGTTGGCGGTCGGGGAAGCAACTCAGGGTGAGCCGGTAAATGCAGGCAAGATCCTGATCGCGCCCGGAGACTTTCACATGAAGGTGGCCAGCGACGGCGGCGCAGTGCATGTGAGTCTGGATCAGTCGCCGCCGCAGAACTCCTGCCGTCCTGCGGTCGATGCGCTATTTGCCTCCATCGGAGAAGTCTACGGCGGCGCCGTGATCGCCGTAATTCTAACGGGAATGGGGCAGGACGGGCTGCGCGGGGCACAGATTTTAAAGGCGCAGGGAGCGAGCGTGCTCGCGCAGGATGAGGCTTCGAGCGTGGTGTGGGGAATGCCGGGCGCGGTCGTGAATGCGGGCATTGCCGATAGTGTGCTGCCTCTGGATCAGGTGGTGCCGGAGATTTTGCGCCGGGCTTTTCGAACTTAGGGAGAACTTGATGTCTACTAGCTCAATCGCATCCATCGATTGGGAGAACTACCGGTTCCTTCAGGAGCATGTCTATTCCCAAGCCGGGATTGTGCTCGAAGACAACAAGCATTATCTGTTTGAAAGCCGTCTCACGCCGATTGTCAGGCGGCTTGGCCTCGGCTCGATCAACGACTTGTGCGCGCTCCTGAAAGTAAGCCGGGAAGCAGAGGTTGGCCGTCAGGTGGTTGAAGCCATGACCACCAACGAAACCTACTTTTTCCGGGATCCGGCCCATTATGAAGCCATCCGAACCGCGCTGCTGCCCCGCGTGAAACAGGAGCGGCGCGATACGAGGAAGCTGCGATTCTGGTCGGCTGCGGCATCAACAGGACAAGAGGCGTACAGCCTGGCCATGCTGCTGCTGGAACAAAATCTGGCGGACTGGGATATTCAAATCCTGGGCACCGATTTTTCATCGCAGGTGTTGGAGCGGGCCAGGGCCGGGAAATATCAGCAGATCGAGGTCAACCGGGGTCTGCCGGCTTCTCTGCTTGTGAAATACTTCAGCCGCTCGGGTGTGGATTGGCAGTTGAGCGAGGCGGTGCGGCGGATGGCCCGATTCGAGACGATCGATTTGCGCAAAAGTATGCGCACTCTTGGGCCCTTTGACCTGGTTTTCTGCCGCAACGTCATGATTTACTTCGACGCCGAAACCAAGAAGAAAATAATGAAGGAACTCCATGGCACTCTTTTTAGAGGCGGTTGGCTGCTGCTGGGGGGCGCCGAAACGGCATTAGGCGTTGAAGAGTGGTTCGACAAGCAGATCATCGAGAATGCGACCGTGTACGTCGCCCGCTGAAAGGAGAAAGATGCCAACGGAATTGAACGTGGAAATCCCGCCCAATGACCTGGCGCAGATTGTGGGTTCTGTGTGCGGGGCCATGATGGACCTGGAAGCCAGCGAATGTGACTTACAATGGTTCCCCGGCGAGGACCGCTTAACTGCGGCGGTTCATCTTGCCGGAGATTGGAATGGCGCGGTATTGGTGGAGTGCAGTCGTGAGCAGGCCTGCCGCTTCGCGAGCCGTTTCCTTTCGATTGATCCGCCCGAGACGGTGGATGATATGGTCCGCGACGTGCTGGGGGAGCTGGCCAACATGATCGGCGGCAACCTGAAATGCTTGTTGACGCCGGGAATCCATCTCTCCATGCCATCTGTAGTGAATGGCAGCGACTACGCATTTCAGATCTGCGGTGCCGAGATTCAGCGGCGGCTCGCATTCCGATGTGCGGAGGGCGAGTTTTGGGTCACGATCCTCACCACCCGATCCTGAACGCAGGGCAGTTGACAGGAAACAAGACCCGGTCACAGCGCCTGAAATCTGCTGCGGCCCAGCGCGAGGCCCCTTTGCAGATTTTTTCGCAGGAGTGCGTACCATAAACATCATGGCAACCGTCTTCGAGAAACTCAACTTGTGCGGACGCCAGGAGATCGTGGCGCTACGCGCTCCGGAGAGTTTTGAGCCGGAGCTGGCGCGCCTGCCGGTCATCACCATCCATCGCCATTTGGAGTCCGTTGCGCAGGCGGAGTTCTGGCTGGCCTTTGTCACTCGCAAGGACGAGGTGGACGCTCTGGCGCCGCAGATCGCCAGGCGCGCCCCGGGGGACGCAATCGTTTGGTTTGCCTATCCCAAAGGCTCGTCGAAGAAATATACCTGCGACTTCAATCGCGACACCGGATGGGACGCAATGAAGAAGCTCGGCTTTGAAACCGTACGCTCGGCAGCCATCGACGAGGACTGGACGGCGCTGCGCTTCCGGCGCAAACAGTACGTCAAGGCGCGGCGTTAGCAAGTCAGGCAAGCCAGCGGGCCCGGCATCCCGTCAAAACAACATCTGCTGAGCTTGGAATGGATCGAGACATCGAGACAGAAGGGAGATGTATGCAAACCACACCGAGGAAACTGCACCCGGCGCAGGATGAGGTTCACCAGGCTGCGCACAAACAGGAATTGACCGAGGTTCCCAGACGCGCCATGCTGGACCGCGAGGGCGAAGGAAGACGGCTGAAACATTCGCGCGTAGAGCCGGTCGAACAGGACAAGTAGAAACCGGGCAGAGGGCCTCAGCTTTCAACCTGAAACAGCCCCGGCAGCACCTCGCCGGCCTTGCCTTTGACCACGTGCGTGAAAGCTGCGGCGTTGAGCGGCTCCTCCGGCCCCACGTAGACGGTGCGCGCGCCGGCAGCCCGCGCCCAATGGACGAAGCTGGCCGCGGGATAGACGGAGCCGGAGGTGCCGGCGACGATCATCAACGTGGCTCGGCCGATCTCGCGCTCGATACGCGGCATCTCCAAAGGCATCTCGCCGAAGAAGACGATGTGAGGCCGCAGCCGCCCGCCGCACGGGCAATGGCCAACTTCGTCGAGCGAAGCGTAGACGGCGTGATCTTCGACCGGCGGCCGGCCGCACTCGCGCTCGCAGCGCGATTTGGCCAGCTCGCCGTGCATGTGGACGAGATTTGTGCTGCCGGCTCGTTCGTGCAAGCCGTCCACGTTCTGCGTGCAGAGGAAGAAGCGGCCGGGAAGCTGGCTTTCCAGTCCGGCGAGCGCAAAGTGCGCGGGGTTGGGCTGGGCTTTTTGTCCGGCGGCGCGGCGCGCGGAGTAAAACGCCCACACACCCGCCGGATCGCGCCTCCATGCATCTGGCGTACACACATCCTCGATGCGGTAGCCGGCCCAAAGACCATCCGAGGCGCGAAATGTGGGCAAGCCGCTCTCCGCGCTAACGCCAGCGCCGGTAAGAACGAAGACGCGGTCGGCAGGAAGAATGGAAATCGATGGCATCATCCGGCTCCGTGCTCATCGGCTTTTGGCCATCAGTCCTTTGCGCAATCACCATCGAATCCGCGATGCAAAAGCTGATAGCTGACGGCTGATAGCTGTCTCTATGGCACCAGCAAAACCTTGCCCGTCGATCTGCGGCCTTCCAGGTCCGCATGCGCCTGAGCAGCCTGGGCCAGGGGATAAACGAACTCCGTGCGCAGCTTGAGATCACCCTTGGCGGCCCAGCCCAGCACGTCGCCGGCGCGCCACTCCAGCTCAGCGCGCGTGGAGATGTAGTGCCAAAGGGAGGGCCGGGTGATGAACAACGAACCTTTGCTGTTGAGCTGCGCCAAGTCGAACGGCGGCACCGGTCCGCTGGAGGCGCCGAAAAGCGCCAGCAGGCCGCGCGGACGCAAGCAGTTCAGGCTCTTGTCAAAGGTAGTTTTGCCTACGGAGTCGTAGACCACATCTACGCCCTTGCCGCCGGTGAGCCGCTTGACCTCGGCCTCGAAGTCCTGCTCGGTGTAGAGAATCGCGTGTGCGGCTCCGGCCTCGCGCGCGAGTTCCGCCTTGGCCTTCGTGGAGACGGTGCAAATTACGCGCGCGCCCAGCCGCTTCGCCATCTGCGTCAACAACAAGCCCACACCACCGGCTCCGGCATGAACCAGCGCCGTATCTCCGGCCTTGAGCGGAAAGGTGGAATAAGCCAGATAGTGCGCCGTCATTCCCTGGAGCATCACGGCTGCGGCCTTTTCCGGGGAGAGCCCCGCGGGCACTTTGACCAACTGCGCCGCGGGTACCAGCGCGTACTCGGCATAGCTGCCCAGCACGCTGGTCGAGGCCACGGCCTCACCGGCGGCGAATCCTGTCACGCCCGGACCCAACTCTTCTACGGTGCCCGCGGCTTCGCTGCCCGGCGTCAGCGGAAACGACGCTTTGTATACGCCGGTACGGAAGTAGATTTCGATGAAGTTGATCCCGATGGCCTCCACCCGGATCAACACTTGGCCCGGTCCCGGTTGCGGAATAGGCAACTCGGCTAGTTGAAGGACCTCCGGCCCGCCTTTCTCGTGAATCCGAATCGCTTGCATATCAGGCTAAGAATGAACCTTGAGGGCAGGTGACCGCAAGGGCTACGATTTGCATCTGTTCTCTGCCCTGCCGCACTGCCTGGCGGCGAACCCCTTACAAATGGCCGCGCCGGCTTGCGCGATCCGCGCGCTCACAAATTGTTCGAGCAGAGCGGTTGCAGCGGTTCCGAAGTTGCCATGTACAGGAAGCAAACAGCCGGCCGGCATTTCCCTTGGGAAACGCCGGCCTCCGCGAAGCTCAAAAACGGCGCATGATCCCTGGAGCCGCTCTAAAAACTCCCGTCCTGCCCCTCCTGCATCAGGCTGTGCTCTTCAGGAGGAGACAAGCGCACGATGCGGTCGATGATGTAAGGGGTGGGATGCTGGCTGGTGTAGTGGTGGCGCACCTGCAACTCGCCCAGCAAGCCGATGGCCAGCAACTGAATGCCGGATATGATGAGCACTCCCGCAATGACGAACAGCGGACCGTGCTGGTCCATGACGTTCTGGTGAGGGTTGAGTATCTTCGCGCCGAGCAACACGGCGGAGATGGCGCTGCCAGCCAGGATGCCGAGCGCGCCCAGGCGGCCGAAAAGGTGCAAGGGGCGGCTCAGATACTTGAGCAGGAAGCGGATGGTGATGAGATCGAAGAAGACGCGGAAGGTGCGCCCGATGCCGTAATGGCTCTTGCCCCGCACGCGGTTCACATTTTTGATGGGAACCTCGCAGATAGAGGCTCCATACCAACTGGCCAGCGCAGGAATGAAGCGGTGCATCTCGCCATACAGCGGGATGTTTTGAATCACATCGCGCCGGTATGCCTTGAAGGTGGTTCCGAAGTCGTGAATCTCCACGCCCGATAGCTTGGCCATAAGCCAGTTGGCGCAGCGCGAGGGGATACGCCGCATCACGAAGTTGTCGATGCGCTCCTTACGCCAGCCGGAAACCACGTCGTAGCCCTCTTCGAGTTTTTCCAGAAAGCCGGGGATGTCGTTGGGATCGTGCTGCAGGTCGCCATCCATAGCCAGCACGAACTCGCCCGAAGCGTGGTCGAAGCCTGCGGCCAGAGCGGAGGTCTGGCCGAAGTTGCGCCGCAATTTCACCACCAGCACGCGGCTATCGACCGCGGCAATCTCTTCCAGGAGCTTATACGTGCGGTCGTTCGAGCCATCGTCCACCAGCACCAGTTCAAAGCTCTCGCCCACCTGCTCCATCACCTGCTTCAGCCGCGCATAGAGGATGGTGACGTTTTCCTCTTCATTATGGAAAGGCACCACAATGGAGTATTTAGCCATATAGCATATTAGATGCTCTTTCTATGAAAAAGTCCAAGCCGCGAGCCATGCCGCACGATAAGCCGCGAGCCGGGATCGAGGCTCGTCCCCACAAGGCGGACGGGCTGCAATCACTCCGTAAAAGCCCTATCGGTGCTGGGGGTGAACTGCCCTACCTGTCCAGCTCGTCGAGCATGGCCTGCATCTCGCTCAAGGCGTGGCTATTGCCGGTACGCGCGGCGCAGGCGATCCCGGCCTTCAGCCGCTCCGCGGCCTCCGCTTTGCGGCCAGCGCCAGCCAAGGTCTGCGCAGACATGAAATAGCCGGCGGTGTAATCGGGATCGTTAGCGAGCAGCGTGTCGAACTCGGCGAGCGCCGCGCCGGTTTCGCCGCGGCCGGCCAGTTCCATGGCCACGCCGTAGCGAGCAAAGCTGTTTTTAGGGTCCAGCGCCAGAATCTCTCTCAGCCCTGCGATCTTGTCCATTTTTCTCCTTCGAACTCCGCTGCGCAGGATTGGGGCCCCGCGGATTTGCGTTATTGGCTGGGATTGCCGAAACTGGAGAAGGATGCCTGGCCCGGTTCCCAAGGCCGCAGCCCAGCATCAGGCGAATCTTAACATGCCCGCCAGGGCACACGGCGGGGATGAAACCTTGAATGAAGCGAGGCGAACATGAGCGGGGCGGAAGGCAATCCTACGGTGCGCACGGTGGCGAGCACGCAGTCGGAGATGACAGAGATCATCCTGCCCAACGACACCAACGTGCTGGGCAACCTGCTGGGCGGGCGGTTGATGCACTTCATCGATTTGACGGGGGCCATGGCAGCTTACCGCCATTCGCGCACGCCTGTGGTCACTGCGGCCATGGACCACATCGACTTCATCCGCCCCGTGCACTTGGGCGACCTGGTGATCCTCAAGTCGAGCGTGAATCGGGCATTCACCACCTCAATGGAAGTGGGCGTGAAGGTGTGGGCGGAAAACCCGCAGACCGGATCGGTGACTCATGTGGCCAGCGCCTACATGGTGTATGTGGCCGTGGACGAGCACGGCCGGAGGCAAAAGGTTCCCCGCCTGCTGCCGGAGACGCCCGACGAGATCCGCCACTATGAAGATGCCTTGCGCCGCCGCGAATATCGCGAATCGGAACGCGCCCGGCGCCAGCAGGAGCGGCTGGCCACGGCGGCGCTCGAGAGCTCGGAGCACGGCCAACCGTGAGGACCGGCCAGATGCGCAGCGGCGGAGCTCGGCCGTCAGCCGCGTTTCTAACCATTTGCAAGTGAAAGGAGTAATTCAGACATTATGGCGCATTCACATGCCATACCTCCGCCGGCGGCTTTACCCGGCGTCGCCAAGATCGTCGCCATCGGCTCCGGCAAGGGCGGGGTGGGCAAAACCACAGTGGCCGTCAATCTGGCCGTAGCCCTCTCCAAGCTCGGACAGCGCGTGGGCCTGATGGACGCCGACGTTTACGGCCCCAACGTGCCCCTCATGATGGGTTCAACGCAGTCGCCCAAGATCGGCCCCGGCAACATGATCCAGCCCAACCTGACGCACGGCGTCAAAACCATCTCCATCGGCTACATCTCGCCCGGCGACAAACCCATGATTATGCGCGGACCCATGCTGCATCAGATCATCCGCCAGTTCCTGCAGCAGGTGGACTGGGGCGAGCTGGACTATCTGATCGTGGATCTGCCTCCGGGCACTGGCGACGTGGCCATCTCGCTGGTGCAGACCGTGCCGCTGACCGGCGCGGTGGTGGTTTCCACGCCCAGCGACGTAAGCCTGGAGGACGCGCGCAAGGCCCTGGAGATGTTCGCCGAGGTCAATGTGGAGGTGCTGGGCATCGTCGAGAACATGAGCTTCTTCACCTGCCCCCACTGCCACAAGGAGATCGACGTCTTCTCGCGCGGCGGAGCGGAACGCACGGCGCAGCAGTTCAACGTGCCGTTTTTGGGATCGATTGAGTTGATTCCGGCCATCCGCGAAGGCGGCGACCGCGGCCTGCCCGTAACCCTGGCCGGACCCAAGAGCCCGCAAGCGGCCTTGTTCTACGCCGCGGCGGAAAAGCTGATGGCCCGCGCCGAAGCAGCCGCAGCAGCAGCCAAGGATGTGATCGAGATCCAGTAAGCAGAGATCATCTTCGCGGTTTGCTCTTGGCGGCGGTTCAGCCCCCGCCAAGACGCCGGGGGGGGGCTTACTTCAGCGTCAGATCGATGATGAAATCAGTGCGCGTATCCCAGGAGCTGACGATCCTGGTGGCGCTTTTTTGCTTGTTTTTTTGCGCCCAAAGGTTGTAGTTGTCATTCATGCTGACCTGGGCAAAGTAGAAGCGGCCATTCCGGGGCGTGATACAACTGCGAATGGTCTTGGTCTGTTGGTTTTCGAGGAAGACCGTGGCATCTGAAACAGCCTCGGACTTCACGTCCAGCACCATGCCCGAGACGGTCCTCATGCCCGTGCTTTGGGCCGAGGCATAGGGCACAGTCAGCGCGCCCCCAGGTCCCTGCGGAACGAAGCCCACTGCCAAGGCGGCAAACACGATTCCAGCCAGCCAACCGGCCCTTCGCATCTTCACTCCTCCTCGTCTTCATTTTTGTATAGGTCGTCTTCCTCATCAAAGCCGGATTCAACCCGCGCCAGTTCCAGCGGTTCGACGCCGACTACCTCGAACTCCGTTCCGCACTCGTCGCAGGTAATCACGTCGCCTTCCTCCACTTCGTCGACTTCGATGTCCAAATTGTTATCACATTCAGGGCAACTGGGCATGACAGCGTCCTCTCCTTCCGAAACCTCTCATAGATTAAGCACCTTGCGCGGTCATATCGCAAGGGCAGAACCGGAATCCATGCGCAATGGCCTTATCTGCCGCCGGCTGCATAGCTTTCGTCCAAACGTCATCCCGGCAGATTCTTCCGCGGCGCATCGACTCAGGTTCGGCTATAGTTTTAGAGACGACCCCGCCTCTGGTCAAGGGCCAGCAGACGTGAGACGAATCCGAACTGCGGAGGAGCGTTCATGAACCTTCCGAGCACCATCCTCGCTTGCGGGCTGGCGCTGGCGGCACCGTTCTGCCAGGCGCAGCCAGATTACGCGCTGCACGCAGCCCGCGTTGCCCCAGCCAAGCCGGATCCGGCCATAGCCAAAGCCCTCCAGACGATCACAGCCGCGCGCATAGAACAGACGATCAAGACCCTGGTAAGGTTTGGCACCCGCAACACACTTTCGAGCATGGAGACGGATTTGCCGCGCGGCCAGGGCATCAACGCGGCGGCGGACTGGATTACGGAGCAGTTTGAGCAGATCTCAAAGCAGTGCGGGGGGTGCCTGGAGGTGCGCCGCGATGTGTTCATCGCCAATCCTGCGCAGGGAGGCGCCTGGGCGGGCCGAATTCCGCAGCCCACCCGGATTACCAATGTTTACGCGATTTTGCAGGGGACGGACCCTGTGCAGGCGAAGCGCATGTACCTGGTGACCGGCCACTACGATTCGCGGAACTCCAACGTGTTGGACGCGCGGGGCGCGGCGCCGGGAGCGAACGACGACGGCTCCGGCGTGGCCGTGTCGCTGGAGTGCGCACGCGCCTTGAGCAAGATGCGATTCCCGGCCACCCTGGTTTTTGTGGCCGTAGCGGGCGAGGAGCAGGGGTTGTTTGGCTCGGCACACCTGGCGCACCTGGCGCGGGAGCAAGACTGGCATCTGGAGGCGGTGCTGAACAACGACATTGTAGGCGGAAACACAACACCGGGTGACAGGCTGCAACTGAAGGACCGGGTGCGGGTGTTTTCCGAAGGGATTCCGGCAACGGCGACGGCGGCCCAAATGCGGCGTCTGCTGGCGCTGGGCCAGTTAAGCGACTCGCCCAGCCGGGAACTGGCCCGCGCGGTTGCGGACACGGCGCGGAGTTACTTTCCCGCCGGGAGCGGTTCGCCGTTTTCCGCATTTCTCGTGTTCCGGCCGGATCGCTACCTGCGGGGCGGCGACCAGAGTTCTTTCAACGACGAGGGCTTCGCGGCGGTGCGGCTGACTGAGTGGCGCGAGGACTACAACCACCAGCACCAGAACGTGGTGTATCCCGCAGCAGGCTCCCATGCGCCGATCTTGGGCGATTTGCCGCAGTTTGTGGACTTCCACTATGTAGCGCGGGTGGCGCGGCTGAATGCGGCTACTCTGGCTACACTGGCCTCCGCGCCGGGCCAGCCGCGGAAGGTGACGATTGACGTGCGCAATCTCGAGAACACGACAACTCTGCGCTGGAAGGCGCCGGCGGGCGCCGGCGCCGGCGTGCACTATGAAGTGCTGTGGAGAGAAACCACCGCGCCGGATTGGCAGTTTGTGAAGACGGTCGAGCCGGGTAAGCCGGGCGGGATCGTGTCCGTCACCTTGCCCATTTCAAAGGACAACGTGATCTTCGGCGTGCGCTCTGTGGATGCTGCCGGACATCGCAGCCTGGCTGTGGTTCCCTGAGCATTCGCCCGCTCCATGACATGATCGCGGTGCAGCGTTTACCCTGTTGACAACGATGCGCAGGATTGGTTCCACCCCGTTTGCATTTCCCGGCTTCACCGGGGCCACGCGCCAATTGGTCCTGCTGAATCTATGCACTTACTTCGCCCTGTTGCTGATACGATTGGCATCTGCGCCGGCGGCGAGCCAGTTGAGCTATCTGTTGGCCTTTGAGCCAAGCAAATTTTTCCACGGCGGCATCTGGCAGCCGTTTACCTATAGTTTCGTTCACTTCGGATTGCTGGAGACGCTCTTCGAACTTCTGTCTCTGTGGTTTCTGGCTGGATTCCTGGAGGGATTTCACGACGCGAACTGGGTGCTTTGGCTCTACGGGGTCTCAGTGCTGGGAACGGCCGGGGCGGCGGCGCTGATCGATCTGGCTGGCGGCGTCTTCGGCTTCTCCCCTGCCCCGATTCCGCTCTACGGCTGCTTTGGCGGCATCTTCGGCCTGCTGGTGGCCATTGGCGTGCTCTACGGCGAAACCGAGTTCCTGCTCTTTTTCGTAATCGGCATGAAGGCCAAGTATATGGCGATCATCTTCGGGCTGATCGCGATTGCCATGCTCTTCGGCGAACAGCGCATGTATGCCTTCGCGGAGCTGGGCGGAGCAGCGGCCGGACTGCTCTATGTGCGCTCTGCGCCGCGCCGCGGCATGAGCTTTGCGATGAGCGAGGGCTGGTATGGGCTGCGTAACCGCTACTACCGCTGGAAGCGCCGCCGGACAGCCCGCAAGTTCGAGGTCTATATGCGCTCCCAGGGCCGCACCGTGCGTTTTGACGGAGAGGGCAAGCGCATTGACGAAGACCCCAACGACAAGACGCGCTGGAATTGAGGGCATTGCAAAGATGCAAAGCCGAAAAGCGCGGTCCTTGCCCTCTCCATTAGAATGATGAGCAGCGCCAGACGGCCGGAGCGCCGAATCCCTGAGCGGCCAGGCGCGCCAGACTACCATGCTCACTCAAAATTTGCCGGAAGCCCTTACCTTCGACGACGTTCTGCTGGTGCCCGCCTATAGCGAGGTGGTGCCCGCCCTGGTGAGCACGCAGACTCAGTTGACGCGCTCCATCCCACTTAATACGCCGCTGATCTCTTCCGCCATGGACACCGTGACCGAATCACGCATGGCCATCGCCATGGCGCAACAAGGCGGCATCGGCATCGTCCATCGCAACCTCCCCGTCGCTGAGCAGGCCGGCGAAATCGACAAAGTGAAGCGCTCGGAGAGCGGCATGATCGTGGATCCGGTCACCATCAGCCCGGACCAGATGATCGCCGACGCGCTGGAAGTGATGCGCCGCTATAAGATCTCCGGAGTTCCAGTCACGCAAGGCAAGCGCCTGGTGGGCATTCTCACCAACCGCGATCTGCGCTTTGAGACCCGCACCGACATTCCCGTCGGCGCCGTGATGACCAGGGAAAACCTCATCACCGTGCCTGTGGGCACGACCCTGGAAGAGGCGGAGCTGATCCTGCACCAGCACCGCGTAGAAAAGCTGCTGGTGGTGAACGACCGCTATGAGCTGAAGGGGTTGATTACCGTCAAGGACATCCAGAAAAAGCTGAAGTACCCCAACGCCAGCAAGGACGATCACGGCCGCCTGCGCGTGGGCGGCGCTATCGGCGCCACGGGCGATTATTTGGAGCGCGCCGCGGAATTGATCCGCGCCCGCGCCGACGTGCTGGCCATCGACTCCGCCCACGGGCACTCCTCGCGCGTGCTGGAGGCGGTGCGCGAGGTGAAGAAGCGATTCCAGGACGTGGCCGTGCTGGCCGGCAACGTGGCCACCTATGACGGCGCGCTGGCGCTGATTGACGCCGGGGCCGACGCCATCAAGGTCGGCATCGGCCCCGGCTCCATCTGCACCACGCGCATGGTGACAGGAGCGGGCATGCCTCAGATTACGGCAATCGCCGAGGCCGCGCGCGCGGCACAACCGCGCGGGATCCCGGTCATCGCCGACGGCGGCATTAAATACTCCGGCGAGATCACCAAGGCCATCGCCGCCGGCGCCAGTACGGTCATGATCGGATCACTCTTCGCCGGCGTGGACGAAAGCCCTGGCGAAACCATCCTCTACCAGGGGCGCAGCTTCAAGAGTTATCGCGGCATGGGTTCTTTGACGGCGATGAACCAGGGGTCCGGTGAACGTTATTTTCAGTCGGGCGCCGATTTGAGCGCCGCCGAGAACGGTTCAGAGGGCGTAGTCCAGCGCGAGCGCGCGAACGAGAACCGCCTGGCGAAATTTGTTCCCGAGGGAATCGAAGGCCGCGTTCCGTACCGGGGACCGCTGGAAGCCATGGTCTTTCAGCTTGTAGGCGGATTGCGCTCTGGCATGGGCTACCTGGGCTGCGCCACCATTGCGGAGTTGCAGCAAAAGGCCCAGTTTGTCCGCATCTCCGGCGCGGGGCTGCGCGAAAGCCACGTTCACGATGTGATCATCACCAGGGAGGCGCCCAACTATCATGTCGAATAGCCGGCGGGCGCTCATCCTTCGCCCTTGGTTTCGAGTTCCAACTCCTCGAACCTGCGCAGCCGGTAAATCGCGATGGAGCCGATCCAGGTCAAGGCGAAGATGGCGATAATGCAATAGCCGAGTACGCCGAAGTTGTTGTTCAGCCGCGCCACAAAGCCCCAAAAATCGCCTTGCAAGTGCATCTGGCCGCCCAAAAGACCAAGGGCTTCCACGCCGCCCACCGCCAAAGCCACAACTACGGAGACAAAGGTGATGGTCACGTTGTAGTAGAGCTTGCGAATGGGCTTGACGTAGGCCCAGCCATAAGCGCCCAGCATGAGCACGTTGTCAGTGGTGTCGATCAGCGACATGCCCGCGGCGAAGAGCACGGGAAAGACCAGGATCGACAGCAGCGGCAGACCTTTTGCGGCCTCCGCGGCCGAGATTCCCAGCAGTCCGATCTCCGTCGCGGTGTCAAACCCAAGGCCGAAGAGCAAACCCAGCGGGTACATGTGCCAACTGCGCCGGATCATGGCGAACAGACGCCGGAAGATGCGCGCCAGGAAGCCGCGGTTCGCGAGCAGGAGATTGAGATCCTCCTCCACATACGGCTCGCCGCGCCGCACGCTCTGGAAGGTGCGGAATACTGAACCCAGGATGACCAGGTTGACGGCGGCAATAGCCAACAGGAAGAAGGATGAGACCAGCGTCCCGACAACCGCTCCCCAACTGCGGAAGAAAGGCATATGCTGCTGCAACCTGAGCGCAGCGGCAGCAATGGCCAGCGCACCCGCCACGACGATTGTGGAATGGCCGAGTGAAAACATAAAGCCAACGGCCACGGACCGCTTGCCTTCCTGCATCAGCTTGCGAGTTACGTTGTCAATGGCGGCGATGTGATCCGCGTCCACGGCGTGGCGCAAGCCAAAGCTATAGGCTAAAAAAGCGGTGCCAAGCAAGACCGGATAGCGGTGAAAGGCCACGGCCGCCCACAGCCATGCGCCGGCATTGAACAACGCCAGGAGCGCATAGATACCCGCAATCCTGCTTTTGATGCCCGCCGGGCTGGCGGCACGGAGATTGCCGAGCGCCCACCGGCGGGCACTGTGCCGTGGCGCAGCTAGCGATCCCTGGTCTTCGGACGTTGGCTTGGCATCGCAGTTACACATCAAAATTGAGCATCGGCTCGCTTGGCCATGCCTTCATCGGCCTTTGCGCAAGCCATTTTCTTTCAGGGAATCGTTCTACGTGCGGCAGCGCAAATTGAAGTTCATGCTGCCTAGCCCAGTATAGTCTGGCGGGGGAAAAGCATGAGAAGAGATGTCAGGCGGTGAGGCGCATGGAAAACCGGCGCATCCCTCGAAGGAGATGCGCCGGGAGGTGTTACTGCGCGAAGGCGGGAGCGAAGAATCGCTGTATATGATTACGCCGCTTCTTCGCCGCCTTGGCCTTCAGTTTCCTCTTGTTTTTTCTGCTCTTCGATCTGTTTTTCGAGTTCGGCGCGCTTTTTGGCCTTGAGATCGGCGCGCTTCTGGCGCTTGACTTCCAATTGTTTTTCAGCGCCCAGCAGCTCGATAAAGGCTTTCTCTGCTCCGTCGCCCTGCTGGAAGCCGGTGCGAACGATGCGCAGATAGCCGCCGTTGCGGTCGCCGTAGCGCGGCGCCACCACGTCGAACAGCCGCTTCACGGCATCGTCCGTGGCAAGAAAGGCGTGCGCTTGCCGGCGCGCGTTCAGATCGCCCTTCTTACCCAGGGTGATCATTTTTTCAACGTGCGGACGCACGGCCTTGGCCTTAGCTATGGTGGTTTGCACGCGGTCTTCCTGGATGACGGACGTAGCCAAGTTGCGCAACAAGGCGCGGCGATGGCTGGTGTTGCGTCCGAGCTTGAATCCTGCATTGCGATGGCGCATGTCTTTTCCTTCTAGGAACTGAGGGACATAGACTAAGGGCTAGCGCGGGGCGGCCTTTCCAGTCCCTAGTCCCTATTCCCTAGTCCCTGTTTCTCAAAAATTCTCCGTCTCCGTGGGCAAATGCACGTCCACTGAATCCAGGGGTTCATCCTCTTCATCGAAGCGGTTGTAGCCGGCGGCCAGCGCAGCAGCCGGGGGAATGCTGGTCGGTCCCGGCACCGCGTTGCCGTGCTCGTCGATCTTCATGCCCAGCGACAAACCCATCTGCGCCAGGATCTCCTTGATCTCGTTCAGGCTCTTGCGGCCGAAGTTTTTGGTCTTCAGCATCTCGGCCTCAGTCTTCTGCACCAGCTCGCCGATGGTCTGGATATTGGCGTTCTTCAGGCAGTTGTAACTGCGCACCGACAGCTCCAATTCCTCCACATTGCGGTTGAGGTTGTCGTTGCGCAGCAGAAGGCGGCCTTCCTCGCCGCGCGCCTCGGCCTCAATCTCCTCTTCAAAGTTGATGAAGATGTTCATGTGGTCCTTGAGCAGCTTGGCCGCCAGGCCCACGGCGTCGGCGGGCAGCACGGCCCCGTTGGTCCACACCTCGAGGGTCAGCTTGTCGTAGTCGGTGATCTGGCCCAGGCGGGCGGCATCGACGATATAGTTCACGCGCCGCACCGGAGAGTGGACCGAATCGACGGGAATAAAGCCCAGTCCCAGGTCGGCGTCGAAGTTCTTGTCGGCGGAGACGTATCCGCGGCCGCGCTTGAGGCGCATCTCCATCTCCAGCTTGCCGCCCTCGGAGACGGTGGCGATATAGACGTTCTTATCCAGAATCTCCACATCGCTGTCGGCCTCGATCATTCCCGAGGTGACGACGCCGGGCTGGCCAGCGCGCAGGTACAGCGCCTTGGGACCCTCGCCGACGAGCTTGAAGGGAATCTGTTTGAGGTTGAGAACGATGTCGGTGGCGTCCTCGACCACGCCGGTGATGGACTGGAACTCGTGCAGCACGCCCTCAATGCGGACAGCGGTGACAGCGGCGCCCTCAATGGAGCTGAGCAGGGTGCGGCGCAGGGCGTTGCCGATGGTGGTGCCAAACCCGCGCTCAAAGGGCTGGGCGCTGAATTTGCCAAACGTGTCAGTGAGCGTCTCGGCGTCTACTGCCAGACGCTTGGGCTTTTGAAATCCTCTCCACAGCATAGTCATCTCTCGTTTCTGCGCGGCATGTGCGTCGCGATGCATTTTGCGGCGGCCGCGCGAGTTCTCCTTTTCAGTTTTCAGTTGACGGTTCTCAGTTATCTGTTGTCAATTTCTAGTTACAAGCCGGATGGAAGCAGGCAGATAACGAACAACTGATCACTGACGACTGACAACTCTATTTCGAGTACAACTCCACGATCAACTGCTCGTTGACGGGAAGGTTGACGTCCGCGCGCTTGGGCAGATGGAGCACGCGCCCAGACAGATTTTCAAAGTTAGCTTCCAGCCACGTGGGCGCGGGGTTTTGGGCGGCATACTGCGAGGCCTGCTCCACGATCTGCAGCTTCTTGGCGCCCTCGCGCACGGCAATCTCGTCGCCCACGTTCACCTGGTAAGAAGGAATGTTCACCTTGCGCGCGTTGACTGTTACGTGCCCGTGACGAACCAATTGCCTGGCCTGGCGGCGCGAGATGGCAAAGCCCAGCCGGAAGGCCACATTATCGAGGCGCCGCTCAAGCTGCTGGATGAGCAACTCGCCGGTGACGCCGGTAGCGCGGTTGGCTTTTTCGTAATATTCGCGGAACTGGCCCTCGAGCGTGAAGTACATGCGCTTGGCCTTTTGCTTTTCGTGCAGTTGCAGGCCGTAGCCCACGATCTTGGCCTTGCGATCTTTACCGTGCTGTCCGGGAGGAAAGTTGCGCTTCTCCAGCGGGCAGCGGTCTGAGGCGCATTTAGCGCCCTTCAAAAAGAGCTTGGCGCCTTCGCGCCGGCAAAGCCGGCAAACTGCTCCGGTATAACGTGCCATTTTTTTCTCCTGACTTCGGATGCCGGCCGGTTTACGCGAAAAGCAGCTTTCAGCCTTTAGCTCTCAGCTTTTAGCTCGTCGTGCAAGAACTATCAGCATTGGCTTGAGCTTGTATCTTACTTGCTGCAATGGGACGCTTCGTCCCGGCCCGTTGTTGTTAGGAATCAGGCACGAGGCATTCGTTGAAACGATGCAACGCTCAAATCGCTACGCGATTCCTAATCCCTATTGCCTAATGCCTATTGCCTATTGCCTGCCTCTCAGACCCGCCGCCGCTTCGGCGGGCGGCAGCCGTTGTGCGGCACCGGGGTCACATCGCGGATGGACTTGACCTCAATGCCCGCGGCGGCCAGTGCGCGGATGGCCGACTCGCGGCCCGACCCCGGTCCGGCGACGCGCACATCCACGGTGCGCACGCCGTGGTCGCGCGCCATCGACGCAGCGGTTGAAGCCGCCAACTGCGCCGCGAAGGGAGTGCCCTTGCGCGACCCGCGCATACCCTGGAGCGAGCCTGAGCTTTTCCAGCTCAAGGTATTGCCCACCGGGTCAGTGATGGTGACGATAGTGTTGTTGAACGAGGCTTGAATGTGCGCAATTGCGAACGGCACATTCTTGCGCTCGCGCTTCTTAAACTTCTTGCCCTTGCCGCTTTTGCCAGCGGCGCCTTTCTGCTCCGTCTTCGCCATTATGTCTTCGCCGTCGCTTTCTTCTTGCCAGCAATCGTGCCCTTGCGCGGGCCCTTGCGAGTGCGGGCATTGGTGTGGGTGCGCTGACCGCGCACCGGCAGCGACCGCCGGTGACGGCTGCCGCGGTAACTTTGAATGTCGATGAGGCGCTTGATGTGCATCTGGACATCCTTGCGCAGGTCGCCCTCGACGCCGCCTTCATCCTCAATCACCTGACGGATGCGGCTTACCTCGTCCTCGCCCAGATCCTGAACCTTCTTGAAGGCGTCAACGTTGGCCTTATCCAGAATCTTGAGCGCGCGCGGCTGCCCGATCCCAAAAATGTAAGTGAGCGCGATCCGCGCCTGCTTGTGGCTGGGTAGATCAACGCCTGCAATGCGTGCCATTGGAAATCCTTTGCTCCCTTAAATTGTTAATCTTGCCAGGGTTCAAACGCCAGGTTTCAGGCGCCAGTTTCATGGCCTCACCTGACCCCGGAAACCCGTCTTCATCCCTGGCGCTGCTTGTGCTTCGGGTTCTC
>JAJYZC010000004.1 GCA_021800255.1 Acidobacteriota bacterium
AAAAGGTGTCGATTTGGTAAAATTATCGGATGGTCAAACGACGGATTTTTCGCAACTTGAACCTAAGCACTCCGCTCGCTATCGGTCTGTGGGCAGGGATGTTTTCGGTTGTGGTGGCGGCCGTGGCGCTGACGTTTTGCACGCGAACCGTGCTGGCGGATGTGCTGCTGTCCAGATCCGCCTCAACCCCGCCCGAAGTGATACGCCAAGCGCCGGCGCCGCTGACGCCGCAAGAGGAGGCCAGGGAACTGGGCGACAAGCTGCACGGAATTGCCTCCTGGTATGGCGGATTGTTCAACGGCCGGCGCACGGCTGACGGCGAAACGTACAACATGTACGCCATGACCGCCTGCCACAATACGCTGCCCTTCGGCTCCATCGTGCGGGTGATAAACCTGGTGAACCACCGCTCGGTGGTGGTCCGGATCAATGATCGCGGCTACCTCTACAAAGGCCGGATCATCGATCTTTCTTACGGCGCAGCCAAAAAACTGGAGATGGCCACGGCGGGGCTTGCCCCGGTGAAGCTCCAGGTGATCTCGCTGGGCGGGACCGAAACCAAGAGATAAGCCTGCAAGCCCAAAATGAACAAGGGGTCCTCCTAGGGTAATTATATACTTGCCACACACGCCCAGGAAAGGGGAAAATGCGGCATGTCGCATTTTTACTGGGTGCTACTGGGAAACTCGTGGCGTGATTTCATCTCGTCTTTGGGTAGCACCACGCTTGGTTTCCTGGTGCCGTTTATTGTGTTGCCTCTTGTCGGCCTTCTCCTCGCCCTTTTTGTCACCCTTGTGCGGGAGGGTCCACGGGGCATTATGACGCACCTCCAGAAGACATTCGCGTTCGCTGCCATTGCCGCAGTTTTTGGTGAGGTGATTGTGTATCTCGCTATTTTCGGAGGTTCGATGGTACGCGCGAACTATCAAGACCATCGAACACTATCCGATCAGAACCGTTCGCTTACCTCGCAACTGGAAACTCATAATCGCGGCATCACGCAAAGCGATCCAGCCTACATGGGCTTAGTCCAAATACTCAGAGCATTTCAGTCGTATGGGTCGCGGGTCAAAGGACAACCATGCACGATATATTTCACAGCAACCGAGGATAGTCGTGCCATTGCGCAAGCAATCGCTGAGACATCTGCTCTCGTATCGGGATGCCATACATTTGGCCCAGATGCGCCCATGATGCCCGAGTGTAGTTCGAATGAGAACGAAGGAATGATTCCTGGAGCAATTGTTGTGCATACAAGCAGGAGTAGCGGGTACTCTCCTGCTGGAGTATTTCAGCGCGAGCTAGGGAATCTTCTCCCAACACGCCTTAGCTACGTCCAGCCCAGAAATGTATGCTTCCCGATTACGGGAAGATTGATGTGGCTACAATTTGGAACAGGCGTAGGCTGGAAGCAATGAAGCCTGAATACCGCGAAGGGCCAGAGGCCCGCAAGAAATTCGACGAGGGAATGACTAAGCTCTTTCGAGTCCCGAAGTCTGCCGTCGTGGAAGGGAAACCCAAACCGAAGTCCAAACGTAAGAAATCCAGCAAGGGTTAGCGTTTGCCACGCCCTTGCCGTTTATCAGTGTGACGTAGCGCTGCCAGTGCCGGTCAGTTGTTCGTAGGTAAGGCGCTTGCCAAACACGTTACGCATCGCCAGTTCAAACCGCGCCTGATCGTCTTTGTTCTTGCGGTTGTTGTAGCGGAAGGTTTGCTCGTCGAGGTAACGGAAGAGATGAAACGGTTCGACGCTCACATACGTGCCATTGATGCCCCGCTTCAAGAGGGACCAGAAGTTTTCCAGGCCGCTCGTGTGTACGCGACCATTCACGTATTCGACAGCATGATCAACTACCTGATGCGCGTATTCTTGGGCCAATCCGCGGTAGGACTGGAGTGCATCGGTGTAGAGCGCCGCGCCCGCTTCTACATGCTTCTTCACTTCGGCTTGAAGTGCGCCCCGCTTGCGGTTGGGAACCACCGTAGTACGGACGTTGCCGCCACGCTCAAGCAATCCCATTACTGCCGTCTTGTCTTTGCCGCCGGTGCCAGTAATGCGGCGCTCTCGCTTGCTGGTGTGCATATTGCGGGCCTTGCCGCCGATGAAGGTTTCGTCTGCCTCGACTTCGCCGCCCAGTTTGCCGCCCGCGAAATCATCGTGCATAGCCTTGCGAATCCGGTGAAGCATAAACCATGCCGTCTTTTGCGTCACGCCGAGCGCCCGCGCCACTTCGCAAGAGCTAACGCCATTCTTGCAATTGCAGATCATCCAAAAAGCGCACATCCACTTGTCGAGTCCGAGCGGAGAATCCTCAAAGATCGTGCCCACCTTGAGCGAGAATTGGTGCTTGCAGCCTTTGCAGAACCAGATGCGGCGCGTCTTGAGAAACGAATGCTCTTCCGAGCCTCAACGTGGGCAGAAAACAACGCCGTTCGGGAACCGAAGATTCAGAGCGTACTGAAAGCAGCGGTCGGGATCGCTGAAGTAGATGATCGCGTTTTGAAGTGTCTCGGGCGCTTCCATGTAGTAACAACGCGCCTATTTTCTCTGTGTGTCAAGTATATAATTGCCCCTCCTAGGGCAATCGCAGGGAGGGAATCTTTGCCCGTCCATGCATTCGCCGGCGTCCCTGCGGGGTGCGGGAAGTTCTGGCGGACGCGATTCCCAGGGCGCGGCTGCGTTCCGCCTGGGCTATTCACCGGCAAAGGTTATGCAACTTGTCGTAAGGCTCCTCAGTTAGAGGCGGATAGGGCAAGTTGCGGGAATCGAGGTACTGATTGGGCAGCGAGCCGCCATTTTTGAGAGCCGCGTTCACGTTCTGGAAGTAGATGGGATTGCTCTCCACCTTGGGGAGCGACGCAAAGCGGAAACCCTGCTGGTGGAGGATCTTGAGCAGATCGGGCAGCATAAGCGTGGTGAAGGCGGTGCCGTGCAGGAGCAGGACGTTGGGAACCTCATGGCCGAAGGCGGTCAGTTCTTCCTCGCGGCCTACGCGCAGGAACTCCGCCGCGTTTTCCAGATAGCTCTGCTTGAGCCAGGCGATGGCTGCGGTGTCGTGGCGCGCCATGCAGCGTGCGTAGGGATCGTTCCAGGAATCGTCGTCAAAGTTGAGTGTGACCTGGGCGACGCGGTAACCGTGGCTTTGGAGCCAGGCGCGGACGTCATTCCGCTTGGCCAGAGTGTCGCCTTCTTCCAAATAAGGAAAGCGGAACCAGTGCCAGTCGCGATTTCCCGCAAATTGCGCCAGGAGCGGCTCATTGAGCGCGATGTCGTGCTCGAAGAAAGCGGCGGTATTGTCAGTGAGCGAGGGATGGTCCCAGGTGTGGCTGCCGATGTTCATGCCCGCCGCCAGCCAGATGCGGAGGGCCTGCTGCGCATCCTGGTCGCCGGGCAGCGAGACGGCGTTTACAAAGCCGTACACGCCTTTGAGGTGGTGGGCCTTGAGTTCTTCTGTCAAGGTGGTAAGGATGCGGACACGGTTGTCGCCGGGCGGCAGGCTGCCGGCAGCGGGCAGATCATCAAAGGTGAGCGCGACCACCGGGTGACGCTGGAGATGGTAGGTTTTAGGCGGCTGCGGCGTTGCGGCCGGCTGGGCGGCCGAAGCGGAGCCCGCCGTGTGGGTTCGCCGTGCGAAGGCCGTCGCGCTCCCCGCGCCTAATGCGAACAGGATTGCGCATACCAACCAGCGATGCATCATGCGGCGATTCTCCCTTGCCGTCCTTGAGCAGTGTAACAATGCCCTTTGGAGTTGGACCAGAGCGGCTCCAGAGTTTATGTCTCATTTTGTAGAGATGAGGCTGTGGATTCCAAATTCTGGCTTGCGCGCTCCGCTTGTTTCCAAACTATGCCTCTCGGCCTCTCGCGCTCAAGAAATTCCGGTCTTTCGCAATTCCCATTTCCGCACAACCGTGAAGGAAGCTGGCCGCGCGCCGATATGACAAAAGGAACGGTCCTCCGGCTGCCTGCGCGGAAAAACCCTCTCTTCCAATGGTGGTGCAGAACTGCGCGCAGGGAAAGAACCCGCTCCAAGAGGCCTGCATGACCGATCGCATTGAACTCCTCGCCGCCGCGCTGAACAGCCTGCCGGATGGCATTGCCGTTTTCACCGGGGAGGGCGAAGTGGCGTTCTGGAACCAGGCTGCGGAGGCCATCACCGGCTTCGCTGCCGCGGACGTGCTGGAGCATTTCATTCCCGAGGGGCTGCGGCCGCTTCTCGATGGCGCGCAAAACGGCGATCCGCAATTGTGCGCAGACGTGGAAGCGGGACGCGGCTCCCTGGTTCGTTTGCGGCACAAGTTGGGCCACGAGGCGCCGGCCATCGCGCGCGCTTTTGTCCTGCGCGATGAGCTGGGCGAGCGCATCGGCGCGGCCGCCGTCTTTCATCCTGCGGAGAGCCTGGATGCGCTGCCCCACGGCGAGACGGGCGAGGACGAAGGCGTGCTGGCCAGCCAGGCCGACTTCGAAGAGCGGCTCAGAAACGAGTTCGACGATTTCCTGCGCGGCGATGAGCCTCTCGGCGTCCTGTGGATCAGCGTCGATCAGGCCCCTGAGCTGCGCAAAAGCCACGGCGCCGGCGCTTGCCACGCCATGCTGGAAAAGGTCCGTCACGCGCTCGCCGTGGGCCTGCGGCCCGCTGAAGAATTGGGCCGCTGGGGCGACGATGAGTTTCTGGTCATCGCCCACGAGCGCACCCCGGAGATGCTCGACGCCCACGCGCGCGTGCTCGCCGGCTTGGCCCGCACCGCCGACTTCCGCTGGTGGGGCGACCGCATCTCCCTTACCGTCAGCATCGGCGCGGCCCAAGCTGCGCACGGCAGCGAAACTCTTGCGCAACTGCTTGAATGCGCCCGTGAAGCCATGCAATCCAGCATCCGCTCAGGCGGCAACTGCGTCACGTCCGCTCCAGGGAGGCTCGCATGTTTGCCATCATAGGCATCGTCACGGTCTTTGTCGCCGTCCTCAGCGGCTTCCTCATGGAAAAGGGCCACATCGCCGTCCTGCTCCAGCCTGCCGAGCTGCTCATCATCGCCGGTGCGGCCTCGGGGACGGTGCTGGTGGCCAACCCACTCCGCGTTCTCAAGGCCATTGCCGCCGCTCTGGTGGGCGCTCTCAAAGGCTCGCCGTTCACCAAAGATCGCTACTTGAGCACGCTCAAAATGATGTACCAGTTCCTGAACAAGGTGCGCAAAGAGGGATTGCTGGCTGTGGAGATGGACGTTGAGAAACCTGCAGAGAGCGCCGTCTTCAAGGAGTATCCCGAGTTTCTCAGCGATCATCATGCTCTGGACTTTGTGTGCGACACGCTGCGCACCGCCATTACCGGAGGCGTGGAGCCCTTCGACATGGACCAAATGATGGAGCTGGACATGGAGGTGCATCATCACGCCGCCATGCAGCCCGCCGATTCACTGACGACGGTCGCCGATTCGCTGCCCGGCTTTGGGATTGTGGCCGCGGTGCTGGGTGTGGTCATCACCATGGGCGCGCTGGGCGGCCCGCCGGACGAGATCGGCAAACACGTGGCCGCAGCCCTGGTGGGAACCTTCCTCGGCATTCTGCTCTGCTACGGCGTGGTCGGCCCTCTCAGCGCCAACATGCGCAAGATCGCCGAAGAAGAGAACGAATATCTGCACGTGCTCCGCGTCCTGCTGCTCTCGTTCCTCAAAGGCTCCGCGCCCATGATCGCCATTGAGATGGCGCGGCGCGCCATTCCCGCTTACGTCCGCCCCAGCTTCGACGAGATGGAGACAACCTGCAAGAACCGCGTCGCGCCGGCCGCAGCCGAAGAGGCAGCCGCGTAGCGTGCGCGCGCTGAATGGGAGAAACACGAGATCATGTCCGCCAAGCCCCAGCCCATCTTCGTCATCAAGAAAAAGTCCGCGCACGGCGGCCATCACGGCGGCGCCTGGAAGGTAGCCTACGCCGATTTCGTCACCGCCATGATGGCGCTGTTCATTGTCCTTTGGCTGATGGGCTCGAGCGAAAAGGTCCGGCAGGCCGTGGCCGGCTACTTCAACGATCCCAAAGGCACTGCCAACCTGTTGGGCACCACCATGTCTGGCAACGGCATCCAGGTGACCGAAACCGACGTAAACAAGCAGCGGTTGGAGGCTTTGAAACAGAAGCTCGAAAACGAGATCAACTCCAAAAAAGAGTTGCAAAAGTTAGCGAAACAGATTGACATCACCATTACGCCCGAGGGCCTGCGCATTGAGATGCTGGAAGGCAAGAACGGAACCTTTTATCAGAACGGCAGCGCCCAGCTCAGCGAACACGGCCAGGAGCTGCTCTCGCTGCTCGCCGCCGAACTGAAGACCCTGCCCAACCAATTGCTCATCGAGGGCCACACCGACGCCACGCCATATTCGAAAGGGGCCGATTACTCCAACTGGGAGCTATCGGCCGACCGCGCCAATGCCGCGCGCCGCCTGCTGCAAGCCGACGGCGTGCGCTCCGATCAGGTGACTCAAGTGCGCGCCTACGCCGACCAGCTTCTGTTCGACAAGAAAAATCCCTTCGATCCCTCCAACCGCAGGATCACCATCCTGGTGAAAAACGCTCCCAACGGCGCGGCGCCGAAGATCGCACTGCCCCAGGGATTCGCCGACTCGCACGCCGGCGCAAACCCTCCTGCCGCAGCCGCTCAGGCCAAACCGCAAAGCTCGGTTGCCAGGCCGGCCGCAGGCAAACCTTCGCCGGCATCCTTACCCTCCAAAACTTCCGGCATGAGCAGGGCCGCGGCGTTCCTCTTCAAAAGAAGGAAGTAGCCGCACACGCGCACGAACGGTCAATGATTTACCCTGGTGAACGGATTTCACGGCGGTTCTTCGGGAGGGTTTGCTTCGATGGCCATCGTTGCAGGCGTTGATTTCGGCACACTGAGCGTTCGCGTGACTCTGGTTGACAGCGCCAAGGGCCCCCTTGGCGCGGCCTCGTCCGAATACCC
This sequence comes from Acidobacteriota bacterium, assembly GCA_021800255.1. GTDB lineage: Bacteria > Acidobacteriota > Terriglobia > Terriglobales > Acidobacteriaceae > Telmatobacter. Next base: position 6,948 of record JAJYZC010000004.1, read on the forward strand.
GCTTCACCGCCGCCGCGACGATCCCAACTACGCCACGCAGTCCCACGCGGACCAGATGGCTGCGCTCGTCCGCGCTACACGGGATGCATTACGGAATACCGGGATCGATGGTGCACAGGTCGCAGCCATCGCTCTCGACACCACCGGCTCCAGCGTGATTCCTGTGGGCGCAGGCCCTGGAACGGAACTGGAGCCGCTCGATGAGTACTACCTATGGTGCGATCATCGCGCCTTCGCTGAGGCCGCCGAGATCACTGCGAAGGCCCATGAGGTGGGCTTCGAGGGCATCGAGTGGTGCGGAGGAGTTTATTCCCACGAGTGGGGCTTTGCCAAGCTGCTGCACTGGCTGCGTCACAACCCCGAAAAGCGCGCGCGCTTCGTCACCGCTCTCGAACACTGCGATATGGTGGCCGCTACGCTGTGCGGCGTGACCACGGTGAGGGGGCTCAAGCGCAGCGTCTGCGCCATGGGCCACAAGTGGATGTGGAACCCCAAGTGGGGCGGTCTGCCGCCGGAAGAATTTCTCGTCGCCGTCGATCCGCTCTTCGCAGGCATTCGCGCGAAGCTGGGCGGCGAATACCTCACCAGCGACCATCTTGCCGGCCATCTCACGCCCCGATGGGCTGAACTCCTCGGCCTGCGCGCCGGAATCCCGATTCCCGTGGGCGCATTCGACGCCCACTGGGACGCCATCGGCTCCAACATTCGCGAGGGCGATGCCGTCAACGTCGTCGGCACCTCCACCTGCATCGTCGCCATGGCGCGCCAGGCGCAACTGGTTCCCGGCGTCTGCGGCGTGGTGCCTGGCAGCGTGCATCCGCACTACACGGGCATTGAGGCCGGGCTCTCCGCGGTGGGGGACATCTTCGACGCCATTGCCAAGCGCGCGGGCTCGACAGTTGGCGCGCTGAGCGACGGACTGGACGCCTACAAAGCCGGGCAGACCGGCCTCTTGCGCCTGAGTTGGGACAACGGCGACCGCACCGTGCTCGTCAATCCCGAGCTGGGCGGCATCACCCTGGGCTGGAACCTTGTCCACACCGCGCAGGACGAACTCTTCGCCGCCATCGAGGGCACGGCGTTCCACACCCGCATCGTTCTCGAACGCATGGCCGCGCATGGCGTGCGCATCGACCGCGTCATCAACGCTGGCGGCATTCCGCAGAAGAATGAAGTGCTGAACCGCGTCTACGCCAACGTGCTCTCGAAGCCGGTGCTGGTGCCGGCGGGGATTCCGACCAGCCTGGGCTCGGGCATCTTCGCGCTGCTCGCCGCCGGCGCCTACAAGACCGTCGAAGAAGCGCAGGATGCGGTCTGCCTGCCATTTCGCACCGTCGCGCCCGATCCCCCATCGGCCGCCGTCTACGAGCAGCTCTACAAGCACTATCGCGAGGTGTACTTCGCGCTGGGCAAGCGGGACGCCGCTCCTGCGGCGCTGGGCGCGGTCTTGCCCGAGTTGCGGAAGATCGCAGCCGCAGTGCGCAAGGCGAATTGAGCCGAACCTCTCATTTGTTGCCGGATCCCCGGTGTGCCGTTCTGATCTGCGCCGGGCCGCGGCCATTGTTCGGGCCCGTCACCTCAGCCGTAACGCTGCCGTAATGGCGCACTCCCAGTACGCGCCGATGCGCACCCGCTTCGTGAATCGGTGCTCAGGGAGCGACAGTCACCGTGAAGGCGCACTGATGCGCGAGGGATCCCGATGCGGCGGTTACGGTGACGGTGAAGGTCTGTGCCCAGAGACCGGTTGAATCGCTTGAGCGCGTGATGCTCGAGCTGCACCCGGAGAGAAGCACTGGAGCGGTGATGACCAGCAACGCAAGCCCGGCGGTGCGCCGTTTGCCGGCCAGCAGCAATAGGATCATGCCCAGGGGCAGGCACGCGGCAAGTGACGCGCCCGCAGCGGCGATGGTGACCGTGAACGGCGTTGTTCCGGAAGGAGTGATGCTCGCGGGCAGACTGCAAGTGTCGCCGGACGGCAGTCCTGAGCATCTCAGTTGAATGGTTCCGCTAAAGCCGTTCAGCGCCGTGACGGAGAGGACGGCGCTGGCGTGCGATCCGGCAGTCATGGTTACGGAGCTTGGGCCGGAGATCATGAAATCCGGGGCGGGTGGCGCCACCGTAATCGTGAGGGGTGAAGAGACGGAGCTCGAAAAGGCGCTGCTGCCACTATAGAGGGCAGTAAGCGCGAGTTCTTCCTGAGAAGCCGGAGCAAATGTGTAAGCGGCCGTTCCGCCCGAATTGAGAGCCACGGTAGCGAGCGAAGATGAGTTGCTGAAGAAGGTTACCGATCCGGTGGGAGTTGTGGACCCGGATGCAGGCGAGACCAGCGCCGTGAGGGTGATGGAATTTCCCAAAGTGACCTGGGCGGCGCTGGCGGAGATCGTAGTAGCGGTGCTGGCGATGTTCCCGGCAGAGGCCGTAAGCGTCAGAGGGGCGGACTGCGATGGGCCCGCATAATAGTTGCCCGAGTAGGAGGCGTAGAACGTGTTGCCGCCGGCCGCGAGCGCGTTCGTGACCAGGGTTGCGGAGCCGTCGTAGGCCAGGGAAGCCGATGCGATCAGCGCACCGGCGCCGGAGTAGAGACTGACGCTGCCGGGAAGGTAGTGCCAGTCTTGGGAACTGGGACCTGCCAGCACGGTTCCCGGCGGTCCCGAGACCTGGATGGAAAAGATGACACTCTGGCCGGCTCGATAGGGTCCACCGGAGGGAGTGATGGCGACGGAGGTTGGAAAGGGAGAGACGGAGACGACGACGCTGTTCGACTCGGCCGAGGCGGCGACTGTGGTCGTGCCGCCGGACGCGGCAGTTACGGCATTGGGTCCGATGGGCATCAGACTCGACACGAGAGTAGCCGCGCCCGAGGCGCCGGTTATCGCCGAGCCCAGCATCGTCTGGCTGGGCTGGGACTGCGGATTGGTGTAATAGAACTCAACGGGACTGCCGGCAAGCGGACTACCGCCGGAGGTGACGGTGGCGTTGAGAGTGACGCTTTGTTCAGCCTGGTCCGTGGAGGCGGCAGCCGTGAGCGCCGTGAACGAGGAGGCGAAGGTGGCGTTGGTCCAGTTCGACGCCAGCGCGTAAGCGTCCACACTCCCAAGGCCAGTGGCCAGATCGTAGCCCGGCTGCGCCGTGTACCCGAGCGTTCCGTCCGCGCAGTCTTTAGTCCCCGCCGTGCAGGGCACGTCATTGCTTCCAGTAGTCACGTCGTGGAAGACGTTGGGAGCCCTCTCCGCGAGCAGATAAAGGACGGAGTTGATGCTGCCGAGGCCGGGCGCGGCAAGGGTACCTCCGGCCACCAGGTAGTTGTTGATGAGGACGGCAATACCGGCAAAGACCGGCGTGGCCGCCGAGGTCCCGCCGACAAGAAGCGGGCTGCCGTTGTAGACGATCAGGTAGGGAACGGTCTCCGGCGATGCCGCCAGCGCCACATCCGGAACCATGCGGCCCGTCGTGACCGCCGGCGCGACGTCGGACTGGTAGCCGGGCTTGGGGAAGATATTGCTTACGCCGCCGCCGCCGGCCAGCACCTCGCCGGGCGTGCTCCAGCCGGTCTCTGGCACATAGCCGAGCGCGGACCCGTCCTGCGCGTTGTTGCCCGAGCTCCAATACTGGGCAGACGAACCATCCGCAAAGGCGGTTCCGCCCACCGCGGTAATACCGGGCGCGCTCGCCGGAACCATGACGTTCAGCCCTTCGGTGGCTGAGGCGCTGCCGGCGGCGTCGCATCCGGCAGCTCCGGAGTCTCCTGAGGCGCTGACCCAGGTGATGCCTTCTGCGGCTGCCTGCAGCGCGAGCATCTGGTAAAACTGGCCGCCTGGAATCTCGCAGCCCGCGTAGCTGAAGCTGATGATCTGGGCAAGCTGGTTGTCGATCGCGTACGCGGCAGCAACCTGGACGGTCGTGCCCCAGACATAAAGTATGGACGCGCTGCGGGCTACCGCACCCACGGCCTCCAGATCGAGCGTCGCTTCTTCCAGGTCCAGCGTGGCGTTGGTTCCGCTCCCGCTCGAGGGAACCTCGATGGAGTGAAAGTCGTTGGCGGGAAGGCCGAACCTTGCGCGATAGGCGCGATAGTCGTCGAGTCCGATGGGCGTCTGGCCAAGGATTGCGACGGTGACGCCGCTGCCCGTGATTCCGCGGTCGAAGAGCGAGCCGATGTCATAGATAGCGGCAAGATCTGCGGGGCCGAGATCGTTCGTGCCGTTGCCGGCGGCGTATTGCGAGGCCGGCGTACGCACCAACTGCGGGACGGGGTTGAAGTCGTCCAGGCCCATCACGCCGCACACGTAACGGCGCAGGCTGGCCGGAAGGGAAGCTGGAGCGACGTTGGCGAAGTGCATGCGGCCGCCCACGGCGAATCGATGAATGGAGGTTTGGAAGGCGGCTTCAACCTGGGCGGCCGTGCCGGAAAAGCTGATGAAAAGCCGGCCTCTGGCGATGCGAATATCCTTCATGCCGGCTGCGGCCAGCCACGCGGCAACCTGCGCGGCGTCAGACCGGCGCGCACCGAAGCGCGCGGCGAATTGCTCCGGAGTAAGCCAGCGGCGATTGCCGGGTAATTGCGGATTCTGGCGGCCGGCGACAAACCTTTCGAGGGCCGCGCGTTTTTGTGTTCCCGGATCGAGCAGAACCTCGAGATTGCGCATGGGCATTGCGGGAGCAACCGGACCCCGGTCGTCGCCCGCGTAGAGATGAGCCATCCAAGCGCCGGCGGCGGCGCCTAACGTGCTCTGAGCGAAGCCGGCTGCGGGAGCCAGAACCAGGACCGCTGCCAACAACGCGGCGCGGGGCGCGGATGAGACGGCGAGGCGCGTACACACTCTCCGTCCGCGGCAGGTGCATGTCCCTATCCGTTTCGGGCTTAGTTAACGAGGCATTTCTTGGAAGACTTTAACGAGGGAAGGGGCGTTTGGCGGGGATGTGAGCCGGGCGATTTTGCCTGAACTGGCGGTGGGATGCTTTGCAGCCGTCAGCGGAGGGTGGGGCAGGAGTCGAGCAGCGCGCAGACCAGCGCCAGGGGCAGGCCCATGACGTTGAAGTAGCAGCCTTCGATGCGCGGAATCCAGCGTGCGGCGCCGCCCTGAATGGCGTAGGCGCCGGCCTTGTCCATAGGCTCGCCGCCGGCGATGTAGGCGCTGATCTCTTCCTCCGATAAGGTCAGAAAGCGGACGGCTGTGGCTTCCGCGGCAACTTCGGTCGCGTCTGCGGTGACCAGAGCGACCCCGGTGAGAACGCGGTGGGTGCGGCCGGAGAGCAGACGCAACATGCGCGCGGCATCGGCGGCGCTTTCTGGTTTGCCCAGGATTTGACGGTCGAGCTCGACGGTGGTGTCGGCGCCCAGTACCGCCAGGGACTTGCCGTCCAGGTATTTCTTCTCCGTAGGCTGGCTGCCGGCCGAAGCCAGATCACGAAAGACGGCCTGCGCTTTTTCGCGGGCCAGGCGCACGACGTAGGCGATTGGGTCTTCACCCGGCTGGGGGTCCTCGGGAATGTGCGCGGGGCGCACCTCGAAGGAATAACCGGCCTGCGCGAGCAAGGCGCGGCGGCGTGGCGAGGCGGAGGCTAACACCAGCATATTGGAATTATGGCAGGCGCAAGCCTGGCCGGCCGCGATTACACTGGGGACGGGCCTTGGGGCAACCATAGTAAGGCCCAGGCAAGGGAAAAATGCACTTTCACTTTCACTTTGTTTTTTCGGCGGTGCAGATTCTATGGACGCTCACCTTTGCGGCGCTACTGGTGCTGCTGGTGGTCTTGCTGGGACGCGACCGGGTGCGGCGCTATCCGTGGTTCACGGCGAGCATTGCGCTGGTCACGCTGCTCATGTTGTTCAGTCACCTATTCTTTGACCGCACGCAGCCGCCGGTTTACAACCTCATCTTCATGGTTGTGACCGGCGTTGCGGCCGTGGTGAACCTGCTGGTGCTGGTGGAGATGGCGCGGCGCGGCTTTAAGGGCGCGCCGCGGCGAGCTTGGTGGGCGGCCACGGGAGCCACGCTGGCCGTGGGCGTGGCCGTACTCGTTGTCTGGGGGCCTTGGCCAGCCTGGAAGACGTTTACCGCAGGTTCCTCCCAGGCCACGATCCGCGCCATACAGATGGCGGCCGACAAGGGCGATATTCTGGCCGGCGTTTTGACGATCGAGCTTTGGATCCTGGTAATCTGGTTTGGCCGCCGCTTCCATGCCGGCTGGCGCACCCATACGCAAGGCATCGTGATCGGCCTCTCCACGGCGGCTATCGCTGATCTGGCCCTGCGCGGGATGATACAGGTCATGGCTTTTCACACCCTCATCCGCAACCGCGCCGATTACGATCACTTTGTGGCTCTGCGCGGCAGACTCTTCAACGCCAATAGCGTGGTCTATTTATGCGTGCTGGTATGGTGGATCGGCTGCCTGTGGATCGATGAGCCGGGGGCTGCGGCCTATGGCGGAATGCCGCCCGGCGCGACGGTAGAAACTTTGCCGGAAGAGCCGGGCTTGCCTCCTCCTCCGCCGGAGCTAACAGGAACGGAGGCCGGCGAAGAGCTTGGCGATGGCCGGTCTCCGCAGGGTTGAAGAGACAGTAATACTCGACCAGATGCGGCGAGATGCCGAGGACGCCGGGATGCAAACCGTCCGATGTTCGACGAGTTCATGAAGCGCACGATGCCCGGAGACCAATGGGCTTCGGGCGGCTGATCCGCTCGCTCGAAGACCGCGGCGTGCTGGTGCTGCTGGACCCGCGCGTGAGGATGCGGCGATACGGGCAGATTTTTTTTTGCAAAGCCTGCCGCCGTATCGGATGACGCAACAGATCGCCGACGTGGCGGCGTTCTTTTCGGAGAACAGCGGCCAAAGAGAGTCTTAATAGCCAAAGCAGGGTGAGTTCGCGGTACCAAGTCGGAACACGGGGACCGAACTCGGCCCCTGACGGCGTTGAATGCCCCGGAGCCTGGTAATCGACTTTCGAACCTGTGTACACTTGACCAAAGCGAGAACACAAGCCACGCAGGCTGCGGCCCCACGCGTGGCCCACCGCAAATCAGACCGCCGGAGCAATCGAAGTTGAACCTCTCTCTCTTGGACGAACAGGATCGCGTAGCACCACACACTGGGCCGGAGCCGCAGCGCGAGAACAATCGCACGAGAATTGAGGACCGGGCGGCGCACGAATGGTACCGATTCGTTCTTTCTTTCCCTCCGCATCTCGTGCGGGATTATGCGGAAAAATTCTCATTAAACGAGGCGAGCTGTGTTTTAGACCCCTTTTGTGGAACCGGCACGACCGTTGTTGAATGCAAGCGCCTGGGAATTCCAAGTATTGGGGTCGAACGGAATCCGATGGCTTGGTTTGCGAGTCATACCAAAACGAATTGGTCGATCCCCCCTGACGGTCTCTGGCGGCACGCAAACGATGTGGCGGAAGCCGTCAACGAAAAGTTGGAGCGCCAGGGCTTGGATGGAGTGTCAGGACCCCTTTTCCCATCGCCAGTCGCCGAGACCGGGTTGAAGGGTTTACCCCACGAAGCCGCGAGGTTGCTGCTAAAAGACTCGATCTGCCCCAAGCCTCTGCATAAGGCTCTGATGCTAAGGGAGGCTCTGTCCGAGTTCAAAGTTAGCGATTTTATCGCGCATGAGCGCCTCGCACTTGCGAAAACAATCGTCTCCGACATAAGTAATTTGCATTTCGGCCCAGAAGTTGGCGTCGGACCGGCGCGCATCGACGCCCCGGCGGTTGAGTGCTGGCTCAGCAGAGTAAGGACTATCGTCGAAGACCTCCGCGTGTTGAGGTCGAAGAACCACACAAGAGCGACCGTTTATTGCGCAGACGCCCGGGATCTTTCAAACGTGCTTCAGCCTGAGAGCATCGACGCCGTCATTACATCCCCCCCCTATCCAAACGAGAAGGACTACACGAGAACGACTCGGCTTGAGTCTGTGATCCTAGGTTTCTTGAACTCGAAAGAGGACCTCCGCGAATTGAAATACGGACTGGTGCGCTCAAACACGCGAAGTGTGTATAAGGCGGATTCAGACGATCTGTTCGTAGCAAACAATGAAGAAGTTCAGCGGATAGCCGCAGCAATTGAGGCGAGAAGGATCGAGCTGGGCAAGACATCTGGCTTCGAAAGACTCTACCCGCGACTTACCCAACTTTACTTCGGAGGCATGTATAGACACCTCGCCGATCTCCGCAGATTCCTCCGCCCTAACGCGCGGCTGGCTTATGTGGTTGGAGACCAGGCATCATACCTGCGAGTGATGATAAGGACTGGAAGGATTTTGGCCGAAATTGCGGAATCACTCGGATACGAGGTTATCGGAATAGATTTGTTCAGAACGCGACTTGCCACTGCCACTCGGGAACAGCTTCGTGAAGAAGTGGTATTATTGCGCTGGAATTCAGAACAACAATAGCCCGGAGGTTTCGTTGTCTAACCGCTATTCGAGCATTCTGGCGAGTGTTTTCGAGGCAAAGTACAGGCCAGGGGCCCGCGAGGTGGATTTCGAGAGGGCAGAATTTCAGTCGGCGGCTGACGCACTTGGCATCGAAATTCCGGCTAATCTGGGGGACCTTGTCTACAGCTTCCGCTATCGAGCTCCATTGCCAGCGTCTATCCAGCAAACTGCAGGGCAAGGCGAGTGCTGGATCATACGCCCGGCGGGACGTGGGAGGTATCGGTTCGCGTTGGTTCCGGACAAACCGATCGTGCCAAACACAAACATGACTACGATCAAGGTTGCGAACTCAACCCCTGGCGTCGTGGAAATGTACTCGATGGGCGATGAGCAAGCCTTGCTGGCAAAGGTCCGCTACAACAGGCTTATCGATCTGTTCACCGGCCTCACGTGCTACTCGTTGCAAAACCATCTGCGCACGACTGCTCCAGAAATGGGCCAAGTTGAAACGGACGAGATCTACATCGGAGTTAACAAGGCGGGTGCGCACTATGTAATTCCCGTGCAGGCGAAAGGTGGAACAGACAAGATCGGAATTGTGCAGATCGAGCAGGACATCGCCGTCTGTGCAAGTCGTTTTCCGTCACTAATCTGCCGGCCCATTGCCGCCCAATTCATGGCAGATGACGAGATTGCGTTGTTCGAATTCGGCTCGGATGATAACGGCGTCGGAGTCTCCTCCGAAAGACACTATAAGCTTGTGAGGCCAGACGAGATTTCGGAGGCTGACCTGACGGAATACAAGAAATGGGCCAACAGTTAGGATCCACCAAGCGATCGTTGCTTGCCAGGGTTAAGCGGCGGGTCCTTGACACTGGCCTGAAAGCAAATGCCGTCCACCAATGCGGACACCCCGACGCACTGGGAATAGGGGAAGCGCACACGCTTTACAGCGGCAGGTTCTTCAGGTAGGCGCGGAGATCGTCGCCAAACTCAGGCCGCTTGAGGGCGAACTCGATGGTGGCCTGCAACATGCCAAATTTGTCGCCGGCGTCGAAGCGTTTGCCGGCGAAGGTGTAGCCGAAGACCTTTTCCTCTTTGAGCAACGCCTTGATGCCGTCAGTGAGCTGGATCTCGCCGCCCGCGCCGGGCTGGGTCTGCTCCAGCAGCTCGAAGACGCGAGGGGTGAGCACGTAGCGGCCGACGATGGCCTGCGTGGAGGGGGCGTCCTCGAACTTCGGCTTCTCCACCATGCCGGTGCAGTTGTAGATGCGGGGATTGGCGGGGTCGGGCGAGCCGGCCAGCACGCCGTAGGCGCTGATGGCCGGCCCTTCGACGGTCTGCGTGGCCAGCACCGAACCGTCTTTCTCATCGAAGACATCGATCAACTGCTTCAGGCAGGGAACCTCGGCGTCGATGACGTCATCCGGCAAGAGCACGGCGAAGGGCTCGTCGCCCACGAAATCCTTGGCGCAGAGGACGGCGTGGCCCAGCCCCAGCGGGTCTTTCTGGCGGACGTAACTGATGCGCGCCATGGTAGCCACGTTGCGCGAGACGGCCAGCAGATCCTGCTTGCCGCGGCGCTCGAGCGTAGCGTCCAGTTCGAAGCTGTGGTCGAAGTGGTCCTCCATTGTGCCCTTGCCGCGGCCGGTGATGATGATGATGTGCTCGATCCCGGAAGCGATGGCCTCTTCGACGCCGTACTGGATGATGGGCTTATCCACCACCGGCAGCATTTCTTTGGGAATGACCTTGGTAGCGGGCAAAAAGCGCGTGCCTAACCCTCCCGCCGGAAAAACCGCCTTGCGTACCTCGCTGCTCATGCTTGCTCCTTCGGATTGCCGTGAGCGGCGCGTTGGCGCAACCGCATGGTTCTGTTGCAGAGCATTCACGCACCGACCGGGGCCGGGGCCAGATCCGCAAGCAAGGCGCGAATCTCCAGCAGCACCTCGTCAGGGCGCGTGGCCGCTAAAGGATACTTGAGAACCCCTTGCGGGGTAAACTGCGCGCCGCGCCGGGCGTGGCGCGCCACCAGTTGCATTAGATGCGCGGGATCGACGGCGGCGTTTTCCATAAAGCGGATTTGCAGCCCGCCGCGCCGGCGTTCGATCTGGGCGATGCCCAAGCGCTCGCATTCCAGGCGCACGATGGCGGCTTCGAGCAGGTAAACTGTGGCGTCGGGCGGCGGGCCGTAGCGGTCCTCCAGTTCCGCGCGCACGTCGTTCACGGCCGCTTCGCTCACCGCGCCGGCGATCTTCTTGTAGAGGCGCAGGCGCTGGTTCTCCTCGGGCACGTAGCTTTCGTCAATGCGGAGGGCGATACCTAAGCTGAGTTGCGTGGAGGGACGCTCTTCGGCGCGCTCGCCCTTCATCTCTTTGACCGCGGCTTCCAGCATCGAGGTGTAAAGCTCAAAGCCCACGGCCTCGATGTGCCCGCTCTGCTCGCCGCCGAGCATGTTGCCTGCGCCGCGCAGCTCCAGGTCGAGCGCCGCGATCTTGAATCCTGCGCCCAGGTCGCTGAACTCCTTGAGCGCGGCTAGGCGGCGGCGCGCGATGTCGGTCAGCTCCAGCTCGGGCGGAATCAGCAGATAGGCGTAGGCGCGGCGGTTGGAGCGGCCCACGCGCCCGCGCAACTGGTAGAGCTCGCTCAGACCGTGACGGTCGGCGCGGTTGATGAGGATGGTGTTCGCCAGGGGAATATCCAAGCCATTCTCGATGATCGTGGTCGCCACCAGCACGTCGAATTCGTGGCCCATGAAGGCCAGCATCACCTTTTCAAGCTCGGCCTCGCTCATCTGTCCGTGGGCCACGGCGACGCGCGCGGCCGGCGCCAGCTCCTGAATGCGCGCAGCGATCTCGTAGATAGACTCGACGCGGTTATGCACAAAGAAGACCTGTCCGCCGCGCTCCAGCTCCAGCTCGATGGCCGAACGCACGATCTTTTCGTCGAACTTGGCCACCACGGTCTGAATCGCCATGCGGTCTTTAGGCGGGGTTTCGATGATGCTCATGTCGCGCAGGCCCACCAGCGACATGTGCAGGGTGCGCGGGATGGGCGTGGCGCTCATGGCCAGCACGTCGATCTCCTTGCGCAGTTGCTTCAGGCGCTCTTTATGGCGCACGCCGAAGCGCTGCTCTTCATCCACCACCAGCAGGCCCAGGTCCTGGAACTTGATGTCTTTGGAGAGCAGCCGGTGCGTGCCGATGAGGATGTCCACCTTGCCCGTCTCCACGCGCGCCACGATCTCCTTTTGCTCTTTGGCGGTGCGAAAGCGCGAGATCATCTCAATGTGAATGGGGAACTGGGCAAAGCGGCGCTTGAAGGTCTCAAAGTGCTGAAAGCTGAGCACCGTGGTGGGCGCGAGCACGGCGACCTGCTTGCCGTCCTGCACGGCCTTGAAGGCCGCGCGCATGGCTACTTCGGTTTTGCCGTAGCCCACGTCGCCGCAGAGCAGCCGGTCCATGGGCATGGGCGATTCCATGTCGTCTTTGATGGCGCGGATGGCCGCTATCTGGTCGTCGGTCTCGTTGAAGTCGAAGGCGTCCTCGAACTCGCGCTGGAACTCGTTGTCTGGTGAGAAGGCCGTACCCTCGACCGTGTGCCGCTCGGCGTAGAGCTTGAGCAGCTCGCCGGCCATGTCCTGCATGGCCTTGCGCACGCGCGCCTTGGTTTTGGTCCATTGCTGCGAACCCAGGCGGTTGAGCGGGGGGGCGGGTCCGGTATCAGTGGAGCGGTATTTCTGAATCAGATCCAAGCGGGTCAGCGGGACATACAGCCTGGCCTGCTCGGCAAACTCCAGGACCATGAACTCGACGGAGAGTCCATCCTGCTCAATCTCTTTCAGTCCCTGGTACTGCGCGATTCCGTGCTCGACGTGCACGACGTAGTCGCCGATACCGAGGTCGCGGAAGTCGGAGACGAAGGCCGCTGTCTTGGACCGCTTGGGTTCCGCGCCGCGGCGCGTGGCGGTCACGTCGGCTTCATCGGAGAGATCGTTGGCCCCGAAGACGACCAGGTTGGCGTCTGCGAAGCTCACGCCCGCAGCCAGCGGCGTCCTGACAATCACCGGGACGCGCAGGTCGCCGGCCAGATAGCTCGTTTCCTCAAGCACCGAATCGCCGCCATGATGCGCGATGCGGCTGCCCAGGCGGTAGGGGATCTGGTACTCGCGCAGGAGCGTGGCCAGGCGCTCGACCTCGCCCTGGTTGGGCGCGGCCAGAACGGTCCGCGTCTCTGCGGCCATCAGGTTCTTCAGTTGCTCGGTGAGCGCGGGAATCGAGCCGTGAAACCGAAGCGTGGGCCGCGTGGCCATCTCGATCTCGCCCAGGGTTGGGTCTTCGTCGAGCACGTCCACCGCGCCCAGTTGATCGAGGTCGAGCCCCATGTGCGACTGAAGCGCGGCCTGCAAAACCTCCGGGCGCAGGTAAATGTCTTCGGGGCGGATCAGGGAGCCGATGCCAGATCGCTCATGGCGCTGCTCAACCTTGTTCCACCAGCGGTCGATCTGGTTGCGCACCATGGCCGGCTCATCCACGAAGAGCGCGCACTTGGGAAGCAGCGTGAGCAGCGATTTTTCCGCGCCCGCCACAGCGGCGAAGAACTCCCAGCCAGGAAAGACGCTCACGCCGCCAGCCGCCGCGGCCTCAGCGGCCATCTGTTCGTCTTCAACCTCGACGCGCTGGCGGCTGAGCCGCGCATTCACGGCCGCGAGCAGATGCTCGGTCACCGGCGTTTCGGTTAAGGGCAGCAGCAGCGCCTCGTCGAGGCCCGACTGCGAGCGCTGGGTTTCGGGATCGAATTTGCGCAGGGTCTCGATTTCGTCGCCGAAGAACTCGATGCGCACCGGGCGGTCGGATTCCGGCGAATAGACGTCCACGATCCCGCCCCGGCGCGTGAACTGGCCCGGCATCTCCACCAGATCCATCTGCGTGTAGCCTACCGATGCCAAATGGCCGGTGAGCACCTCCGGATCCATTTCTTCGCCGCGGCGCAGCGTGACGGCGAGGCCGGCGTAGTAATCACGGCCAAAGAGCCTGAGGGCTGCCGCCTCCACGGGGGCGACCACGATCTCTGCGGCGCCGGTGGCCAGCTTCCAGAGGGCTGCGGCGCGAGCCTCCTGCACGCCAGGATGAGGGGAGAGATTTTCAAAGGGAAGCACGTCGTGAGCCGGCAGCCGCGTAACGCGCGCCGGGTCTACCGCGCCGGTGAGCTCGCAGCCCGCGCGCAGCATCGGCTCCAGCGCCTCGGCGGCCTTGTTATCGGCCACCACCACGACCACCGGCTGCCGGGCCGCCCGCGCCATCATTGGCAGATACAGCGCCCGCGCCGTCGCCGTGAGTCCGGACACACGTCTCCGCTCCGCACCCAGGCTCAGGTGCCTGCGGATACGCTCGAAGGCCGGCGAATGCTCCAGCTCCGCGAAGATCTCGCGGACGAACGGGAGAATCATGTGAGTTCAGTTTACGGCATCGCGAGCCTTGTGGCCGGTTGCGCCGCTTCGTTCGCTCTGTTCGCCCTTCGGCCGATAGCAGATGCACCCTCCAGATGCGCAGGAAGGCAATTGGCGAACTCCCGCGGCGTGTCCGGCTCTCAGTTCACCGACGCCAGCCGCGAATAACGCGGCATCTCCTGGGGCGGCACTTGGGCATCCTGGTAAAAACGTTGTTTGGCCGCGTACATCCTTTTGTCGGCCTCGGCCAGAAGCTGTTCGGTTTCCGTTCCGTCCTGGGGGTAGAAGGCCGCGCCCAGACTCAGCGACAGGAAGTCTTTGCCGCAGACCTCGCGGCCGGCCCTTTGCGCCAGGGCGCTGAGCAGGACGGCGCGATCGCTGACCATAGCGGGCGGCATGTTGGGCGCCACGATGACGAACTCGTCACCACCCATGCGCGCCGTGTAATCGCTGTCGCGGCAGGCCTCGTGCATGAACGCGGCGAAGAGCTTGAGGACCTTATCGCCGGCCAGATGACCGTAGCGGTCGTTGACCTGCTTGAATCCGTTCAAGTCGCAGACCATGATGGCCACGGTCGCGTGTTCGCGCTTGTTGCGGTTTAGCTCTTGCTCCAAATACATCGAGAGCGCCCGCGCATTCGCCATGCCAGTCAGATAGTCGATGGTGGCCGAACTCTCCGCTTCGCGGTACCTGAGGGCGTTTTCAATGAAGAGCGCCACTCTGGCGGTGACCACCTGGAGAATGCGCAAATGGTCGCCGGTAAAGGCGTCGGGCTCGGCCTGGTAGAGCGCCAGCACGCCCACCAAACCGTTGACTCCCTCCAGCGGCACCACCAGCGCGGAGCGCGGCTGGCTGATGTTTTTCGGGTCATGCCGGAAGCCCACCTCGACGGCGGGGTTGCCGTTGATGATAGGGAGCGCGTTCTGCGCCACCCATCCGCACAGGCCTGTGCCCACGGGGATGCTCAGCGAGGAAAACAGCCGGAAGTTGTCGCCGCTGACGAACTCCGGCGTGATCCAATCGCCTTTGCGGACGAAAACGACGATGGAATCGTAGGGCACCAGCTTGCGCAGCCTCATAGCCACCAGGGAGAGCGTCTCGTCGAGGCTGAGAGAGTTACCCAAGTCCTGGCTCAATTCAAACAGGGTGTGCGCTTCCTGCCGCGCCGACGCTATGGAGGACAGGAAGTTGGTTGGATTGGCGCTCGCGGAGGGATCGTGCGCAAAGCCGGCGGCAGGCATTTCCCCTCTTTCGACGGCACAGTTGAAGCTGAGGGAATCGATGCTTTGCCGTTCCAAACCGCGGACGGCCAGGACTTCCAACTCCCGGTAGCGGCGCTGAAGAATCTCGACAACCTTGGGATCGAAGGCCGCGCCGGCGTCCTTGGCGACCTCTTTCATAGCCTCATCCAGGGGCAGGGCCTTGCGGTACTGGCGATCGGAGGACAGGGCGTCGAGGCAATCCACGGCGGCCAGAATGCGCGCGCCGATGGGGATATCGTTTCCTTTGAGTCCATCCGGATAGCCTTTTCCATTCCACTTTTCGTGGTGCGATCTGACGATGGGCGCCACCGGATAGGGAAAGGCGACCTTTTCCAGAATCTCGGCGCCCACGATGGGATGAATCTTCATCTTCTCGAACTCTTCGGGAGTCAGGCGGCCGGGCTTGTTGATGATGTGGTCGGGCACGGCCAGCTTGCCGATGTCGTGCAGCAGCGCGGCTGCGCGCAGCGCATCGATCTCCTCCTCGCTCAAGCCCATGTCTTTGGCGATCTCCACCGCGTAGGTGCGCACGCGCTGCAGATGCTTGTGGGTGGTGTGGTCTTTGGCGTCGATGGCCAAGGCCAGGCCTTCGATGGTGCGCAGGTGCAGCGCGCACACCTGTTCGACGTGGCTTTTTTCGGTTTCCACCTGCAGGCTCTCGATCTCTACGCGTTTCCTTTCCTCCTCCAGCCGGCTTAGATACATGTGGTAGGAGCGGTAGATTCCATACATGATGGGCAGGATTAAAAGCGAGTTTTGCCAACCGATAAAGCGGTCGGCGAAGCTCACCAGGCCCACAACGGCGGCGCCGGCTAAGTAGTATGGAAAGGACCAGAAGTAGGTCTCCGACCAGATAGTGCGCAGCGAATGCCCCTCGCTCAACGTGATCACGATGGCTACGGGGATGGTATTAGCTAGGAAGTAGACACAGGCTGCCGTCAGCAGCAATAGAGGCAGGCTAGTGCGCAGATACCCAGAAAGTGCGTGATAGGCAAAATAAGCGAAGCAGATGGCGATGGGGGTCATGCTGAGCACGTTGAAGACAACCTTGACCGCCTCCGGCCGGTGCCGTGTCTTCCATACGCTCTGCACCAGGGCGGCGGTGCAGCCAATGGCCAGCGTCTCTCCCAACGATAGTTCCAAGATTCCGAGCAGGACGAACAAAAAATGCACCGACATGCTGCTCTCGATGCCCGGCAGCTTTACCTTCATGGTGGAGGCCAGCACCGCGATGATCAGATAACATGCGAACTTCAGCAGATGCTCTGAGCGCCATTGCGAAAAAGCCAGCGCCAGCACCGCAACTCCGCATGCCGCGGTGGCGGCTACGAATACCTTAGCCGGAGTTGGCAAGCTGGGATTCATTGATAGGACTCTTTCGTGTGCTGCCCTCGAAGCGCGTTTCCGGTGCGTGTGATCTGCTCGCACCCGCAGCGCGCGGCAGCGCGAGGAAACACATTGCTGCAACGCAGACAGGCGCCTATGGCCGGTCACACGGCCACGGAGAACCTGAAAATCCTCAATCTTTTCATCGACAAGCTGGTATGGCGCCTTTACAGACGAAAGTGGTAACTCCACGCACAAGCGCGGCAAAGATTCGCAGCCCAGAGGCACTGCCAGAACTGTCAGTGGAGCGAATTGGGACACTTTCGGCCTTTTCGGAAATAGTGCAAGTCCTGTTGAGATTGATTTTCATGCCGCCATTCCTTGAAGTAGCGGCGACTCGAGAATGTGCTTTCGGTCTACAGAACTTCTGAAAATGCGATAGGGCGCGAACCGCGCTGCCGGGCGGAGGGCCTGAGGAAACACACTGTTAACTGGTATGCGCTGCGGCCTGTGCGGCCCGGCGGTACCATCATTTTATGGCCAAGAATGCCGAGCCTGCGGATTCCGTTCTGAGCGGGGTACATGTGCTCGACGGCGGACTGGCGTCTGAACTCGAATACCAGGGCGTGCGCATCGACGGCCCTCTTTGGTCAGCGCACGCACTCGAGGACGCCCCGGAAAAAGTGGCCGCCGTGCATCGCGCCTGGATCGAAGCCGGCGCGCAGTGTATCGCCACGTGCAGCTACCAGGTTTCGCGCATGGGTTATGCGGAGTTCGGCCTGCCGCCGGAGCGCGCCGATGCGGCCCTGCTGCGGTCGGTCGAGCTGGCCCGCACGGTGGCCGCGGAGTTTCCCGGCCGCCGCGTGCTGGTGGCCGCCTCGCTCGGCCCTTATGGCGCCGCGCTTCACAATGGCGGCGAATATACGGGCGACTACAATTGTTCCTTTGAAGATCTGGTGGCCTTTCACCGCGAGCGGATTGCGGTGCTGGCCGGGGCGCGCGGCGAACAGGCGCCCGATCTCCACCCCACCGGGCAAAGATCGCCCGGCGGGGGCCCCGATCTGCTGGCCTTTGAAACCTTCCCTTCGCTCGAAGAGGTCCGCGCCGTGGGTCAGGCTCTGGCTCCGTGGCCCGGCCTGCGCGCCTGGTTCAGCTTTTCCTGCCGGGATGAGAAGCACGTCTCGCACGGGGAGCCGGTCGCCGACTGCGCGGCGTTTCTGGAGCGGCTGCCCCAGACCGTGGCCATCGGCGTGAATTGCGTGCCGCCGAAGTGGATTTCTTCGCTCATCGCTGAACTGCGCGCCGCCTCCAGCAAGCCGGTCATCGTCTATCCCAACTCCGGCGAAGGATGGGACGCGGAGCATCGCTGCTGGACGGGAACTACTGATGCGGCGGAGTTTGGGGCAATGGCAGAAAAATGGTTTCGCGCCGGAGCGCAGATCGTGGGTGGCTGCTGCCGGACCCGGCCCGCGCATATTCGCCAGGTAGCGCAGGCGGCGACGGAAAACGGTTAAGCCAGGCGCAGCGCCGCCGTGCCCCGGCGCGGAGGGATAAACCGCTGCGCGCGCCAGACGATGGAGAGCTGTTCGGAGCCGAGCAGCTTGCGGATCTGGCTGCGGGCATGGGCGGTCCAGGGACCGCAGTTATCCACCTTTACATAGGCCAGCCAATGGCGCAACGCCGCGCGGCGCCGGTCCACGCGTTCGTAGGCCAGGGCCAGGTTGTAGTGGGCGTCGGCATAACGCGGCGACAAGGCAACCGCTTTGCTGTAGGCGGCGATGGACTCGTCCATCCGCTCCAGCTCGTCCAGCACGTTACCCAGATCGAAATAAGCCAGCGCATAGCTGGGATCGGCCTCTGTGGCGCGCCGGTAGAGATCTTCGGCGCGGCCATATTGGCGCATGTGAAAGTAGAGGGTTCCCAAATTGATATAGGCCGGGGCATAGGCCGGATCGAGCCCGATGATCTCCTCGTATTGGGCGATGGCGCGTTGCTTTTCGCCGGCCTCCTCATCCTGGACAGCAGCCAGAAAGAGGTCTTGCACCCGGAGCGGACCCGAGGCCGGCGCCCTGCGCAGCGGCTCCGGCTTCAGCGCGGCGGTTGGCCGCTCCTGCGCCTCCGCACGTTCAAAGTCAAACAGCAACTGCCGGCGGACGGGATCTACCATCGTTCCGCAGTGACGGAAGGCGATCCGCGTGCCGGTGCGGACTACACACGCCTCGAGCAGCGGGTCGGCCATGCCCGCTACGGACTTCATGGCCAAAATGGAGTGCCGGATGGAGGCCGCGGGCACGTCTTCTTCGCGCAGCGCGCGCAAGGTTCGCAACTGGCCCAGGTGCTGGAATGTATAGGCCCGCAGTTGGGGAATCAATCCGGCCCGCTCCCACCCCTGCAACTGGCGGGAACTGATCTGTAAGATTCGCAAAACATCCTGACGGCTATAGCTGGTCACTCTTGAGTACTCCCACAGGTAGTACGCGCTGCTACAAGGTTGGAATTCGGCGCGAACCCCTACTTACGGGTTCGCGCTTCCCGCCCGAACGTGAATGCGGCCCTTGAAACAGCTACGGAGAAACCACTCTAGAAGATGATTATGCCAAGACTCGAAGTGGATAAGCAGGCCGCAACTACAGCCGCAACCAAAAACACGTGGATAACAGGTGCAAGTCTTGGTTCCCGCGCTCAGCGGGCGGTCGCATTTCGAGATATTTCCCGGCCTGCCTGAAGCTTGGAAGGCGCGATCAGTAATTTCGTCAGAAGCATAACGAACCCGCCTCCTCAGAGTTCGAGTCCAGCGTACCGCCTTGGGCAAAGCAGTCCACACCCTATGCCCAATAGCTGCGGTCGAGCGTGCGATATTGGATGGCTTCGGCCAGATGCGGAACCGCGAGGCGCTCGGCGCCCTCCAGGTCAGCGATGGTGCGGGCAACCTTCAAAATGCGGTCGTGGGCACGGGCCGTGAGTCCCTGCTGCTGCATGGCCCTTTCCAGCAGGCGCTCAGCGTCGGGGCCAAGCTCGCAGTACGTCCGTATTTGGCGCGTGGTCATCTGCGCGTTGGCGTAGATTTTCTCCCCGTGCTTGTTGAACCGCTCGCGCTGGCGCTCGCGCGCGGCCATCACGCGGGCGCGAATCTGAGCCGAGCCTTCGGCTGCCGCCCCGCCGCGCAGTTCTTTGTACTGCACGGCGGGCACCTCGATATGGATGTCGATGCGGTCAAGGAGCGGGCCGGAGATCTTGGCCACGTACCGCTGGATCATGGGCGGCGTACACAGGCACTCGTGGGATTTGTCGTTGAAGTAACCGCAGGGACAGGGATTCATGGCGGCGGCAAGCATAAAGCGCGCCGGGAAGCTCAAGGACATTGAAGCCCGTGCGATGGTGACGGTGTGATCTTCGAGGGGCTGGCGCATTACTTCAAGCACGTTGCGCGGAAACTCCGGCAGCTCGTCGAGAAACAGCAGCCCGTTGTGGGCCAGCGAAACCTCGCCCGGCCGCGGCACCATGCCGCCGCCAATGAGTCCCGCGTCGGAGATGGTATGATGCGGCGAGCGGAACGGGCGCTGCGTCACGAGGCCTTCGCCGTTGAGCACTCCGGCGACGGAATGGATTTTCGTCGTTTCCAGCGCCTCCTCGAAGGTGAGCGGAGCGAGAATCGAAGGCAGCCGCTTGGCGAGCATCGTCTTGCCTGAGCCGGGCGGGCCGATCATGAGGATGTTATGTCCCCCGGCTGCGGCCACTTCCAGGGCGCGCTTGGCCGTCTGCTGGCCGCGCACATCGCGGAAGTCCACGTTGAACTCTTCGAGCTTTCCCAAGAGGTCCTGGGCGGACACACGAAACGGCTCCCGCTGGACGACCCCCACGACCGCCGTGTTGAGCAGTTCCAGAACGTCGAGCAGAGACGAGACCGGATAGACGTTGACGCCTTCGACCACCGCAGCCTCGGCAGCGTTAGCCGCAGGCAGAATCAGGTTGGGAATGTTTTTCTCGCGCGCCAGGATGGCCACCGGCAACATGCCAGCCACCGGGCGCACGCTGCCGTCGAGTCCCAGCTCACCCACGAGCAGGAACCGGCCCAGGTCGTTCATCTTCAGCGCACCGTACGCACCCAAGATGCCTACCGCGATGGGCAGATCGAACCCCGAACCTTCTTTTTTGAGGTCGGCGGGCGCGAGGTTGATGGTGATGAAGGTGGGCGGAATCGTGTGGCCGGAGTTTTTGATGGCGGCGCGCACGCGGTCGCGGCTCTCGCGTACTGAAGCATCGGGCAAGCCAACGGTATGGAAATGGTCCTCGTTTGAGACCACGCCGCTGTAGTCCACCTCGACATCGATGAGATTGGCGTCGATGCCATAGACGGCGGCGCTGAGAGCCTTAAAAAGCATGGCTAGGTATAGAAACAAGTGTATCAGGGGGCGAAAATCTGGCCGCACCTGCTCATCCAGTGCGCGTAACTGCGCAGGTTCCAGGCGGCGGATACACATCCAACCCTGGAGAGGAAACGAAGATCATAAAGACAGGCGCGTGGCGCGGCCGAATGGGGGGCGCGCACGTGCGGAGGGCCAGATTGGAGGGTAGATGCGGATTCGTTTACGGCATGTCTATAGCGGCTTTTTCGTAGTTCTGGCACTGGTTTTGCTTGGCTGTGCGCCGGCGGCGTGGGCGCTGGGTCCAGCCGGCGACGTTTTCTTCGGGTACAGCCACCTGGGCAACGACGCATTTTATCAAAACGCGGGGGGGCTGGATGGATGGGAGGCGGCGTTCAATCTGAAGTTGAAGCCGCTGTTGGGCGCGGAGGCGGACGTGAGCCACTACGGGCTGGGAGCGACGGCGGCGGTTCCGCGGACCACAGTGGTGCTGGTAGGACCAAGGTTGACGGTGGGTATTGCGGGAATCCATCTGTTTGTGCACGGGCTGGTGGGCGGCGAGCACTCGGCTAACAGCAGCAAGACGGCGCCGGTATCGGGCGGGGCGCTGGCGGTGGCGTTCGGAGGGGGCGCGGATGTGCCCATCGCGCCCTTTTTCGCGTGGCGCGTGGCAGCCGATTATCTGAATGCTCCCACGGAGACGCCCAGTTCGGGGAGCCACGAACGGATTTCGACGGGGCTGGTCTTCCGTTTCTAGGGCCTGTTGACACTATCTGGGGCAAGCAGTGTGGTGAGCGAAGATCGGGCCAGACGAGGCCGATCCTGAAGGCTTCGGCGGCTCGGAGCGAATAGAGAGCGAAGAACTGGGCGGCGGTAATCCAGCAGGGCGGAGTTGGCGTCCATCCAGGCGTGAAGACGGAAGCCGCGAAGAGGACGGAAACGCGCTACAGGTGTCCGTGCTGCGGATACAGGACGCTCAAGGCGCCGGAAGCAATGGGGTTGTGCCCGGTGTGCTGGTGGGAGGATGACGGACAGGACGACGAGGACGCTGCGGAGGTGCGGTTGACCGTGAACGGGCAACTGAGCCTGGAAGAGGCGCGGGAGCACTACGCGCAATGCGGAGCGGCCGATCCGCGGTTTCTACCTTACGTTCGTAAGCCCCTGCTCACCGAAGAGTAACGTGTCTTAAGGGATGCGCGAGGGCGGCGCAACAGGCCAGCGGGTTTGACCCTTCCGGCAAAGCCCCGTACCATAAATCCAGGAAATTTCACCGGCCACGCGGCGCCGATACCGCGAGCAGCGGCCTGAGGGGGCGGTTGCAAGGCGGCAGGCGGCGGAGTGTGGGCTGAAAGACGGTTAAGCGCTAACAACCAGCGCCCAGCGGTTGTTTATTGCCCCGGAGCGGTAGTTCAAGCGGCTCGCCGCGGCGGGCATGGAAGGCGATGCGTTGAGTTCTACGGACACAGCAGAAGACAAATCCCAACCAGACCCAGCCGAGACACAGGCGGCGGAGGGTGCAAGCAGCCCGGAAGGCCACCAACACGAAGGGCACGAGCACGGCCCTGTGCTGAACCCTGAGTGTACGCGAGAGCTGGTGATTGAAGCGCCGGCAGAGGAGGTTACGCAGGTCTACCGGAGGGTGACGGGCAACTACCGGAAGCAGGCAAAGATACCCGGATTCAGGCCGGGGAAGGTTCCGGAGACGGTGATCCGCCGGCGTTTTGGGACCCAGATTCAGAAGGAAGTGATCGACACGCTTTTATCCGAGCGGTTCAACAAAGCGGTGCGGGAGATGGGCATCCGGCCAGTGGGGCATCCGCAGGTAACGGAGATGAGGATCGAGGATGGCGCACCCATGACGGTGAAGGCGGTCTTCGAGTATCTTCCTGATTTTTCCATTGAGGGCTACCGGGACGTGACGGTGGAGAAGCCCTCAGTGGAGGCGACCGAAGAGGAGTTCCAGGCGGAGATCGAAGAGATGCGGGAGTCGCGGGCCACGATTGAGCCGGTAGAGGAGGAACGCGGTCTAAAGGACGGGGATTGGGCGCAGATCAGCTACAAGGGGCAGGTGCAGGCAGCGGAAGGCGAAGACGGCGAGCAGGCTCCGGCAGCCGAGCCGATTACGGGCGAAGATACGCTGGTGGAGATCGGGGGCAAGGACACGCTGGAGGCGTTCAATGAGGCGCTGCGCGGGGCTAAGCCGGGGCAGGAGTTGAAGGTGGAAGTCTTGTATCCGGCTGAATACGGCGAACGCAGTCTGGCCGGCAAGACGGTGGCCTACGAGGTAGAAGTGAAAGGGATCAAGAAGCGCACGCTGCCGGAGCTGAACGACGATTTTGCCAAGGAGATGGGAGCTTACGCGAGCTATGCGGAGCTGGAGGCGCAGGTGCGCGAGCACGTGGCCCGCCGCAAGCGGCGCAGGGTGGAAGCAGAAACCAAGGACCGTCTGATGGCGGCGCTGGTGGAACGGTTTGCTTTCCCGGTACCGGAGTCGCTGGTGCAAGATCAGATCGACGCACGGCTGGAGCGGGGCTTGCGGGCGCTGGCGGCGCAGGGGATGGAGCCGGAGCAGATGCGCAAGCTGGACTTTGCGCGGCTGCGCGCGGCGCAGCGGGAGAGCGCGGTGGCGGAGGTGAAGACGCGCATCCTGCTCGACCGCATTGCGGCTGAGGAAAACATTACCGTCAGCGAAGAGGAAGTGGAGCGTGAGGTGCAGATAGCATCTATTCAGGCGCGCGAGCCGTTGGATACCCTGAAGGTGCGATTGACGCGGGACGGTGGGCTGGCTAGAATCCGGGAACAGTTGCAGCGGGAGAAGACTGCGACCATGTTATATGAGCGGCTGCCGGCGTAAGCGAAGCCGGATCAGGCGCTTACCGCGGCGGAGGGGCTAGAAGCGAAGGACGGTTGGGCAGCAGCGGCCGGGAACGAGAAGTTGAGAATCAGGATCTGGGAAAAGGAAAAGCGAATGGCATTGGTTCCCATGGTGGTGGAGCAGACGAGCCGGGGCGAGCGCGCCTACGACATCTATTCGCGTCTGTTGCGGGACAATATTATCTTTCTGGGTACGCCCATCGACGACCAGGTAGCCAATCTGGTGGTGGCGCAGATGCTGTTTTTGCAGGGCGAGGATCCGGAGAAGGACGTTTCACTCTACTTGAATTCGCCGGGGGGCTCGATCACGGCGGGTCTGGCGATCTATGACACCATGCAGTTCATCAAGAACAACGTGGTGACATACTGCATCGGGCAGGCGGCGAGCATGGCCGCGTTTTTGCTATTGGCGGGCACCAAGGGCAAGCGCTTTGCGCTGCCCAATTCGCGCATTTTGATTCATCAGCCGTCCATGGGAGGGTTGAGCGGGCAGGCTACGGATATTGACATCCATGCGCGGGAGATTCTGCGCATTCGCGAGATTACCAACAACCTGATAGCCCGCCACACGGGCCAGCCCCTCGAGCGGATTGAACGCGACGTGGAGCGGGATTTCATCATGAACGCGCAGCAAGCCAAGGAATACGGAATCGTGGACGAAATCATCGACCGGCCGCGGCCGTAGAGCGGAAGCAGCCGGTTGTGGGGTTGTGGAAGTATGGGGTTCATGGAAGCAAGCCGGCAGTTGATCCAAGAGTTGGTTGCGCCAAAGATCAGCGCTCTCGAAGCCAGGATCGATGCGGCCGGGAAGAAGTTCGAATCGCTGGCAGCGCGTATGGAAAAGCGATTAGACGCGATGGATGCAAAGATGGAGCGGGATCAAAATCAGATCATGGATACGCTTCACCGGATGGAGAGCTATCATCAGCTTGCGGAGCAGATAGTGAAGGTCGAAGGCAAGCTCCAGCAGGCTGCGTAGCGGCGTTTGCAGACCGAGGCAGGGATCGCTCGTTGAGAGGGGAGTGAAATACGATGAAACCGCGCGTGGGACCGGAAGAAGCATTGCGCTGCTCGTTCTGCCACAAGTCGCAGGATGCGGTGGCCAAGTTGATCTCGTCGCCCAGCGACTACCCTCGCGCTTATATCTGCGACGAGTGTGTAGCCGTTTGCAACTCGATTTTGGAGGACGACCGCAGCGAGAGCACGCCCGCGGCGGTGGCCGGCCACCTGCCCAAGCCGCAGGAGGTAAAGAGCTTTCTGGACGACTTCGTGATCGGCCAGGACCAGACCAAGAAAAAGCTGGCGGTGGCTGTTTACAACCATTACAAGCGCGTGCAGATGAATCGTATGCGTAACAATGACGTGGAGCTAACCAAGTCGAATATTCTGCTGATCGGCCCCACGGGATCGGGCAAGACGCTGCTGGCGCACACGCTGGCCAAGATGCTGGATGTGCCTTTTGCGATTGTGGACGCTACCACGCTCACTGAAGCCGGCTACGTGGGCGAGGACGTGGAGAACATCATTCTCAAGCTGCTTCAGGCTGCCGACGGCGACGTCAACCGCGCGCAGCAGGGGATCATCTACATCGACGAGATCGACAAGATCGGGCGCAAGGACGAGAACCCATCGATTACGCGGGACGTTTCGGGCGAGGGCGTGCAGCAGGCGCTGTTGAAGATTCTGGAGGGCACGGTAGCCAACGTGCCGC
The DNA here is from genome assembly GCA_021800255.1 of Acidobacteriota bacterium. Classification (GTDB taxonomy): domain Bacteria; phylum Acidobacteriota; class Terriglobia; order Terriglobales; family Acidobacteriaceae; genus Telmatobacter. The sequence continues at coordinate 32,316 of JAJYZC010000004.1, forward strand.
CGCAGGGCGGACGCAAGCACCCGCACCAGGAGTTCACGGCCGTGGACACGACCAATATCCTGTTCATCTGCGGCGGGGCCTTCGTGGGACTGGAGCGCGTGGTGGGCCGCCGGGTGGGCAAGAAAGCGCTGGGTTTCCGCTCGGTGGATGCAGAAGCGGATCAGGCCACCAGCCGTTCGCACCGCGACACCGAGCTGCTGCGGCAGACCGAGCCGCAGGACCTGATCAAATACGGCCTGATTCCGGAGTTCGTGGGACGGCTGCCGGTGATGGGCGTGCTGGACGAGCTGGACGAAGCGGCGCTGGTCGAGATCCTGAGCAAGCCCCGCAACGCCATTCTCAAGCAGTACCAGCGGCTGTTCGAGTACGAGAATGTGCGCTTGCACTTTACCCAGGAGGCGGCTTGCGCCATCGCGCACGAGGCCATGGCGCGCAAGGTAGGCGCGCGCGGATTGCGCATGATCCTGGAAGAGCTGATGCTCGATCTGATGTACCACCTGCCGTCGAACAAACGGGTCCGCGACCTGGAGATCACGAAGGATATGGTCGAGCGGCGCGATCTGTCGCTGTGCCTGCTGGAAAAAGCCGGCTGACGAATGCAGGTGTAAACGCCTAGAGCGGCGCCGGAACTTATGTATCATTATTGAGGTTTGTGCGTAGCGGCATTTTCTTAAAGGAAGATGCCGTTCGGCAGTGTACTTTCCTGGGTGCAGCAATTTTGGAACCGCTGTAATCAGTGAGCCTTTGGGGCCCTATTTGCAAGCCCAGCGTTCGGGGCTTTCTTGAGGACATGTGCGTTTTCGCTTCACTGGTTCCCAAAGCAACAGGGTGTCTGTCGCGGCGGATGGCTTGTTCTTCTGCCCCAGCCACGCAGACCTGCCGGCGCAGATCCTGACGGACGATCGTATCCGCGGCTTCGCCTTAAACTTAAAAACTCCGCCTAACGTCTATGTAAAGGCAGATGCAATTTATCTAGCATTTGTCCGAGGATAGACTCCCGATGATAAAGAGGCTGAGGCCGTTGGGCCTTGCGCTCAGCTCGCTATTCTTTTTGTTCTTTTTCGCGTTGGCGCCGCAGGCGCCTGCCCAATCGCCAACCGGCACGCTGACCGGCACGGTGGAGGATCCCACCGGTGCAGTAATCCCTCGCGCCCAGATCACGCTTACGCGCAACGGCCGTACCCTTAAGGCAACATCCGGCCCGGAGGGGCGCTATATCTTTCAGAGCCTGGCGCCTGGAGCGTATTCCATCTCCGCCATGAAAACGGGGTTTGCCCTCTTCACCAATAGCAGTGTGACGATCGCCGCGGGGCAGGTGAAGAAGATGAACCTCACTCTCCAGATTGCTGTGGCCCAGCAGCAGGTGCAGGTGAGGGCCGAAACCGGGCCGGCGATCAGCACCAATCCCGCCAACAATACCAATGCCCTGGTGATTAGCGGCAAGGCGTTGAACGCGCTCTCCAACGATCCCACCGAGCTTGCCAACGAGCTGCAGGCCCTGGCCGGCCCCGCCGTCGGCCCCAACGGCGGCCAGATTTTCATTAACGGATTCACGGGCGGCCAGCTTCCGCCCAAGTCGGACATCTTGCGGATCATCGTAAACCGGAATCCGTTTTCGGCTCAGTACGACCGGCCGGGTTACGGGCGCATCGAAATTATCACCAAGCCGGGCACGAACAAGTTTCAAGGCTCCTCTTTTGTCATGGGCAATGACAGCTCGTTCAACACCCTCGATCCTTTCATCCTTCCGGGGACGACCATTCCCTCCTACTACAGCTACATGATCAACGGATTGTTGAGCGGCCCGATCTCGAAAAATGCCTCGTTCTTTTTCAACATCGAGCAGCGCAACACCCAAAATGACAATATCTACACGACTCTATCCCCGGTGTTCGACAAGGCGACCAACACCTACAGCGCGCCCCAAAGCGCGAACGTGGTGGGAGGGCTGCTCAACCCGGCCGTACACACCAACATCACTCCGCGCCTTGACCTTCAACTGGGACAGAACAACACACTCAGTCTGCTCTATCAGTTTTACCGCGACAACGAGAGCGGCGCATTGAGTGGTTCATGGAGTCTGCCCAGCCAGGCTTACACGAGCGATCTGATCGAGCACAAGATTCAGCTCGACGATATGCAGATTATTAGCAATAGCCTGGTGAACGAAACGCGGCTCGAGTTCGTGCACAAGATCACCACGGAGACACCGGCGAGCACGGCGCCTTCGTTCAGCGTTCCCTCCGATTTCACCGACGGAGGCGACGCAAGCCAGTATCTTTCAGAGCATAACAACCACTATGAGCTGCAAAACTTCACCACCTGGACCGTGGGCAAGCAAACCGTCGAATTCGGCACCTGGCTGCGCGACAACGCCGAAGCCCTGAGCACGGATGCAGGCTTCAACGGCACCTTCAGCTTCAAGAGCATGTCGAGTTACCTCGACACGGTGAACGGCTTGGCGCAGGGCGAGACGGTGGCGCAGATTGCCGCCGCGTGCCCCTCCGGCCAGGTTTGTACGCCCATCAAGCTGACCTACACGACCGGCCCCAAGAAGTTTGCGGGCAACATCTTTGACGGCGCGCTGTTCGTACAAGACGACTGGACGGTGAAACCGTATCTCACTCTTGCCGGCGGGCTGCGCTTCGAGACCGAGAACCACATCGCCGACCACGCCGACTGGGCGCCGCGGATCGACGTCGCATACGCGCTGGGCAAGCACAAGGGCGGCGGACATCCCAAAACCCTGCTGCAGGCTGGTTTTGGCTTCTTCTATCACCGTCTGCAAATCGGCAATCTGATGAGTCTCGAACAGTATCACGCAGGGCCGGGCGCGCAGATACAGACGGTCATCACCAATCCCACCTGCTTCAATCCCACCAGCCTGAGCGACATACCTGGAGGCACGGCCTCCTGCGGAGCTGGAAACACGCCGCCGGAGGTCTATGCCATCTCGCCGCACTACAGGTCGCCGCTCGCGGAGATGACGGGCGTCAGCCTGGAGCGGCAATTGGGCAAGGTGGGTACGGTCACCTTCACCTATCTGCACACCTTCGGCATGCACGAGATGGTGACCCGGGACGCCAACGCCTATGAGCCTTTGCCCGGAACAGTTTTTTATAACAGCACCACCGGGCCGCGGCCGGACCCCAACCTGGGCATCGTGGAGCAGTACTATGCGGGGGGGATTTACAAGGAAAACCAGTTGATTGCGAACTTCAACTTCAACCTCTCGCAAAACCTGAGTTTTTTTGGCTTTTACAATTACAGCGACGCCAATTCCGATGGCGGCGGCGGCTCGAATCCTTCGAACTCCTATGACCTGATGCAAGACTACGGGCGCGCGAGCTGGGTTCATCCCCAGTGGATGCTGCTGGTAGGTCAATACGTGGGCCCGTGGGGGATCATTTTCAACCCTTTCATGATTGCGCAGGCGGGCAACCCCTATAACATCGTGACCACCACCGACCTCACCGGCGACAATTTTTTTAACGACCGTCCCGCGTACGCGAGCTCATCCGATTGCCCGTCCACTTCATCGAGTTATGTGCAAACGACATTTGGGTGCCTCAATACCGAGCCGGCGGCGGGCGATACGATCATCCCCGATGACTTGGGCACGAGTCCGGCCGCGGTAGCGCTGAATCTGCGCTTGGCGCGCACGTTCGGCTTCGGACCCGTAGTGGGGTCGGCGGCCGGCGCCTCGCGTCATGGCGGCCACCACGGCCACTTCCACCCCGGCGGCCCGTTTGGGGGAATGCACGGCGGGGTGTTCAAGGGCACACCCGGCGGCGGGCGCCGGTACCAGCTCACCTTCAGCGTTCACGCCTTGAACATCTGCAACGACATCAACTACGGAATGCCCTCGGGAAGCCTGATTCCGACGCTCAACAGCAGCACCGGCATCTACGAGCCCGATAGCCGTTTTCAACAATCCACCAGCCTAGCCGGCGGAATCTACTCCCAAGGCTCGGCGTCGCGTCGCGTCTATCTCCATGCCGAGTTAGATTTCTGAGAGCCGGCGGCGTGAATTCTGGAGGCTGTGGAAGCAGGCGCAGCAGACGGCTGTCTTCAATCCTCTATTGACCTCTGCATAAAGAATGTACCTATGGAATTGCTCACGTGACTCCACGTACACCGCTATGCCCAGACTCAAAGGGAGCGCCGGTCTGCAAATTGCTCACTACGGCATTTTCGGAAATACTGGGAACGATTGAGTGCCGAGAAAGTGGATTTTTCTTGAGGAAAAATCCACTCAGCAGGAGTGGTTTCTGTCTACACCTTTTCCGAAAATGCTATATCCCCGGGACTCACCGGCCGATTGGGCTGGTGCTTGCGGACTTTATCAGCCGGAAGTACCGCTTGGCGCGCGCCACGTCCTTGAGGATTTGCGTCTTCAGCGCCTGCGGAGACGGCCACTCGCGTTCCCCGCGCAGGCGCAACAAGAATTCAAGTTCGATCGGCGTCTGCTCGTCGAGTTCCACCGGCTCGAAGTCCAGGATGTGTGACTCGACGGCGAACGACGCATCGCCAAAGGTGGGCCTATTACCAACATTGGTGACCGCCTGGAAGGCGCGCCCGTTCAGACGCAGCCGCGTCGCATAGACCCCGAAGGCAGGCAGCAACCCGTCGTAGGGCGCCAGATTCACGGTGGGAACCACGAGGCGCGAGCCGATGCCGCGCCCGCGAGCCGGAGTGGAGAGCACGGCGAAGGGCCGTCCCAGCATCCAGCGCGCGCGGCGCACATCGCCGGCGGCAACCAGCGCCCGGACGGCGGAGCTGGAGACCTCCATCCCGCGCACGCGCACCGCCTCATGAACGCGCACCGTGAATCCAAACTCCGCGCCCATGACGGCCAGTTCTGTCACTCCGGCGGCGGCGCTGTGGCCAAAGCGGAAGTTATGACCCTCATGCAAGCTGCACACGCCGAGCACGTCCACCAAGATGCGGCGCACAAACTCCTGCGGCGGCAAGCTTGCGAGAGCCGCGTCAAAGGGCAGCACCAGCACCGCATCCAGGCCGGTGCGCGCCAGCAGCCGCAGCCGCTCCGCCAGCGGTGTAATCAGCCGCGGCGCTTTGATTGGACGGAGAAACTGCTCCGGGTGTGGATCGAAGGTGAGGGCCACAGCGCGGGCGCTCAATCGTCGTGCTTCCTCCACCACGCCCGAGAGAATCTCCCGATGGCCCAGGTGCACGCCGTCGAAGTTGCCGACCGCGGCAGCCACCGGGCCAAAACCGGCGGGAATCTCCGTGAGCGCCCGAAAAACCCGTATATTCTGCGCCGCGCCCGCGCTGGCTTCCTTCTTACCGCTCATAAGATCACCGGCACAGTCTGTCCATCGTAGGCCAGTTGAACGTCTGCGGGCAGCGTGCGGTTGGTGGCTTCGTGGCCCAGGTCGTGGGCGATGTGGATCAGCCAGGTTTGGCGCGCGCCGATGCGCCGCGCCCACCCGAGCGCCTGCTCCACCGTGGCGTGGCTGGGGTGGGGTTTGTGGCGCAGCGCGGAAAGCACCAATTGGTCCAGCCCCACCAGCAGCTCAAAGCTAGGCTCGGGAATCGCGCTCACGTCGGTCAGGTAGGCTGCATTCCCAAAGCGAAAACCCGCGATCTTCATCTCCCCGTGCAGGAGCGGGATGCGGAGAAATTGCACTCCATGCACCGTGTTGCGTTCGCCCAGAGGTTCGATTCGCACGCGGGCGCGGTTCGGATAGGTGGCCTGCTCAGAGAAGGTGTAATCGAAGACACGCCTGAGCACCTCAGCCGCGTCAGGCGCGGCATAGAGCGGGATCGGACCGCCGCTCTCTCGCAGAGCTTTAAAGCTGAGCGGACGCAGATCGTCCATCCCTAAAATGTGGTCGGCATGCCCGTGCGTATAAAAAATTGCGTCCACGCGTGGAATTCCCGCGCGCAGCATCTGTTCGCGGAAGTCCGGACCGGTGTCGATCACCACTACGCGCTCAACCCCGGTCCCTGGTTCCTTCCAGCGCACCGCAGCAGATGGGCGCAATCGCCGGTCGCGCGGATCCGGCGAAGTACACACCGCGCAGTCGCATCCCAGCGTCGGAACCCCCATCGAGGTTCCTGTGCCCAGGAATGTAAGCTGACTCTCCATCCGGCTTAACGCTTGCCTGGCGGCGGAGGCGGCACGCTCTGCATGTTGATCATGCTGGTCAGCTCCAAGAAGGCCATGCGCGCGTCAAAAAGCACCGCTTGCAGGGTGCGGTCCTCGGCCGGGGTGAGATTGCCACGAGTCTTTTCCGCTAAGATTCCCAGCAGGTCAATGGTGTTGCGGGCGCCCAGAATGTCAATCTGCGGCTGCTGACCCTCGCGTGTCCCCGCTCCCATCTGGATCATGGCGGTAAGGTAAAACTGCTGCACCAGTTGGTCGAAGCTCGCCGGCGGCGGCGCGCCAGCGCCGGGATTCTGCGCCCGGAGCAGATCCTCAAGCCGCTGCGTCGAAGCCTCGTAGGCAGTTTTCTGCTCATGGCTCTCTTCGGGGGTCGGCGCTGGAGGCAACTCGGCCGCCAGCGCCTGCTCGGGCGAGTGCGGCGGCGCTTCCGCTGTTGCTGTTTCGCGCCGGTCTTCGTTCACTACCAGCCGCGGTCCGGCGGCGGGCTCGGGCGGCGAGGCTGGGGCCTCTTGCGCCTTCTCGGGCCGGCTCTCTTTTTCCTGCTCCGCCTTCAACTTGCGGCGGTCAATCACCTCAAACTTCGGAGTTTCGCTCATGGTTGCTCGATTCCGTTCCCGTTCAAAGAGTTGGGGGCGCGACCAAAATGTGGGCCGTGCCCGTAGCCGTTCCCGCTTGGTAAGCGAAACTCTGGCTGCGCACCTCAGCCTCCGCCCGGATCATGGCCAGCGCAAACCCCCGTCTTCGCCTGGTCAGCGGCAACTCGGCCGCACTGGTAATCTGGCCGGCAACCGTACCGTCTGGGAGCGTCAGCTCTGTGCCGGCAGCCGGCGCCGGGCCCTCCAGCTCCAGCGGCCGCAGGCGCCGGTGTACGCTGCCCCGCGAGCGGATGCGCTCCACGATCTCCTGGCCCAGATAGCACCCCTTGTTGAAGTGCAAAGCCCTCATCTGCGAGGTCTCCTGGGGCAGGTCGCGCTCCATAATGTCGATCCTATAGGCCGGGATTCCCTCCGCGATGCGAAAGGCCTCCAGTGCAGCGCAACCCACGGGCGCGGCCCCGGCGGTGCGTAGGAACGACCACAGTTTGGTCAGTCCCGCCGACGGCAGCCAAAACTCGTAGTGCGGCGCCAGCACGCCGTAGCCGCGCAGAATCCTCAACTCCCAGCCGTTCCACTCCACGCTGGTTCCGGCCATGGGCTGGCTGATTTGAGGCAGGCCCACGCGCTCCAGCACCTCGCCAGCCAACGGACCGGTCAGACCCACGGCCGTCTCGGATCCCGTTTCGCCCGCCGCATCCCAGCCCAGGGGAATCAGTTCCACATCGTCCATGATGATGAAGCGGTTCAGGTGGGCCATCAGCTTCTCGTACTGGTCGGCGGCAATCTCCAGTTCCAGCCCCGACTCGCCGGCAAACGGCGTTCCCAGCAGGCGATCTCCCGCACCCTCCGCGCTTTTGAGCACGCCGGCGGCCGTTTTGCGCCGCTGCGGCGACATCTCCTCGCCCGCGCGCCACACCGTCAGATCGCCTTGAATCCGCCCCTGCGCATTCAGGACCAGGTTCCATGCTCCACTGTTCGGAAACAGGTCGTTGACCGTATTGGTCACCATCCCGCTCAGCCAGCGGAAACGGTCTTCCCCGCGCACGTCCACGCGCCGCAGCCAGCCCAGATCGTGGATGGCCGCACCCTTGGCCAGCGCGGCTATTTCCGCCTCTGGCGCGTCCAACCTCTGGGGGGTCAGCACCCCCCGGTACACGCCAAGTTCATGGGGTGTCTGCGCCAGCTCCAGCATTGCGGCCAGCGCCGTGGCTTGTATGGTTTCGGTAAGGCCGGCTTCTGTCATAAGGTAAATTGCCCGCAGTCCGGCAGTTTCTCCAAACATCTTTGGCGCCGCACCGCATCCTGATTATAGCCTTGAGGAAGTACATGCGGTGTTAAGGCGCATCCCCTGAAGCCAAGTGGGGATCCCGGGAGCAAGGCTATGGTTGAAGAACAGCGAAGTGCAAGATTTACTCTGCGGGGATGGATTTTGGGGGTATCGCTATGCCTGGCGGCCACAACGGCCATGCCCCAGTCCGCAGCGCCCGCGCGCTCGCAGCGACCCTCCTCAAGCGCCGCGCCATCCGCTACGGCCCCGGCTCCGCAAAAGAACCCAGCTCCAGCCCTTATTACTCCCGATCAGGCCAGCAATCTCTTCGCCGACGTCAATCAGATCATGAAGTTCGACTCCAACGATTCCGGCCTTCCCATCAAGAGCCCGGTCAAGCGCCAGCTCACCACCCGCGCCGCCGTGGAAAGGTACCTGGAGCAGAAGTTCAACAACGACAAGGACGCCCAGCGCATGGAACGCGACGAAATCGTCCTGAAAAAGTTTGGCTTGCTGGATCGCGACTTCGCGCTGCGGCCGTTTCTTCTGGCCCTCCTCAAAGAGCAGATCGAGGCCTATTACGACACCAAGACCAAAACCATCTATCTGCTCAACTGGATCGACCCCGAGCAGCAAAAGCCGGTGCTGGCCCATGAGCTGACCCACGCGCTCCAGGATCAAAGCGTCGATCTGGAAAAGTGGGACGACCAGACCCCCAACCATGTCTCCCACACCGCCGCCGGCGATCAAGCGCATCTGGCCAAAGACGAAATGGACACCGCCCGCGACGCCGTGGCAGAGGGCCAGGCCACAGCCGTGATGCTGGATTACGCCCTCAAGCCAATGGGCAAGAGCCTGATTAAGGATCCGGAGGTATCGGCCATGGTGGAGAAGCACATGACCTCCTCCGGCTCGCCGGTGATGGCGCGTGCCCCGCTCGTGATCTCTGAGTCCCTGCTCTTTCCGTACCGTCAGGGCTTGAGCTTCGAGCAGGATGTGTGGATGGACCAAGGCCGCACTGCGGCCTTTTTGGGCGCGCTCGACCGTCCGCCAACCTCAAGCTGGGAGATCATCAATCCCCGCTACTACGAGGAGCACCGGATCCCGCCCATTCCTCTGCTGCCCAACATTCATCCCCTCGTTGACAAGCACTACCGACCCTACGACATCGGCCAGATGGGCCAGCTCGACGTTCGCATCCTCACCCAACTCTTTGGCGGGGATCAAGCCTCCCGCGATCTGACTCCGGCCTGGGACGGCGGCCTCTATTGGGCCGGTCAACTGCGCAGCGCCAAGACGCCTGCCGAGCAGGACACCACCAAGTCTCTCGCCCTCTTCTATCTCTCGATGTGGACCGACCCCTCCTCTGCGCAGGACTTCGCCAACCTCTTCGCCGGCAACCTGGGCAACGAATACTCCAGCCTCCATCTCGATACAGCGGCGCAGAGCTCCGCCCCGCAGGTAGACGGGGAGGTGGAAGAGGTCTATTCCACCGAGGAAGGCCCGGTGGTCATTACCACCCGCGGCAATATGGTCTTTGTTGCGGAGAGCTTTCCGCTCAGTCTAGCCCGCCGGCTCACGGAGCTCATCCTGAACGCGCAGGGCGCCGGCAGTATGCGCATGGCTATCCTGGCTCCGCCTTATCCGAATTTGGAGCCGCCCCCAACGGAACCGCTCACCGCCGGCCTGGTCCGCTTCTTCGAGGGCTGCGGGGTGATGAAAGCCGCCGTGGACGCCGTCATGGGTGCGGCCCGCTAGCCGCTCTTTTCCGTGCGCGTTATCATGGGATTCCGGAAGCGAAGAAGGCCGTCTGCGAAGGCCGGAGGATCGCCGTGCAAGGCAAGCTGGAATTACTGCTGGGTCCGATGCGCAGCAACAAGACCGCGGAGCTGTTGCGCCGCGCCGAGATGAGGCGCCAGTACGCCAAGCAGTACGTCCTGGTGCTCAAGCCCAGCGACGATACCAAGGGCGGGCCGGGAGTGGTGGAGAGCCGCAATCCCAACGGCCACACCAAGATGCGCGCGCTGGAGTTCAACTCCGGCAATCCCTGGGAGGTGCTCGGCGCCATCGCGGAGACCGAGCGCGAGATCGGCAAGCGTGTGGAGTGCATCGCCATCGACGAGGGGCAGTTTGTCGATGGACTTTTTCTCTTTACCAAGCACCTGCTCGAAAGCAATCACGACGTTTTGGTGGCGGGCCTCGACCTCGACTTCCGCGCCATCCCCTTCGGCGAGATGCTGAACCTCACCTGGCTGGTCACCGCCTTCGGCGGCAGCATCACCGAGTGCATGGCCTACTGCTCCTGCGGCGCGCGCGCACTTTACTCGCAGCGGCTCATTGATGGCCAGCCTGCGCCTTACCTGAGTCCCGTCAAAATGCCGGGCGACTCCTACGAGCCGCGGTGCGCAGAGCATTTTGTGCTGCCGGGCCGTCCCCACTAGAGCGGTTCCAGAATGTGTGTGTCATTTTCAGGTTTGTGCCGAGCGGCATCTTCTGGCGGAAACGGCCGGACTTCATGGTTGACTCCTGGTTTGCAATCGGTTGAAGAGAGCGCGGAGTTCTGCCCGCCTCGAAAGCGGCTGCGGAACTAAGGCAAATTAACAGCAATCGGTGCGCCGGAGCGGGGTAAGGTTTCAGGCGAGCCGCATTTGGCTCCCGGTACAATAAAGGCTGAATGGACAGTGTGATGGAGCTGGTGCAGATTGAGCCGGCGCGGCGGGCGCCCAAGCCCAAGCCGGAGTGGCTGCGGGTACGCGCGCCGGTGGGCGAGAACTTCCACGATCTGAAGAGGCTGGCGCGTTCCTTGGGGCTGCACACGGTGTGCGAAAGCGCGCAGTGCCCGAACATCGGCGAGTGTTGGCATCACAGGACGGCGACCTTCATGATGCTGGGCAACCTGTGCACGCGGCGCTGCGGATTCTGCGCCGTGCCCAAGGGCCGGCCGGAGGCCATCGACTTTGAAGAGCCGCGGCGCGTGGCCGAAGCCGTGGCCGTGCTGGGCTTGCAACACGCCGTGATCACCAGCGTGAACCGTGACGACGATCTGGTGGGTGGGGCGCGGGCCTTCGCTATGGTAATCGTGGAGATTCGCCGCCAGGCGCCGGACTGCCGCGTAGAAGTGCTGATTCCGGACTTCCAGGGCAATCAAGAGGCGATCCGGACCGTCGTGGATGCGCAGCCTGAAATCCTGAACCACAACATGGAGACCGTGCCGCGGCTTTACCGCGTGGCGCGCTCCGGCGCGCGGTATGAGCGCTCGCTGGAGCTGTTGCGCTACTCCAAAGAGCTGCGGCCCGCGGGGCTGACCAAGTCGGGCGTGATGGTGGGCCTGGGCGAGGAGACGCGCGAGCTGCTCGCAGTCTTCCGCGATCTGGCGGCCGTGGGCTGCGACATTCTGACCATCGGCCAGTATCTGCGGCCCTCGCGCGACCACCTGCCCATGGCGAGGCTCTACACGCCGCACGAGTTTGCGGAGCTGAAGACCGAGGCGCTGAAGATGGGCTTCCGCTACGTGGAGTCCGGCCCGCTGGTGCGGTCGAGTTATCATGCGCACGAACAGGCTATAGCATTTTCAGAAATACTGTAGGCCGAAGGCACAAGCTCAAGCCGCCGCGACTTCAAGAAACGGCGACATGAAAATCAATCTCGACAAGACTGCGCCACTTCCGAAAATGCCGTAAGGCGATGGAGGACCTGGGCGGTTTACTTTCCCGCTCAGCCCGAAATTTCAATCCCAATCCCGCCGCCCCTCGTTCCAGCCGAAGGCGTTCTCGAAGTGCGCGAACTCTTTTTTCTCGCCCGGCACCAGATAGACGCTGAGCACATCGAAGCGCGTCTGCGGGGGAGTTTCATAGGGCAACTGGCGCAGGTATTGGCGTGCCAACCGGCGCAAGGTGCGGCGCTTGTTGAAGTCAACGCTGGCCTCGGCGGGAGCCATGTCATGGGCGGTGCGGGTCTTTACCTCAATGAAGCACAGCATCGGCCCTTGCCAGGCGATCAGGTCGAGGTCGCCGGGCACGTTTCCCGCCGACCAGCGCCTGGCGGCCACCACGTAGTTCTTGCGCCTCAGGTACGAATAGGCTGCATCCTCTCCTTCAATGCCCGTGACGAGATGGGCAGCCGGAGCCGGCTGGCGTTCGCGCCGCGCAGCCAGCCAATCGAGCCCGGCGATGGCGCGCTCCAAGCAACCGATGCGCAATTGCGCCAGCCATCCCATGGCCAACCATTGTCGTACGCAGCCGGCAAAAGGCGCAAATTCCATCTCCTGGCGCACAGGATGCCATCTCCTGCGGCGAGACCGCAGGTGGGGAGATGACGTAGCGCAGGCGGCTGCGCTTTCGTGTCGAAGCAGTGCGCAATACAATCGGCAACGCCGCACAAAGGCGCCGCAGCCGATCCGGTCCGATCTCCGCAGCGCGTTCCCATAGGCTCGTTCGTTAGGGCCTGCCCACACAATCTGAGCTGCTCGCCCCCAGGTAGTGTTAGCAGACACTAAGCCGGAAACGCCTTGGGGGCTTCGGCCGGCGCGGACGCAGCCGCCATGGCCGGCTTGCTGTCGGGCCTGCGGATGTCGATGCCGCCCTTAAAGTACGCACCGTCTTCGATGCTGATGCGGGCTGCCGCCACGTCTCCGCCCAGGGAACCCTCGGTGCGGATGTCCACGCGATCGGTGGCCGTAACATTGCCGCGCACTTTGCCGAGGATGACGACCTCGCGGGCATTAATGTTGGCTGCTACGTTGCCATTGCGGCCCACGGTGACGCGGTTCCCGGGAAGGTTGATGCTGCCCTCGACTTTGCCGTCGATATACAGCGACTCGGACCCGGTAATCTCGCCTTTGATCGACAAGCCCTTGCCGATGGTGGCCTGATCGGTAGGCGCGGCGGCCAAGCCGCGATTGGAGGGTTCGGGAACGGATGCCGGCGGCGCGGGGCGCGGCGGTTCCGGCGTTGGGGTGGGGATGTTCGATCCAGTCTGGCTGGGTTTCCACATTGCGCTCAAGGTAGTTCCTTTTCTGTCCACTGAGGGACCTGGGGGATGCCAAGGCAACGCGATGGCTAGGACCCCAAAAAAATAATCCGTGCAGACCGCCGTGCTTGGGGCTTTCCGCAACTCACCGGAGGGCTGGCCGGAATGTGATTTCTTATGGCTCCGCCAGTTTGTGCGTTGCCGCCATTTTAAGGCTTGGCGCGGCAGTTGAGCGAATGGCCGGCTGCTGAAGACCGTCCAGTACCAACTATGGCAATAGCGGTTGGCGCGAACGATGGATGGAGCTTTCATCCGCCCAACTTCAGCCAGCGTGGAGGTCTGCGCATAGCCTACTCTTGAGTTATGACGGATCGCGAATTGGTGGCGCGGATTGCCCGCTCGGCGGACGGCAAAGCCAGCTACAAGCAACTGGTGCGGGAGTTGGGCTTGGCTGGGGGCGGCGAGCGGCGCCTGTTGCGCGAACAACTGGCCCTCCTGGCCGCGCGCGGGGAATTGATCGCGCTGGGCGGGGAGCAGTGGAGCATTCCTCGTGCCGCGCCGGCGCGCGTCAATTTCATCGCCGGGCGCCTCGAATTGCACCGCAACGGCTATGGCTTTGTGCGCCCCGACGCACGGCATGCCGCCCAGGTTTCAGGCCAGCAAGACGTTTTTATCCCCCCCAACGCGATCGGCGGCGCCATGCAGGGTGACCAGGTACTGATCGAGCTCGACCCTCCGCGCGGCGATGGCCGTCAGGCGGGCCGCGTTACGCGTGTGATCGAACGGCGCAACCCGACCGTAGCCGGCATCTTTCATCTCGCCCGTTCTGACCGCGCGCAGGGTCACTCCGTCGTGCCCTTCGATGATCGCATGACGCAAACCATCCTGATTCCCTTTGGCTGGGAATTGCCGGCCGGAGGCGAAACCACTTCGCCGCATCGTGTTCTTGGCAGGGAGGCGCTGGCGGCTCGAAAACCAGGAAGCGCGGAGCATCTTGAGGGCCTGGCCGTCGATGTCGAGATCACAAGCTGGCCCACGCCTACCCGGCCTGCCATCGGCCGCGTGATCGAGGTGCTGGGATCGCTCGACGATTTCGGGGTTGACGTGGAGATGATGATCCGTAAGCACCAATTGCCGCGCGTCTTTCCGGAAAATGTGCTGGCCGAGGCCCGCCGGATCGCGCATCTCGACCCCGCCGCCGCCTCCCGCAGGACCGATTTCCGCGGCTTGCCCATCGTGACCATTGACGGCGAGTCAGCGCGCGACTTTGACGACGCGGTGCTGGTGAAGGAGCGCGAAGATGGGGGCTACGAACTGCAGGTGCACATCGCCGACGTGGCCGAATATGTGCGCCCAGGCACGGCCCTCGACCTGGAAGCGCGGCTGCGCGGAACCAGCGTCTATTTTCCCGACCGCGCCATTCCCATGCTGCCGCAGGAACTCTCCACGGACATTTGCAGCCTGCGCCCCGGCGAGGACCGGCTGGTGCTGAGCTGCATCATCGGGCTCGACGCCGCGGGGCAGATGGAGGGCTACCGGATCGCCGAAGGCGTCATCCGCTCGGCCGCGCGCATGACCTACGCTGATGTTCACGCGATCCTGGAAGGCGACGCGGCGACGCGGGCGCGGTTCGCCGGGCTGGCGCCCGAGTTTGAGCGCATGAAGCGGCTCGCGGTGCTGATGAACCAGCGCCGCGAGGAGCGCGGCTCCATCGACTTCGACCTGCCCGAGCCGGTGATCGAGTTCGACGAGTACGGCCAAATGCGTGGCGTAACCCGCGCCGAGCGCACCTGGGCCAACCGCCTGATCGAGGAGTTCATGCTGGCGGCCAACGAGTGCGTGGCCACATGGCTCGAGGACCTGGGCGCGCCCTCGCTCTACCGGATTCACGAAAAGCCCGAGCCGCTGCGCGTGGTGGAGTTCGAGGAACTGGCCGCCGGCTTCGGTTATTCACTTGGCCTCGGACCGCTGCCGGTGCGACGCGTACAGACCCGCGGCGAACGCCGCGAGGCGCACGGCCGTGGGCGCAACCCACGCATGCACGAGATCCCGGAAAACATCGCAGTCACGCCGCAAATGTATCAGGAGCTCGCCCGCCGCATTGAGGGCAAGCCAGAGGAGCGGATTTTGAGCTATCTTATGCTGCGCTCGCTGAGACAAGCGCGTTACTCAGAGACCAACGAGGGTCACTTCGCGCTGGCCGCGCCCACTTACACGCACTTCACCTCGCCCATTCGCCGCTATCCTGACCTGATCGTGCACCGCATTGCGAAAGCGCTGCTGCGCGCGGGCGTTCGCGGCGAAGGCGCGTTCGCGGCCGGCCGCCTCAGCTCGCCGTGGACGCATCCGAACGAGGGTCAACCGAAAGCCGGCTCACTCCATCCTGGCGCAGCAGCGGGGCGAAGGCGAGCGGGAGCGAGCTTCGCTTCTGCGCCGCCTATCGCCGAAGCCGAACTGGCCCAGATTGCGGAAGAATCCAGCCAGGCCGAGCGCCGCGCCGCCGACGCCGAGCGCGAGCTGATGGAGTGGAAGAAAGTCCACTTCATGCAGGACAAGGTGGGCGATGAATTTGCGGCCCTGGTCCTGAACCCCGCCAAATACGGCCTCTTCGTCGAACTGACCGATCTCTTCGTCGAGGGACTGGTGCCCATCGATACACTGCGCGGCGACCGCTACACCTGGCGCGAAAACACGCATGAGATTGTAGGCGAGCGCTCCGGCCGCAGGTTCGGAATCGGCGATCGCGTGCAAGTAATTCTGGACCGCGTTCTAGCTCAGGAACGCAAGCTGCAATTCGCGCTCGTCGAGGAGAGCCCGCCGCTTACAGCCAAGAAGGCCATTAAGCCTTCGGCAAAGCCAAAGAAGAACAAGCACTGGGACGCGGCTACTCGCACATCGAAAGGCAAAACGAAGTTTCGCCGCTCAGGAAGGAGACGGTAGCCGTCGCGGGGTGTAATTCAGCCTGCCGAAATCGGCGGAGTGACAATTCGGTACTGGCTTTGAGCCAAGCTCTCAAGTTACCCGTTAAGTTGCTGCCGATCACCGATATGTCTGCCCGAGTCATATCAATGACCGAATAAACTCGCCAGGAATCCTCTTCGCGGTTTTTCATCATCGTATAGTCCGATGGGTTCAGGTTGAGGGGGCAGAGGCGCGCCGTCGAATGCCGCGCGCGGATTATGAATGCAAAGGCGGTCTGCGGTGTCCTGGCCAAAGCGCGAGGCAAGTATTTTGTAAGCCTCTCCCATGGCCGGCGGCCGGCCTTTGAGGCTATGTGCATCGCTGGCGATAAAATGAACCCAGTTCTTCTTGAGCAGGGAATGAGAAACGGCTGCGGCCATTTTGCCGAAGCGTCCGGTGAGCGATGCCGCTGTAATCTGGATGAGACAGCCGCTGCGCATCCACTCGGCCATGCGCTCCGGTTTGGCCGCCAGCTCCGGATTGCGCTCCGGGTGCGTAATGATGGGCACGACTCCGCCCGCGTTGAATTGGTACAGCCATTCTGAAATCAAAGAAGGGATCATCCCGTTCGGGAATTCGACAAGCAGATAGCGCTTGCCGTTGATTGTGTACTTGTACCGCTCGCGCAGGGCACCGGCGATGTTATCGTACGATAAGTGGAAGTCGCAGCCCAGGCCTAAATTTATGCGCCCGCCCAGGCGCTCGTTCAAAAGCACCAACCGCTCCTGATTGATCTCGGTCTGAAAAGCATACTGTTCGTTGGAGTGGGGCGTGCAAACAATATGTGTGACGCCTTCCGCAATGGAAGCCTCGGCTAACTGCAATGATTCCTCTATGGTCTTTGGGCCGTCATCTAAGCCGAAAAGCAAATGATAATGAATGTCAATCACAGTCTTCTTTCTTTGCGCTCCTTTGCCACGCAGGAGAACCGTGAGCGGGCAGGCTTTGTGCTCCGCCCCGGCACAGTTATTTTCTCAGTTTGACCTTGAAAAAACAACGCGGCCGCCAGCGAACGGTGATGAACTGCCGGCATAGAGAAGGGCAAGAAGCTCCTGAGTGTGGAAGTCTGCCGCTTGGGTCCGTCAGCGGCAGCAAAGTTATAGTTTTTTTGCGCAAAGGTGAGGACTGGCGGCCTTTGCGTATAATTTCTCCGATTTCGAGTAGGATCGAATTTGTGAACCGGTAAAGGTACGAGCAGCCAGAAGAGAGGCACAGCCGCGAGGCTGTGCCTTTTTCTTTCGACACAAGGAAGGTGCGCGTGAGGGTGGGGAAGCAATTGCGGGAGATATGGCGGCAGGCCCGCCACGGCGGCGATGCCGAGCGCGCGGAGCTGGCGGCCGCGGCGGAGGCGGAGCGCAGAACGCTGGCGCTGCCGGCTATCTTGAGCCCGGTGCATTTTCCGGCGCGGCACCTGCCCAAACCGACACCCATGAATCTGCGCCGGTTCGCGGAGACGCCGCTGGTGCGGCGGGCGATCAATGTTATTAAGGACCGTATCGCAGCCATGGACTGGCAGGTGCGGGTGCGGCGCGGGGTGAATCCGGGCGATGTGGCTTTTCTGGCGCGAAAGCTGCGCGCGCTGCGGCGGACCCTCGAGGAGCCGAACCCGGCCGACAGCTTTCGCACGCTGATTGAGCAAGCCATCGAAGACGCACTGACAGGCGGCTTCGGGGCCATCGAGATGGAGCCGACTGGAGATCCGGAGCAACCTGCAATGCTGTGGCCGGTGGACGGAGCTTCGATCCGCATCAACGCCAAGTGGGACGGCGATCAAGACTCGCCGCGCTACGCGCAGCAGATGCCGGGGCAGGTTGAATCGTCGGCAGTGGAGCTGCGCGACAACCAGTTGATGTACATCCGCATGAACCCGCGCAGCTTTACGCCCTTCGGGTTGGGGCCTCTGGAAGTGGCCTTCGAGACAGTGAACCAGTTCTTGAGCGCGCATCGCTTTGCAAGCAAGCTGGCGGCAAACCAGGTGGCGCAGTACGCGCTGTGGCTGAACGAGGCCACTCCGGCGCAGCACGACCGGCTCATCCGCTGGTGGCAGGACGAGATCGAGGGCACGGGCCGCGTGCCGCTGCTCTCGACCGAGCAGAAGCCGGAGGTGCTCCGCTTTGCGCAGGGAACGGACGCGGATATGCGCCTGAACTGGCAGGAGTTTTTGATCCGCATGGTGGCCAACGCCTTCGGGCTGCCGCCGCTGATGCTGGGGTTGGAGGCGGACGTAAACCAGTCGACGGCCTCGGAGATGGCCGACGAGGCCTTCCGCGGAGCTATCTCGCCGTTGGCACTGCTGCTGGCTCAGCACATATCGCGGGACCTGTTTGCGAAATGTATCGGGTGGCGGGAGTTCGAGTTTGTCTTCAACGAGCTGAGCGCACGCGACGAGCAGACGGAGTTGCAGGTGCAAGTGCAACTGCTGCAGGCCGGCGTGTTGACTGTCAACGAAGTGCGGGCCATGCGGGGGCTGGGGCCACTGGAAACGAGGTATCAGGTTTCAGGGGTCAGGGATCAGGGTGCGGAGATCACAGATTCAGCCTAAGCGAGGAAATGAGACTTTGATGCGTTACGGCATTTTCGGAAAAATGGTGTAGCCCTGTCGAGATTGATTTTCATGTCGCTGCTTCTTGAAGCCACCGCGGCTTGAACGCGCGCCTTCGGTCTACAGAATTTCCGAAAATGTTATAGCAGTGCAGCTTCGCGCTGCACGACCGATGCTGAACCCTGATCCTTAGCGAGCGGAGCGAGCAGATGCGACTGGAAGCGATGGCAGTAAAGATGCCCCAGGTGGACGGGCATCCGAACCGGGTACCCTTCGAGGGTGTATTGACGGTGGTGAACGTGGCCAGCGACCGCGCGCCGGCAGGGGCGCGCGGGCATCGGGTGATATTGTTGCGCACGGCGGCGGAGAAAGCATTGCCTTCGTTGTTGGGCATGGCGGTGGATTACCGGCCGGGCTGGGATGGCCACGATGCGCGGCGCAAGATCGGCCTTTTGACCGAGGCCGATGTGATTGGATCGCGGCTGGTGGTGCGCGGCTACCTGTATGCGCGGGACTTTCCAGATGTGGCCGCGGCGATTCAGGCGCATGTGCCCGAGACTCTGGGGATGAGTTACGAGCTGGCTGATGCGCGGGTCGAGGACATTCACGCCGAAGTATGGAAGCTTACGCGAGTGACCTTTACCGGGGCGGCGATCCTGCTCAGGGAAAAGGCGGCCTATCGGGCAACCAGCTTTCGCATGGCGAGTTAAACAGCAGCATGTTAGCAAGTCAAAGAGTGGGCAAACAATCAAGAAGCTGGGAGCTGCGCCCATGTCTTCTGTTACGAAACGCGCTTGCTGGAGAAGATAGCGAGAGAACGTTGACTTAACTGACTTGCTGACTTTCCGAGTAGCTGACCACTGAAGAAAGGAAGGGCATGGAAATGGACGAGAAGAGCATCGTGGAGCGGCTAGAGACCGCGACTACCCTGCTGGAGCGGGCGCTGAGCGGGCTGCAAGAACACGTCACCTCGGCAAACTTGTTGGCCGGCGAGGTAGAGAAGATATCGGCGACCGTGGAGCAAAGCCGCCGGGAGGCGGAGCTGGCCGAGAAATTGGCCTCAGCCGAGCGGGAGCTAGCCGAGGTGAAGGCGGCGCAGAATGTGCTGACCTCGCTGCGCCGGACGATCCCTGCAGCTACCGCCGAGATGCTAGCCAAGCACGGCATTGGAGAAGGCCCGGTGGACGTGCGCGCACTGGACGCGGCTCTGGCCGGCTTGAGCCTGGAACAGCGAATTGCGGTGAAGACGCAATTGCTGCGCGGCGGAGCGATTTCGTAAGGGGTCAGGTTTCAGGTGTGAGGGCTCAGACCCGGCACGACTGAAACGCGGCGCCTGAACCCAGAAAGCTGGGCGAAAGCGGAGATTTAGGGATTGACTCTTGCAAATCTTCGCGAAGAGAACACCTGATCCCTGACGCCTGAACCTTGAAACTCGCCACGGTGGTTCGCCGCGGCGACCCGATCACTACGGCCCCATGGAGGGGGTGAAAAGCCTATGAACGCAACCTTTGCAGACATTCACGCGGCGGCGGACTACATTGGGCCGGGCGCAATCGAAGTGCCGCTGTATCAAACGGAGATTTTTGACATCTGCCGGCGCTCCAGTCCCTTTGGGCAGCGCATCAAGCAGGTACCAGCGACGGGCCATCCCTCGCGCTTCTTTGAGGAAACGGCCATTCCCAATCCGGGCACGGCCGGTTTTGTGAATCCGCGCAGCATCTCACCCGCGGTGGTGAGTCCGACGCGCGTGGAACTGAGCGTGCCGCTGAAGGCCATCGTGGCGCAGATCAATTACAACCTCTTCGACATGGAGCTAGGCGACCAGCAGAAGCAGTTCGCCTACCTGCAAGCCAAGGACCTGGTGGATACAGTAAGCGGCGTGATGGTAACGCACGACGTGGCCCTGTGGCAGGGCAACGACACCAGCCTGAGCGCGCCCACGACCACGCAGTACATGGGCTGCGCGGCGCAGATCGCGGCCGGGGGCAACACAGTGACCGTGACTACTTCAATGAAAATCGTGACCACGATCAAGACCACAGTTGCGCAGATGGTTTCGAACTCCGGCTACCATGTGCGGCCTACGGCCATCTACGCTAATCCCGTGCTGCTCGACCTGATTGACCAGGAGATCATGTCCGATTACAACGTGGTGCTGCACAGCGACGAGATCACAGCCGGATTCCGGGTGAAGATGCTTTCCACGCAAGCCGGCGACCTGCCGCTGATTCCCGATTGGAGCCTGCCTTATACAGGCACGCCCGGGACGGGCAATGCGGTGCTGCCGGCCTACATCGTTACTGAGGATCTGATCGAGTATCACTGGCTTGGCGATCCCGCTCCGCGGGTCTTCCAGCTTGGCCTGCCAAACTCCATGACCTACCAATATGTCGCGGTCAAGTTTGGCGCGCCGGTGGTCAAGGGCGCAAACTTCGCACACTATCAGGTGCTAGTTGACCGGTAAGTAAAACAGTTGTCAGCGGTCAGTTGTCAGCGATCACGCTTCGGGTTCATCAACCGGGCAATAACCTGCAAACAGCGTGAGCCGGGCCTGACAACTGACAACTGACAGCGGATGACTGACAACTCTGGAAGGACACGAGATGGCGTATCTCGAACCAACGGATTACCCGAACTACGGGTTGCCGCCTGGAACGACGGCGGACTGGATTACGGCGGCCACAGCGTTAATCAATAGTTACTGCCGGCGGCCGGATTTGAACATCATCCAGTACATTGAGCGTCTGCGCGTGACGGCCGGCGCGCAGACGGTGCTTTTGAGCTATCTTCCGCTGGCGCCTTTGGCGCCGGCGACTACGCCGCTTGTAAGCATCGAAGGCCGGTACATCAAACCGAGGCGCGGAGAGCTTCCCAATGAACCATTGGCCGACATTGCGTGGGCGTTTTCGCTGCCCGGGCAGTGGACGTCAATCGACCCCAGCACGGTGGACTTCGATCCCGCCAATGGCGAGCTGACGCTGCCCTGGAACGTTTTTGGGCTGCCCTACAACGAAGTGCTAGTGACCTACACGGCGGGGCTGGCAGTCATCGGCGACGACGTGATGAGCGCGTGTGCGCAGATTGTGCGCAACGCGCAGGCTCAGCCGGCGCTGAATGCCAGCAGGACCAAAATGGACACGATGTGGATGCAGTATTTCTCGAGTTCGCTGATCGACGAAACGGTGCAGGCTTGGCTGGCCCCGTACGTAGCGAATAGGCTGGGGTGAGCGATGAGCGATACGGCGCCGCGTAATCCGACTGCCGCCACGCAAATGCTGGCCGACGCCGTGCTACGCAGCGTGGGCGGAGCGACGGCTCTACTGCGCGTGACCGGGACGAGCACGGATACCAGCCAGTTGGAAGTGGGGCTGGTGGCGACCACCTTTGCGGAGGTGGTCATCAGCCCGGTGGTGATGCGCAAGCAACGTCCGACGTGGAAAGAAGGCGGCGAGTCAAAGTGGGAACTGCTTGCGTCAGCGACCAGCGTAGAGCAGCAGGTGAACGCACTGGACCTGCCTTCGGCGCAGTCCCTTTTCGCCATGACATTAGCAGTCACCGTGGCCGGTCAAGACTATCTCATTGAGGCAACCGCCGCCAATGAAGCCTTTGGCCAGGTATATCTCTACAGACTGCTTTTGCGCGAGGCGCGCCAACAAGCGGTATAGAGGCAGTGAGCAGCTATTACTGACCAGTAGCTGGCGATCAGTCAACCGGCCAAACTGCGCCCGTCTCCTATTCTATTGGAACCGCTGATGTACGAAATGCCGGGCTGTCGTGTAGATTCTTGGTCACTAACCACAAATAACTTCCTATTGATAACTGTGCGGAGCACACATGCAGAATGCGAAAGACACATTTTATATGGCACTACGCACGCGCTTGACAACCATCAACCCAGAGCGGACGATTCTGCTGCGCGGAGCCGTGCGGCCAGGGATCCTGGTCGAGGAAGCCGAAGCGCCCTTCAGTCAGCTCCCCAACGATGTTTTTGTATTGCGGTGGCTCGGTCTGGGCGTGGACATGAATCTCGCGTCAGCGATGGCCGCTGAGCAATGCGAAGTAATCTACCAGACAGTTGGGACGCAAAGCTTCGGAGGACTGGACCGCGGTCGCGCGTTGAGCGAAATGGACGAGGAGCTGATGGCTATGATTCAGCCTTTCTACACGCCCAAGCTCAATTACACGGCCACCCCGCCGGCTGCGATGCTGACGCAGGTCTTCTGGGATGAACCTGTTTTTGCGCCCATTCTCATCCAGCGTGACCGATTGTGCCGCACGGCAAGCGTGATGGTTTACAGCTATCAGGAGCAAGGAGAGTAAATGGCCGCAAGTTGGTATTCCGATCCGTCGCCGGTAACGCGCCGGGTGCGCGCTTATTTTGCGCCGGTAAACCGGATTGCGCAGACGCCAGTGCTCTTCGATCCGTCGCAACAGGGCGGATTCAATCTGGACTCCCCGCCTGCTCCATGGATCAGCCTGGGATGGATTCAAGATTTTGTGCGCAAGCCGGTAAGTAAGTCGGCGCCGCTGCTGACCGGGATACCGGCCAGCCCGCAAGAACAGGTGCGCGAGACGCTGCAAGCGCAGGTTACTCTCCAGTTTTTAAGCTGGACAAAGTTAACGATGGCGCTGGCGACCGGCTCACAGCACATGAATGTACTGGCGCCTGCAAGCGGCGCCGCTCCGGCGGCGGATGGAGCGCAAGCAGCGCCTGCCGTAATTCCGCAAAGCGGCTCGACGAGCACGTCTATTCTTCTCGCCGAAGCGGATGCGGCAAAGTTTTCGCCCGGGTGCATCATCGCAGTCGATGGGGACTACACCGGGCAAACGGGCTTTGTGGGCACTCCAGTGGCAGGCGCATATGTGCGCCAGGCGCTTACGGATGTGGATTACATACGGCGTGTTACCTTCAATGTCGCGCTGGTTTCACAAGTCAATTCAACGGGACTGACCCTCGCCGAAGCATTGCAAGGCGGCGCACCGGCAGCAGGCGCCAAAGTCCAGGCGGTAACTGGCTTTGTGGACCGCGAAGGCGGCAGCTTCTATCAGGAGTGGTCAGGGCTCTTCTTAATGCAGGGTAGTCAGGGAGAAAGAATCTTCTTTTACTATCCGAGATTGCAGACGATGACCGGAGCCGAAGAGACCGTGAATCCACTCAACGGGAAGAATCCAAATGGACAATCCCGGGTGCAACTCAAAGGGCAGTTTATGGCGCTTCCGGTTACGGACCCCCTAGATGGTGAACGCGTGGTGTGTTACCGAAGCTTTCTTCCCGCGGAAAACGCGCTTGTGTGACACGCGGCAGGGTATCAGGGCCGGCAGGCCAGGGAATCGACATGAAAGTAACCATTCAAGGGCAGGACTACACGGCTGCGCTCGACGCCTCGCATCCGTTGACCATCGACCGCAATCTCAATGCGCCTTCCATATGCCAGCTTTGGCTGAGCCTGCCGGCGAATGGCAGTCTCGCAGCGCCGTCTCGTTTCCAGTCACTCAAAATCATAGGCGACGACGGCACCATGTATTTCACCGGCTACATCGCGGTAAGTCCGCTGCCTGAATACGCCGGCTTAGGCCTGGAAGGTCTGCGTTACCGCACGGCAATCCAAGCCATAAGCGACGAGCTGCTGCTAGATCAGTTGTTGATGCCGCCTAGCATCATGATGAGCAACCTAACGGCTAGTCAAGTGATGGCCTTGCTAATCGCGGAGTCCGGCTCAACCGCTCTCTCCGCGCAAGGACTTTCGCTGGCCACCGCGGTCAGCAATTATTCTCCGTGCAAGGGTACGAACTGGAGCACACGTGCCGGCGAGGCTGCGAACATGGCGCGGGCCACATATCGCGCGATTAACGGCTCCCTGAACCTTTCCACCGTTCCGGCCATCGTGCATCCGTTGAATGAAACTGACGGCAGTCTGAGTCTGGCAGATCTGTCCTTTACAGCCAGCGTCAAGCGCGCGCTGGCCAACGATATTACAGTCTGCGGCGAAGACGAGCCAGTGGCTTACGTAACGGAGTACTTTTTGGGCGACGGCGTTACCACGCAGTTTGATTTGGCCTACGACCCTTACTTCCCGCCTATATCTCAAACCATTATTATTAACGAGCTCTTTAACGAGGAACAAATCAATGAGACTCTGTGGTCCGCCAGCGGCGGTGCCGGCTATCTCACGTTGGGTTCCGGCGGGTTAGCAATGAACGGCGGTAACGGCATTGACGGCGACACGCTGATAACTTGGCTTAATCCGGTGGAAATGGGTGGAACACTGCTTCTCGAAGCTGTGGGCGTAACCCTGTCTCCGGGAAGCACGGGAATCCTGGCCGGTTTTTTTACCAGCCTTGAAACCGCAGCCAATTGTACCGCGGGTTTTCAGGCCACAGCTCAGCAGGGCACGGGAGCAGTGACTCTGCAACCGATTGTCCAGGGCACGGCGGCGGGGACGGCTTTTGCGCTGAATCCCGCGAACCAATACACGCTCCGCGTACGCGTACATTGCCCGGAGTGCGAGCGGCAGCGTTCAGTCTATTACTCCTTTGGCGACAACGGCCCGATAGCCGCCGGCGGTGAGTGGGTTTTGGCGCCGGGTAAGATCCAGATGGAGATTCAGGAGTTTGTCAACGGCGTAGGCGCAACGCCGGTGACGCTTTACGACGGCGGCATTTCCAGCCTGCCTGGAACCTGTATGGTGGTTCCGGCCAGCAGTATCAACCTGATCGGAAGCATCCGCGCCGTGTACCTGTCGAACTTGGGCTCGGGTTGGGTGGTCAGCACGCCACCTGCCGGCGGCCCATATACACGGCGCGTCGGACCTACAGCCGATGCCGCCGAGTGCCATCTGGAGCGCACTGGCTTCGTTGTTTTTTATACCGGATACACGCCGGTCGCGGGAGAACAGATTGCGGTGAATTATCGCACCATCGGCCGCGCCGTGGGCCGCGCCGTGAACACGGTCAGCCAGCAGGCCCTGGCGCAGGCGGGTTCGCCTTGGGTGGCCTGTTGGATCGGCTCGGTCAGCAGACCGCCAACGCGCAGCTCCGCCGATTGCCGCTATGCCGCCCAGGTGTTGGCGCAGGCCGCGGCCAGCGTGAGCGCGCTGTGGAGCGGAACCTACAAAGGAAATAGAACCAGCTTTGCCGCCGACGTCTGGCCTGGCGACGCGCTGCTGCTCAACGCGCCTTCGACAAACTTAAACACGGAAGTCGTAGTGCGCACGGTCAAGGTGATTTATATAAATAGTTATCCTGACTTAGTAGAGTACGAGATCGCTTTCGCCAACGACTGGGCCGACGACTTAGCTATCAAAACCAACGCCACAGTTCCCGTGAACACATGGCTTCCAGCGGCGGTCAATCCCACCGTGCTTACCAATCTCACTGGACTTACAGTCACCACATTGAACGGCAGTACGGTCACCATCAATACCGGAGCGGCTCCGCCCGCGGGCGGGGGCTTCGAGATACGCTTGCGAGATTGGGATTTCATGCCCGGCGAAGACCCGACGCTGGTGATGCGCGGTACGCAGTCAAACCTGACCTTCTCGCGCGTCTCGGCGAGCGATCGTTTTTATATCCGCATGTATGACGGTTCGACGCCGCCTAACTATTCGGAATTTTCAACCGCCCTATTCATCAACCTGCCGCTGAGCGGATGAGCGCGCCGGCGAGTCAGCAGTTAGGAGCTATTTGAAACTTGATCCCTTTGGGGAGTGCAGCGAATGCGCATCATGAATGAATTCGAGGCTCAGGTGCTAAGCGATTTAAGCGTACTCAAATCGCAGATGACCGGCCTCGTGGGCGACGGTAACGGCGGCCGCCTGTCGGAACTGGAGCGGCGTATGGACCGGCACGAGCAGAACTGGCAGCGCGCAAAGGGTTTCCTGGCGGCCGTCAGCGTGTTGTTCGCGGTGATCGAAGTGGCTGTGAGGGCATGGCTCCGGCGTTGAACGGTTTTGCAAAAGGACCATTTTGCGACGCCGTGTACACAATTTCCTGCCATCCTGTCACTCCATCGGGCCGCTGGGGGCATGGGGCCGGTTGCCCTTGAGGAAAAACGAGAGCACGAAGAATACGGCCGCGCCAATGGCAAAGACCTGATAGCCGTCAATATAGGCCAGAGAATAGGCCTGAACAACGACACCTTGGTAGAAGCGGCCGTAAGCCTGATTGAGCGCGCCGGTGGCGCTGAGTCCAGAATGGAATAAGGCTTGCGAAAGCATGTTCAATGA
Organism: Acidobacteriota bacterium; assembly: GCA_021800255.1. Lineage (GTDB taxonomy): Bacteria > Acidobacteriota > Terriglobia > Terriglobales > Acidobacteriaceae > Telmatobacter. The sequence continues at coordinate 59,005 of JAJYZC010000004.1, forward strand.
TTCAGAGGAGTATACGTTACCAGGATAAAGGTGCGAGACAAGGACCTGCTGGTGAAACTGGGCTCGCCTGGCAAGAATCGTCGTTACGATGGAAGTGCCAAAGCTCATGCCGATGTTGCGCATGAAATTGATCAGCGCGGAGATGGAGTTATTCTTTTCCTTGGGCAGGCCGACGTATACCACAGTGGTGAGCGGAACGAACAGGAACGGCAAGCCAACCATCTGCAGCACCCGGATCCAAGACCCGGCTCGAAAGCTGATGAGCGTATCCATGTGCCGGGTTGAAAACCACATCCCAATGGCCATCGCCGCCCATCCGACATGCACGAGACGGCGCGCCTGGACCTTGCCGAGCAGGCGCCCCACCATAGGCAATTCCAACAGCACAAACAAGCCGCCGAAGGACATCACCAGCCCGGCGCTCTCTGCTGTGTAGCCCATGAGTGTTTGCAGATAGAGAGGCATCATAACCAGAGTTCCGAACATCATCACGCCGAAGCCAAACATCATCAGGTTGCTGGTCAGAAAATTAAAGTGCTTGAAGAGGCGGACATCGATGACCGGATGGTCGTGAAACCATTCCCAAAAAATGAGGATACCCAAAGCGACTGTGGCGACAAGGGTAAGCGTGAGGATGAAATGGGAGCCGAACCAGTCATCCTCCTGACCTTTGTCGAGAACCACCTGCAGGGCAGCTATACCGACGCTGAGCAGGCCGATACCGATAAAGTCGATCTTGACCGCCTTGCGCGCCATGAGACGAAGATACGGCGGGTCCTCAACCAGTTGCTCCACAAGCATGAGCGTCAGAATGCCAACCGGAATGTTGATGAAGAAGATCCAGCGCCAAGAATAATTGTCCGTGATCCAGCCGCCGAGCGTGGGGCCGATGATCGGCGCCAGCACTGTGGTAATGCCGTACATGGCAAAGGCCTGGCCGCGCTTACTCTCGGGAAAAGAATCTGCAAGGATAGCTTGCGCCACGGGCTGCAATCCGCCGCCGCCGGCCCCTTGCAGGACGCGAAAGAGAATGATCGCTGAGAGACTCGGCGCCAGGCCGCAGAGCACCGAACTCACAGTAAATAACAGCAGCGACAGCAGAAAGTATTTCTTGCGCCCAATGGTGTTGGAGATCCATCCGCTCAGCGGCAGGATGATGGCATTGGCCACCAGATAGGAAGTGAGAATCCAGGTGGCCTCGTCATTACTGGAAGACAAGCTCCCAGCCATGTGCGGCAAGGCGACGTTGGCGATGCTGGCGTCGAGCATCTCCATGAACGCCGACAACGCGACGACCGACGCGATGAGCCACGGATTATGCGCCGGCGCCCATGCAGCCGGGACAGGCGCTGCACGCCCAGCGTCCGGCGCAGGAAGTATACCTTCGTTTGAATCGGCCATGTCCATTTGCCCTTTTGCCTAACTGCTCAATGAAGCCGGACGCGCGGCTCGACAGATAGTCCTACCCGCAGAAGATGGTTAGGATCCTGTCCGGGGTTAAAGACAATGCGAACGGGCACCCGCTGCACAACCTTTACGTAATTACCGGTGGCGTTCTCAGGCGGCAGCAGGCTGAACTGCACGCCGGTGGCTCCTGCAATTCCCTGTATCTTGCCGGTGTAATCGCGATCGGTGGCGTCCACGTGAATCTTGACGGACTGGCCAGGGCGCATGCCTTTCAGCTCGGTTTCCTTAAAGTTCGCCGTGACCCAAATATCGCGCGTCGGTACGATCGTCATTAAAGTTTGGCCGGGCGCAACATTCTGGCCGGCTACCGCGGTGCGCTTGCCGACGATGCCTTCGGCAGGCGCGATGATCGTGGTGTATTGCAGGTTCAGTTCGGCGCGATGGAGTTCGGCCTCGGCCTCTTCGACGGCTGCTGCGGCAGCCTGCGCCTTGGCGCGGGTAACTTGCATCTGCTCCGGCCGCGTGTGCGCGCTGCGGAGTTCGGCTTCGGCGTCCTGCAGGCGGCTGCGCGCCTGCGTAACCTGCTGGTCGGCAGCGGCCACGCCGGCCTGGGCCTCGACTACGGCCGCTGCGCTCGACTTAGATGCGGCTACGGCCCGGTCATATTCCTGGCGGGAAATCTCCCGTTTCCCGATCAACTGCTGGTAGCGCCGCAGATCGTCCTGTATCTTCACATTGTTGGCCTCGGTTTGTGTCAGACGCGCTTCGGCCTCCTGAAACTGCTTTTCTGCGGCCACGATTCCGGCTTGCGCGCCCTGCACATCTGCCTCGGCCGAATGGACCTGGCTCAAGGTGCTGACCGAGGTGATGGGCACGCCGCCCAGCGCGGCGCTGGCTTCAGCCTGAGCCTGAGTCAGATGCGCCTTGGCCAGTTCAACAGCAACCTGATAATCGGTTGGGTCAAGCTGCACAAGCACCGTTCCTTTCTCAACATATTGCGTGTCGTCCACGGTTACCCTGGTGACGTAGCCGGGAACGCGTGCGCTGATGGGATGCAGGTACCCCTCAATCTCCGCATCGTCAGTGCTGGCGAATTGCGAGTAGTAACGCCAAATCCCCACAACGCCCACGATGATCACTGCGAGGACCGCAAGCAGGATGCGCTTCTTTCTTCCGTCGAGTTTCCCGTTTCTGGGAGCAGCGTCCGTCGCCGTTGCGGCTTCTGAGCTCGCGTTCGGTTCCCTTGTGTGGATTTCTTGACTCATCGGTTGTTCTTCATGGTTCATGGCTATTTCTCTCCCAGATAGCTGAGACCGTCGCGCTCGGCAACGCCCATGGCGCGAGCCAGATTGAGTTTGGAGACACTGTAGCGGTAAAGGCTTGCAATGTAGACTTCATCGGCTTGCGCAACGGCTTGCTGCGCCTGCACGACTTCCACATTGTTGGTGACGCCGGATGCAAACCGGTCACGAGATTGATCGAGGGTCTGGGCCGCGAGGGCAGTGTTGGTCTGCGCCACATTGACCTGATTGGCATTGGTATTCAGATTGAGAAGCGCGGTGCGAACGTCGTAATCGATCTGCTCCTTCAGGTCGGAGAGTTTGTTTTGGGCCTGGTGAAGGCGGGCTTCCGCCGTCTCAATCTCTCCCCGCACGCGCCCTCCCTGAAACAAAGGCACTTTTACCGATCCGGCAACCAGGTACGTTTGATGGCCGTCGGTGAACCCTCCCGTGCCAATGTCACCCCAATTCGCATTGACCCCGACGGAGGGGTACCGCTCGGCGCGCGCCGCGCGCAACTGCGCTTCAGCCGCAGCCACTTCGGCCATCGCGGCCTGATAGTCGCCTCGATGCTGGTAGGCCTCGGCAACAGCATCCGCAATCGCCTGACTAGCCATCGGCGTGTAGGGAACCTGGGTCGCAAGTTCAAACTTCTGGCCATCCGGCAGACCGATTGCACGGGCCAGATTCAGCTTTTCCGTGGCGTAGGTGTTTTCCGCGGTCAGCAGGTTTTCCTGTTGCGTCTTCAGCTCCACAAGCGCGCGCAGAGTATCGATTTGCGGGTTCAGACCGGCGGTTTCCCGGTCCTTCGCAAGCTGGTAAAGCGCCTGCGCCGTGTTTCGTTCGGCCGTCGCCGCCTGCACTTGGGCCTTGCCGGCGATCTCCATCAGGTACGCATTCCCTACCGCCAGTACGACCGTGTCGCGCGCCTGCTGATAGGTGAAGCGCGAAGCGGAAAGCTGGTGGGAGGCAGCGCGCGATGCTTGCAGATCGCTCAGGTTCAGCAGAGGTGCGGAGACATAGAGCCGCGTGTCGAAGACGTGGAACGGGCTGGGAATAGCAGGAATTGTGGGAGGCAGCGTGTTGGGTCCAACCATCGCCTGAAGGTTGAGCTCCTGTTGCAATCCGCTCACGGCCCCATTGACCTGTGGCAGCAGGCGGCTGAGCGCCTGCCAGCGCGTGCCGTTGGCGGCGTTCGTCTCTTCTCCGCTCAGCAGCAGCCCCAGGTTCGCGCGCAGCCCGCGGTTGATGGCCTCACGCAGGGTCAGGTTCAGGGTTCCCGCTGCCGGCTTGCTGCTCGGAACGCTGCCCAGAAAGGGATTCTGGGCCGAATCGATGTCTGGCGTCTGCTGCGCCTGTACAGTGGGAACTCCGAAGAGAGCGGCTGCGGCAAGCAATACGGCAGCCCACTCTCTAGCTTTCGCACGATTTCTTCGAAACATCGGCATGGTTGACTCCTATGGACTTACTTGTTCTCTGGCGCCATCGCCTCAAAGACCGGCTCGGAGTCGCCAACAACCTTCGTCGCCAACGCGAAGCGCACAATGCGCACGGTCTCAAGAACTTTTTCCGGCGCGATGCCCTGCATCTTGGCTTTATTGGCCATGGCCTGAATGCAGGCTTTGCTGCTGGCCGCAAGCGCCGAGGCGAGATAGATCAGCGTGCGGGTCTCTTCATCGAGCGCGCCCTCGGCCGGCATGGCGTAGCCGCGCGAGCGCAAGTGCTCGTAGAGGAGTCCCTCGTCGACTGCAACCGCCTTTTCAATGGCCGAGGGGACCGACCCCATCATCTGACGCATCATGCCAAAGACCTGTTTGACGGTTGGTTTTTGTTCCGGATTCATCTGCTTCTCCCTTTTTGTTGGTTGGTTGTTGGTTGGCATCGGCTGACTCATCCTATAAGAAGAAAGTCCCGCAACGCCTTGTTTGTTACAAAAAGACCTGCACGCCGGTAGACGATGTTGCAAAATGACTCTGGATCTCCATTGGAATTGCAGCCTGCGCCTGCGCGCCGGGCACGAAACCGGGACGGAAGAGCCTTTGGCCAACTTGAAGAGCTTCTCTCTCGACGGTTCCGCGATCCGCCTCCACGCCCAGCGTGCGCAGCGTCACAAGAAAGTCACGATGACGGCGCGCCTGGCGGTACTCAGGCTCTCGCGGAGGGTGCGGCAGAGCCTTCTCAGCGAGATCAAAATCAAAATCGACCAGCAAGGTTCCGTGCACCAGCAGGGACCTCCACCTGCGGGCCTGCGCATTGCCGGAGATCTTGCGGCCAGCGACAGCGACATCCGACGTTCCCTGCACAACGCCGGTCACGCCGAAGGCATCAAGCAACGAGATCACTAAGTCAGTACCTTGACGAAATCCGGCCATCAGATCGAGGTGATTGGGTGCGGGCATAACCAGCGAATAATTCAGCACGTCACTCGTCTGAAGCACCGTGCCGCCGCCGCTGCAACGCTTAAGCACTTCCACACCAAGCCGCGCGCAGGCATCTGAGTTGACGGACCGTTCGGCGCGCTCATTGGACCCCATCACTACGGCAGGCGGACCTCCCCACCAGAAGCGCAGCAGACGCCTCCCAGTGGAGAAAGCAGTCCGCGCCATGCTCTCATCGAGCGCGAGATTTTCAGCCACTGTGTGGGCCGTCCAGAACAGGACTTCCATCACTTTGCCGCCTGCACGCCTGCGAAGTTTTGATATTCCGCCAAAAGAGCGGTCTTGTACGCATCCTGCTCTGCGGGTGGGATCGGATGATAGATTTTGACCAAATCCAGCAGCGCCGCGGCCGGGTCTCCATTGGCTTTTGCCGCTTTTTCGGCAAATTGCGCAAAGATTAGCGGCAGGCCAGGAATCTCCACCGTCTTGCCGCCAATGCTGAGCTTTCCGCCCGGCAGCGGACTGGAACAGGCGCACTGCGCCTTGTCTGCGCTGGATGGTGCGCTCTCCGCGCTGAGCGTCGCAGAGGATGCCAGCACCGCATCCACCTCCGCTGCGATCCGCTCGGCAACCGTCCACACCGCTTCAGTGTCTTCTTCGGTAAGCGCCTGCGTGGAGCAGTGGCAGCCGCGGGCTGCGTGCCCAAGAATCTCCGGCACCACGAGAGCCACGCTTACCGGCCCACTGTGCTTTTCCGTGCCCCATTTCGCGCACTGCTTCTCGCACCCGTCGACGGTGATCGTCGGATGCGTCCGCGCAAAGTTGCGCTCGCCCTCGTTGCCGGCAAGAAACAGCGGCAAACAAAGCGTCACGGTTCTGTCCGGGCGCAGCAGTTCCAGAACTCTGCGTGTCGCCAGGCGTGAAATGGTTCCCCCGGCAAGCGCCTCGCCGCTGCACGAAATGATGCCAACCTTCGCCACTTCTGCGCTCATCGGACTGTCCCCTCCAGTTCATGTAACTCCGCGGCCTCGCAGTGGACGCTCTGGGCAATCGCCTCGGTGATCTTCCAGCCGTCTTCGGTCAGCGCCGTCGCCGTCCCGGGCTTGGCCCCGCGGAAGTTGCGGAAGGCCTCGGCTACCTGAATTGCCTTGGCGGCGCGGCCGCCGGACATCTCCACGTTCTTCTGGGCGCAGGCCTTGGCGCAGCCGTCGATGGTGATGCAGCGATGACTCTGCACGGCTGCAACCGCCTCCGGGTCGCCTTTGACCAGCAGCGCCAGGCAGAGCGTGGCTGTATTTTCAGAGGCCAGATCGTCCATCACCTTGTAAGTGGCCTCACGGCCGATCAACCCATGCACCTTGCCAATCCCGCTGCAGGGGATGACCAATACATCTCCGTCTTTCAATGCGTGCGCCATCCGTCCACTCCTCTCATGCTTCTTCTGCCTTGTGCTTCACCGTCTTCGCATAGGCATCGGAGTTCAGGAGCAGCTCCCGATCTTCGGGCCAGTTGCTCAGCTTCAACTGCACGATCCATCCCTTGCCGTAAGGGTCTTCGTTAATCAGCGTGGGATTGGAAACAACTTCCGAATTCACCGCGATGACCGTGCCGGCAACCGGGGCGACAACTTCAAACACCGCTTTGGAGGATTCAAGAGTTCCCAATTCTCCAAACTGCTCAACGGACAGGTGCATTGCCGGCGCGTCGACGAAGTTGATGTCCGTCAGGCTCTGCTGCATGTAGTCGGAGATTCCGATCCGCGCCACGTCACCCAGCGGACGCACCCAAACGTCGTTCTCGTTGAACCAATAATCTGAAACAGGAATGCGAAACTCGAACTTGTCGTGCGTCACGATCAGGTATTCTCCTGGCGGCGGAAACTCCGTGGAGCTAGTACCTGAAGGTTGAGCCGGAGCCGGAGCAGCCAAGCTTTGCACCAGACCATCGACGATGGTTTGCGCCAGCGCCGCGCCGTTTGTCTCAAGACGCAGTGTGGGCTCCAGCGTTAACCCAGAAGACTTCAGTGCATCCGCAACCAGAACCTTCCGGTCGATCTTGAGGTCCAGACTTTCCGCGAGCTTGCTGGCGCAGCGCGTCGAGCATCCATCCACAACGATCAAAGAGTTGTCGGCGAGCACCTTCTCGTAGCGGGCCAGCGAACGATTCAACAACACCGGGCAAATGATCTCGCTGTTCGCGGCTTCCGCCATGCGGATCGCGGCCTCGCGCGCAACCGACCCCTCTGGCTTGTCAAGGCCGGTACAAGAGAGGACTGCCGTTTTCATTGCACGCTCACCTGTTCGCGCATCTGCTTGATTTGCGCGATGGTTGCCTGCTTGTCAGGAAACGAGAGGGCATCAGGGCCGCAGGTTTTGGAGCAGGCTCGGCAAAAGACCACGCAGTTGTTCGGGTTGGCCACGACGAGTCTACGGTCACCCTCGCGCTGTTCGAAGACCCGGTGCGGACAGAAGTTGGCGCACTCCATGCAGAACGTGCACTTCTGGTAATCGATCGTCGGATGCCACACGATCTTTTCCCTGGGGACGCCCATGAATGTCGCTTCAGACATCGCTCTTATCCTCCATCTCGCGCAACTTCGCCGAGACCTTCTCGATGGCCTCATCTGTGGTCAGGTCGCGTATGTCAATCGGCGTCATATCCCGCTTCGCGTCCATCCCTTTTGCGGCAAATGCGTCGCGGAACATCTTGTACTGCATGTTGGGAGCGCAGGCCGCGATCACCAGCGGGCGCTTGGCTTCAAGAAAATCGCCAAGGAAACGGTCTCCATCGACCTCGCAGAGCTGCGGATGGATGGCGCCGTATTCCACGGGGAGTTCCACGCGCGCCCGGTTGATGAAATCCCAAATGTCCATCTTCTCGAAGCCTGGACACTTTCCCGTACAGACACACATCAATAAACCTGGAAGCTGCTCCGCCATTTAGTTGCCTCCTTCCTCGACGAGCATCTCGCGAATTTCTTCGGGAGACGGTACGCGGCCAGCCGATTTCACCTTGCCATTGATGGCCAGTCCCGGAGTCATCAAAATCTGGAACTTGAGAATCTCTTTGATCTCCGTCACCTTCTCGATCTCCGCAGCAATGCCAAGCCCCTGCACAGCCTTCTCCGCGTTTGCCGTCAATTGCTGGCAGCGCGCGCAGCCCGTACCCAGAATTTGAATCTTCGCCATCATCTTCCTTTCGTAATTGCCGCCGTTTCAGAGAAGCGCACAGCGGCATGGTTGCGTTTTATCGTTTTCTTTCCTTGAGCACTTGTGTCGCGCAGGTAAAAAGGTTGCAGACACAAGGCGTCAGCAGCCGGTAGTACACCGTGGTCCTCTCGCGCCGGTCCTCGACCACCCCGTGCGCGCGCAACAGTGCCAGATGTTTCGAAACGGTCGAAAGATCGCCGCCCACCAGTCCATGGAGATCGCCAACCGAGCATTCGCCGCGGCTCAGCCGGTCCACAATCATCAGGCGCGACTCGTGCGCCAGGGCTCGGAGTACCTTTGCCTGCTTCGTGAAGTGGTTATTCTTGTCCATCCGGCAATTCAATCATTCGTTATTGGTCATATTGCCATATAGTAAAGTTTCATGCCGTGACGGCTGTCACATGTGCATGGAGGGCTGCCTGGAATCAAACCTGTTTATGAGTTTGTTTCTGGTCCGTTCTTGTTGCGTTGCCAGAGACGGATGCGTATTTCAAAAAAGCGGTGCACGACTGTGAAGAAGAAGGCCACCGGCCATCCCATGAGCAACACCCGGTGACCGGCTCCATCACCCCGATCAAACGCCGGGCTTGAGGCAGCCTTTGCACCTATCGCTTCCGCTCTTTCAAGACCTGCGTGGCGCAGGTAAAAAAGTTGCAAACGCACGGTGTTAGCAGGCGGTAATACACGGTGGTCCCCTCGCGCCGGTCCTCGACAATTCCGTGCGCGCGCAAGAGCGCCAGGTGCTTTGACACAGTAGACTGGTCGCCACCCACTAGATCCCAGAGCTCTCCGGCCGAGCATTCCCCGCGGCTCAGCCGGTCGACAATCATCAGCCGGGACTCATGCGCCAAAGCCTTGAGCATCTTTGCCTGTTTAACAAACATTTCCCGAGCTGTCATGATTCCACCCTATGACCTGCTTGGCCATATTGTCATTCAAAGAGCCAAAGCGGGCTGTGATTCCGATCACGCTCTAATGGATAACCTTCGGATCACCGGATGGTTAGCAGAGTCGCGTAGGTTACATCCAATCTGTCGTCCTCTGGTATGCCATGCCATCCTCTGCTCGAATGGCTCGCGCCGGGATTGTAGCTTGACTACTCTCCAGCCAGAAGATTCTCCCGCTTCAAAAGCGCAATCACCCGTCTCCTGATTTCATCGCGGGTCTGGCGCACGGTTTCGATTCCCTGTCCCTTGGGGTCGGGCAGAGGCCAGTCCTCGCGGCGCAACCCCGGGACATACGGGCACTCCTCGCCGCAGCCCATGGTGATGAGCATATCAGCGCCTTGCGCCAGCGCGGAGGTCAACTTCTGCGGCTTGGCCGAACTCAAGTCGATTCCAACTTCTTTCATAGCGTCCACAACAACGGGATGAACGTATTCAGCGGGGCGGGTGCCGGCGGAGATGGCGCGCGCCTGTGTAGGATCGGCAAGCTGATTGAACAAGGCAGCCGACATCTGCGAGCGCCCCGCGTTGTGTACGCAGGCAAAGATGAAAGTGCGCATTCAGGAGTTCCTCAAACGGTCTTATGTCTGGCGTGATCGAGAACCAACGCCTGCCGGCGGCCGAGGTTGTCAAGGTTACGTTGCAGCGCCATCTGGTCTAGGGAGGTGAGCGGCGATGAAAGAAACCATCTTAACAGCACAGTTTGACGATGACATCCGGTTGGATTGCTTTGCTTCGCGTGCAGCACTCGGCGTAAAGGAAAGTCAGCAATTCCTGTAGCGATTCGGCATTCGCCATATACCATAGGTACGTTCCCTCGCGCCGCACCCTAACCAGGTCTTCGTTCTTCAGCTTGTCAAGATGATGCGAGAGCGTCGACGCCGGAATTGCGAGTTCGGACTGGAGATCCCCAGCCACTAACCCATCCGGGTGCGCGGACAATAGCAGCCGCAGAATTCTCAGCCGCGGCTCGGTTCCGATGGCTGAAAACATGGCGGCGTACCGGGCTACCTGTTTCGTCATTTTCCCTGTTTTTATCACTGCTTCGATGATACTAGAATTACCGAGAAAAGAAAAGAGCGGCTCTACGCTGTTGACATGATTCCATAGTTCTATTATTATCGAAATATCGATTGCATCGAGGGGCATTCCAAGGTGAACGAACAAAATGTAAAAGAGATTGTCAGGGAGAAATACGGCCAGGCTGCGTTACTGGCCCGCGCGGGCGGCTCATCGTGCTGTTCTGCGTCATGCGCTTGTGGCGGGAAAGACCCAATCACAGCGAACCTCTACGAAACCGCAGAGCTGGCCGCGATCCCGGAAGAGGCAGTCCGCGCCTCGCTCGGATGCGGCAACCCCACCGCACTGGCGGAGCTGCGCCCCGGTGAGATTGTGCTTGACCTCGGGTCCGGCGGCGGTATCGATGTCATGTTGTCGGCGCGGCGCGTCGGGCCAACTGGTAAAGCCTTTGGTCTCGATATGACGGACGAAATGCTTGCCTTGGCGCGGGAGAACCAGCGCAAGGCGGGCGTGGAGAATGTCGAGTTTCTGAAAGGTGAAATCGAGAACATCCCGCTTCCGGACAATTCCGTGGATGTAATCATCTCGAACTGCGTCATCAATCTGTCTGCGGACAAAGACCGCGTCTTCCGCGAAACGTTTCGCGTTTTGAAACCGGGGGGCCGGCTCGCCGTTTCCGATGTGGTTGCGCGCGGCAACGTGCCGGCTGAGATCCGCAAAGCTATGGAACTCTGGGCCGGCTGCATAGCCGGCGCGCTTGAGGAAGCGGACTACCAGTATAAGCTGGCTGCCGCAGGATTTCAGCAGATCGGACTCGAACCCACGCGCGTGTACCGGACCCAGGACGCCCGCGATTTGCTTGCGAACGCCGGGCTGAGCAATGTGGATGCGCTGGCGGAGCGGGTGGACGGCAAATTCTTCAGCGCCTTTGTGCGTGCCCGGAAGCCAGATGCACCTGCCGGGCCGGCCTTGCTGCGGCAACTGGCCTTGGCCGGGCACGAACGGAATGGTGATTGCTGATTATGGAGAAAACTGCCAAGTTGAAAGTTGAACAATCTGCCCGTCAGCAGGCTTCCTCCGCAGGGAAGAAAAAGCTGGGGTACTTCGAACGGTACCTGAGTCTCTGGGTTGCCATCTGCATGATTGCTGGTGTGCTGCTCGGCAAGCTGCTGCCGGGCTTCATCGATGGCTTGCGGAGCCTGGAGTTTGGCGCCAACAGCCAGATCAATGTGCCGATCGCAATTCTGATCTGGCTGATGATCATCCCCATGATGATGAAGGTCGATTTCGCGGCCATTCGCGGCATCGGCAAGCGCCCCCGCGGGCTGTTCGTCACGCTCTTCGTGAACTGGCTCGTCAAGCCATTCTCGATGGCCTTGTTCGCATGGGTCTTCTTCCGGTTTGTGTTTTCGGCGTGGATTCCGGCAGCGGATGCCAACCAGTACATCGCTGGGACGATTATTCTGGCGGCGGCGCCGTGCACCGCTATGGTCTTCGTCTGGAGCTACCTGAGCGATGGAGATCCCGCCTACACGCTGGTGCAAGTGTCGGTGAACGACCTGCTTATGCTGTTCCTGTTCGCGCCCATCGTGCGATTCCTGGTGAGCGGAGCCGCGAACCTTCACGTACCGTTCCGCGTTCTGCTCGATTCGGTGGTCATCTTCATTGTGGTTCCACTTGTCTCCGGCGTGCTGTTCAGGCGCTGGTTGATTCGCCGGCGCGGAAAACTCTGGTTTGAGGAGCAACTGCTGCCGCGTTTTGCGCCAGTCAGCATGACCGCGCTGCTGGTCACGCTGCTGCTGATCTTCGGGTTTCAGGCGGACAACATTACCGGCAAGTTCCTGCACGTTGTGCTGATCGCCGTCCCCATCATCATCCAGGTCTACTTCAACTCATCGCTCACCTACGGCTTGATGCGATTGTTCAAGATCGAGTACGCGATTGCGGCTCCAGGAGCATTGATTGGAGCCAGCAACTTCTTCGAACTCGCGGTTGCGACCGCGATCGCGTTGTTCGGCCCAGGCTCAGGCGCCGCTCTAGCCACGGTCGTCGGCGTTCTCATCGAGGTCCCGGTGATGCTTTCGGTGTGTTCCGTCTGCAACCGGACGCGGCACTGGTTCCCGGCGCCTGTCGATCTTCCCTAAAAGAGTGCGCAGAGTCTTGCGTAATGCCGGTTGGTGCTGATCGCTTCATCGCGAAGGGCGATATTCGGTGCTTTTCATGCGCTTTCGATTACCTTCGCGCTTGCAGCGGGTGATTCGAGGCGGCGCGGGTTCATGCCTTCTGGGAACGGGTTTTTGTCATGCGCCGCGATGCGAGGATGGCTCAGGGCAAGCCTGCGTGGGGTACGGCAACCCTCGTCATAAGGACGGAGGAGCGGTGGTGCGCAGCAGCTTCGGTTTCGTCAAAAGTCGGTGCGGCGCAGGCAAACAGGGTCCGGCCGTCGTCGCCGCCCAGCATACAGGCGAATGCGCAAAGGCCATTGGTCTTGATCTCGGCGAGAATCTTACCCCCCTCGGCGACGCGGATTACGCGCCGCTTGAGGACGTCAGCGACCCAGACGGCTCCCTCGGCATCGAGGCAAATGCCGTCGGGCACGACCGCAGCTTCCTTCATAATGCGCCCCACATCCGCCGTCGCTGGAGGATCGCCGAAGGCTGCCCAGGTGCGGCGGCCGGTGAGTAAGCCGTTGCAGACGGTAAAGGCGCTCAGGCGGCTGGCCATCGTCTCCGCAAGGATGAGAGTGCGTCCATCGGGAGTGAGCACAGTGCCGTTGGGGAAAGCAAGATCGTGAGCGGCAACGGCTGCTGTGCCGTCGGCCGCAACGCGGATGAGCACGGTGGCACAGGCAGGCGCGCCGCCGAAGAGGTCAAAGCCAAAATTGCCCACCCAGGCGCGGTCTTCGCGATCCACGAGCATATCGTTAAGCTCACCCGGCGCGAGCGCGCTCAGGCCGGCGTGTTCGACGATAGCACCATCGTGCTCGCGGCGAAGAACCTTGCGATCGCGCATGGAAGTAATGAGGAGACGGCCGTCGGAAAGGAAACCGAGCCCGGCGGGCAAACCGGCAATGCAAGCGTAAGTCTCCGCCGCGCCGTCGACCGATACCGCGAGCACACGGCGTGTGTAGCGGTCGGAGACGTAGAGACGTCCGTCCCGCCAGCGTGGGCACTCCGTGAACGAAAGGCCGTCCAGAAGAGTTGTGAAAGCTGACATACTGACCGGTCTGCGTCTCCTTCTAGCCCTTTACGCCGGGTTACGGCGTTTCCGGTTCCCATTGCAGCAAGGCGGCCGAGTGCAACGCATCTCTTTCCGGGCAAGGAGCCGGTGTGCGGTTTCAACACGGTCAAGTCCTGAACCGAAAACGCCGCGGGTAAGGCTCAAAATGGAAGCATCAGGCTGAGATCTTGCGCAAACCACACTTGGCATCCTGTTCGCCTTTTCACCTCTTCTTTGCTTACGCCTTCGACGATCTCTTTCATCACCAGCCGTCCCCCGTCAACCTGGAACCAGCCCAGTTCTGTAACGATGTCCTGAACGGCCTCTTTCCCGGTAAGGGGCAATGAGCACTCCTCGACAATCTTGAATGATCCGTCTTTGGTGTTATGCTCCATGGCGACGATGACCCGGGCGGCGCTGGCCACAAGATCCATCGCGCCACCCATACCCTTCACCATCTTTCCGGGAATCGTCCAATTCGCAAGGTCGCCCCGGCAGGAGACCTGCATTGCTCCCAGTACGCTCATGTTCATATGCCCGCCGCGGATCATAGCAAACGCCTGATCGCTTCCAAAGAAACTGGAACCGGGAAGGGCTGTTACTGGTTGCTTCCCTGCATTGATCAGGTCAGGGTTTTCCTCATCTGAAGGTCTACGAAGGCTTAGATCCCATGGGCAGGATGATTCTGGCGACTCCCAACCATCCTCCAACCATGGGCGAGTTGATGACTCACACGGCAGGTTTTACTTACGGCCTCTTCGGAAAAACACCAGTGGATCAGATGATGGTCGAGAAGCGGGTGTTCGCCTCTAAAAACCTGCAGGAGTTTATCGACAAAATGGCTACGATTCCCCTTCTCTACCAGCCGGGAACAAAATGGGTTTACAGCGTGTCGAGTGATATTCAGGGCTATATTGTGGAGAAGCTTTCGGGCCAGTCACTGCCGGATTTCGTGCACGATCACATTTTCTCGCCCCTCGGAATGACGGATTCAGGGTTTTATGTGCCGGAGGATAAGCGCAACCGCTTCGCCAGCTTGTATGTCACTGGCCTTCACAGTCAACTGCTTGAAGACCCGACGGGCGGTGGACTCTCCGGCGCTTTTGAGAGCCAGCCCACCATGCCCATGGGCGGCGGCGGCGTAGTTTCCACCGCGGCGGACTATTACCGGTTTGCGCAGATGCTGCTCAATAAAGGAGAATTGGGGGGAACGAGGATACTGTCGCCTTCAACGGTCCACCTGATGATGTCGAACCACATCTCCCTGAACCTGTTGAACGACGGATTCGGCATCGGCAACTTCATAATGCAACCCGGCGACGGATGGGGATACGATGGCGCAGTAGCCTTCAATCCGGCTGAGGCCGGCTTTTCGGAGGGCAGAGACACATATTCCTGGGCCGGCGTGGCGGGAACGTGGTTTTGGGTTGATCCTGCCAATGATATCGTCTTTGTTGGGATGACGCAGCGCATGATGGGTCCGCAAAGCCCGGACCTCGAGTTTGAGAGCCGCGCTCTTGTCTACCAAGCCCTTGTCGATCCGGGCAAATGAGCAGCGCGTGTCCATGGCAGCGGCTTTCCATCGCTGCCGCTGTTGTGAGTTTTTATTGCTTCGAAAAAGAGTTAGCTGCCCGCTCCTTCGCGTTGCGATGGGGAGTAGCCCTCCTCTCGTGAATCCGCATGGGAACGGATCCTGGGCAGCGATCAGGAGAGGAAACCGGCCATGCACGGACCTGTATTCGGCGAATTCCTGGGGACAGCGGTGCTTGTTCTTTTCGGCGATGGCGTGGTTGCCAATGTGCTACTCAATAAGTCCAAGGGCGAGCACGGCGGCTGGATGGTGATCGCCGCCGGATGGAGCATGGCAGTGCTGTGTGGCATCCTTGTCAGTCTCGGAGTGGGTGGAGTTGCGCAACTGAACCCCGCTATCACCATCACGCTGGCGATCATCTCCGGATCTTACGTCACAATTCTTCCCTATTGCGCTGCCCAGTTGGCGGGAGCTTTTGCCGGCGCAGTTCTGGTTTGGCTCGTTTATCTGCCTCATTGGCCGCAAACCCCTGACCCGGAAATAAAGCTGGTGATTTTCTGTACGCGCCCGGCTATCCGAAATTTGCCATGCAATGCGCTCACCGAGTTTCTGGCGACGGCAATTGGGTTGGTGCTGGTCGGCATGGCGATCGGCTCAAAAGGTCTGGCCGCGAGCGGGACGCCGCCGGGATTCGCGCCTTTTCTTTGGGGTGCGGTGGTTTTAGCCATCGGTCTCTCGCTGGGCGGTCCCACAGGTTATGCGATCAATCCCGCTCGTGACCTGGGACCGCGGCTTGCGCACCAGCTCCTGCCGATAGCGTGCAAGCGAGACTCCGATTGGGGCTACGCATGGGTCCCGGTGCTCGCGCCGGCTCTCGGTGGAGTTGCGGGCGCTTTACTGTGCAAAGCATTCGGGGTTCTTTAGCGGTTCCTCGAGGGTTTCATAAATGCCGGTTGTGGGAGGCCAAGCTCCTGCGCCCCCGGCCAGGCGCCGGGTCCCACACGGGGCAGAACCATCCGCACCGGGTTGATGAAACACGCTGCCGCCACTTTTTTGCGAACCATGGTTGGCGCTTTGTCCGGGAGTGATCGGCGCTAGCGCATTTTCAGAAATACTGTAGACCGAAAGGACATACGGAGTTCGTCTGCCGCGGGCGGGGAACGAACCGGGCCCCGGGCGCGCATCTGAACGAGGATTTTCGTTTTTTGTCGAAATACATCAGCGGCAATCTTGCAGCCTCATTCAACTGGTGCGTAGGGCGCATCTGCCGCGTTACTGCCGCGACAGCCAGATCAAGGTCCGCATCCTGTATATTGATTACCGTATGGGTCGGCGGGATTGACGGCTCACGCCAGGTGACACGATGGAAACAACTGTCGATAAGTACGATATTCTCAAAGGCGAGATCGCCGCCGGTCCGGAGTTGCAAAAAGGCGAACTCGTTAGCGGGCCGGAGTTCCAACCCCGGACGATCGCGGAAGTTGGTGTGCGCGAGTCGATCCTTGAGGACATCGCACTAAAAACGCTCTATCTTTACGGACCTTTTTCGGTTGCCGGTCTTTCGCAGCAGAGCCGGCTCAGCTACGATGTAGCGGAACAACTGTTCACCCGTCTGCGCGCTAAGCTGCTGTGTGAAGTCACCGGCATGGCGGGCACCATTCCTGAGATCGCTATTACGTCTCAAGGCAGATCGCTGGCCTTGGAGCTATTGTCTCAAAACCAGTATTCCGGCGCCGTGCCGGTTTCGCTGGCAAGTTATGTGTCTCAGGTCCGAAAGCAAAGCATGAGGACAGTGCAGGTCACCCCTACTGATGTGGAGCGCGCCTTCGCGCATCTCGTCTTCGATGATGAGGTGTTGTCGGAGCTAGGAACGGCGCTCAACTCCGGGAGCGCCGTCTTTCTATATGGACCGCCGGGCGCTGGCAAGACGTCCGCGGCAGAAGCAATGGCCCGTGTATTTGCAGAAAACGAAGTTTACGTGCCGTTTGCGGTCGAGATAGGCGGTCAGATCATCACGGTTTACGATCCGGCGATTCATGGCGCGGGGAAAGAGGCGGACGCAAAGGCCGGAGACCGGCGTTGGGTTCGATGCCAGCGGCCCACAGTGACGGTGGGAGGAGAGTTGACGATTGATATGTTGGACCTGCAATTCAATCCAACTTCGAAGTATTACGATGGTCCTCCGCAGATGAAAGCCAACAATGGAGTGCTGGTGATCGACGACTTCGGGCGTCAGAGGATTCCCCCCGAAGATTTGTTGAACCGGTGGGTGGTGCCGCTTGATCGTGGAATCGAGTTCCTTACCCTCGTGGGCGGAAGAAAGATCGAAATTCCTTTTGACATGCTGGTGGTCTTCGCATCGAACAGAGATCCAAGAACGGTGTTGGACTCCGCTTTCCTGCGCCGGATTCGGACCAAGATCAGGCTCGGCGCGATCACCGAAAGCCAGTTCTGCGAGGTCTTCCGCCGCGTGGCCGGGGATCACCATTTGAGCGTGGAACAGGAAGTCCTGAATGAGCTGATACATATCATCCGCAGCGGCTTTAAGCAAGAACTGCGTGCTTGCCAGCCGAGGGATCTGGTGAACCAGGTTTGTTGGCAGGCTACCTATGAAAACAGGGCGCCTCGTCTCGACCAAACGTCTCTCATGCAGGCAGTAAAGGCGTACTTCTTGCCGCCCGACTAGGGTCTGTCAACACGAACCTCAGCGTGCCGCGGACCAAGCCTGCCAGAAGACCACCGCTAGCATGAAGAGCACGTAAATCCGCAGCGCCCACAGAACCGTCAGCTCCGCGCCAGCCAGTTTGCGCCGCGGCACTAACACGTTCTTGGCCGCTGCCAGTTGATCCGGTTCCAGCGCCGATAGCACGAGTCCCGTATCGGCGTTGCTGATCTGCTCCGGCATCTTCGTCATCGCCATCTCCTAACTCCCGCCCAGCCGCGCCAGTGCTTGCGGCGCTACTACGCTGATGCCGTAGAGCACGCCCGCCGCGGTCAACAGCACCACCACCAGCGCGGCCAGCGCGTTCGCCCAGCGTGGGCTGCGCACGCCGCCCATGATCTCTTTGTCGTTCACCAGCATATACAGGAAAACCAGAGCCGGAGGCATAGCCAGCACCGCCACCACGTTGACCACCAACACCACGAACACCAGCGGCAGCCCCGGAATCAGCACAATCCCCGCCGCCGCTGCCGCGCACAATCCCAGCACCGCATAGAACGACTTGCCCTCCAGCACCGGCAAATTCAAGCTGTGCGGACGCCGCGTCACTTCACCGAAGGCGTAGGCTGAGGAGGTCGAGATGGTGATCGCCGCCACGATGCCGGCCTCCACCATGCCCAGCGCGAACAGGCTGGCGCCGAAGCGCCCGATGATCGGCTCCAGCGCCTGGGCAAACTGCGCCGCCTCGAAGCTGTCCGCGCTGATGTGCCCGAACAGCGGCGCGGCCGCCAGCATGGCTCCCAAGGCGGCCAGCGCCGCCAGCCCCGCGCCGATCAGCGTGTCGATGCGGCCAAAATGAATGTCCTTCGCCGTCATCCCCTTGTCCACCGTCGCGCTCTGCTGGAAGAACAGCATCCAGGGCGTCACCGTAGCGCCTATATCCGAGAGCACGATCAGCACTGTGTCCTTGTCCAGCCCCGGCAGCGGTTTCCACGTTCCCAGCGCATGTCCAATTGCGCTCCAGTCCGGGTGCGCCAGCAGCGCCACCGGAACGAAGACCAGGTTGAATGCCGCCGCGGCCAGCGTGACGCGCTCCCACGTCCAGTAGCGATGGCTCAGCAGGGCTGAATAGAGCACCGCCAGCGACAGCAGCACCGCCGCCCACGCCGGCACGCCGAAGAATCCCAGCCCCGCGCGAATGGCGATGAATTCGGTAATCAACGTCAAAAAGTTGCCGATGCCGAGGTCGATCATCGAAAACCAGCCCCAGAACGGCCCGAATCGCTCGAAGATCAGCTCCGCGTGGCCGCGATGCGTGGCTGCGCCCAGCCGCACCGTCATCTCCTGCACCACCAAGGCCATCACAAAAGTGAGAATGACGAAGGGAATGAAGAACCCCACGCCGAACTTCGCCCCCGTGGCCGCATAGCTCAACATGCTGGGTCCGTCGTTCTCGCCCAGCATCACCAGAATGCCCGGCCCGATCAGCAGCCACAGCAGCCACGCCCACGCCCGCAGCCCATGCCCGCTCCGCGCCTTCCACACACGCGCGCGGTCGTGAGCGCGATCCACATCCTCGTGAGTGACGACGGTTTCGCCCGCCGCTCTCTCTACGGCAACACGCGGCCTCTGCGCGGATTGTGTTCCAGCACTCATCCCATTGGTTCAGTTGCTCTTTATTGCGGACTGGAGACTGGCGCCCGCCGATAGCATCTTCGAAAATACTGTGGACCTATAGCGTTTTCGGAAAAGGTGTAGACCGAAACCGCCCCTGCTGAGTGGATTTTTCCTCAAGAAAAATCCACTTTCACGGCTCTCAATCGTTCGCATTTCCGAAAATGCCGTAAAGCACATACTCAAGCCGCCGCGTCCCCAAGTGACCCCACGCAGCGCGTGGGAACCCCAACCGCGAACCTTTGCCGTTAGGGTGGGGCCTCAAGGAGCGGCACATGAAAATCAACCTCAACCGGGCTGCGCCATCTCCGAAAATCCCGTAGCCCTTGCTCTGAGTGTACGTTGGGAATGCGCTCCATGTAAACCCCAATTAAGATGGATTGTTAAGATATATTCATAGGCGACGCTTTCTGCTTTGTATGCCGGCTTTCTTGCGGCATCTGCGGCGCTGAACAGGCCGCTGAAAAACCACGGAAGACGGGCGGAAACAACAAAATCCGCGAAAGCAGAGGCTAAAAGCCCTATTGATTTTGCTTGACTTATGGCCCGGCTTGAAGCCGAGCCCTGGTTACAAAACCCCTATCGGTTGAGTTTTTCAGCGGCCTGTATAGCGGTTCTCCGATTGGCGAAGGGCCGAGCGTAACCGCAACCTGCTGTTCGCTGTCGCGGACACATCCCTATACTCGATGGAAATCGGAGAACCACGGTAGTAAGCACGGCGCGGCTAGATGCGATAGGCGGCGCCCACTCCGAAACGATAGGGGGTCCGTGATTCCCAGCGGCCAAACCCAAGGACGGCGGCGCGCCGTTGTTGCCCCAGGGAATCGCCGGTGACGCACAGCTTGAGTCCGAAGAACGGGGGTAGGTCTCCGCCCCGCTCAACGCGTAGCTGGCGGCATCGTATCCTGTCGATCCAAACGATGGGTATCTGATAAGGATTGCGCTATCATGGGCGATCCCGCCCGGGCCGTGCGCAAAAACGCTGAAGCCTGCGGCGTGAACCGTGACGTATGGGCCGATCATAATCAGTGGTTAGTTTGGCCCGGCTGTCAATTCGGCCTATAATGCGGGCAGAACTCAGTGAACTCATGGATGCCCGTCTGTTGGCATCTGCCATAAAGGAGGCAGTCATGTTGAAGCTGTTTCTGCTCCTTTTTGCAGGAACGCTGTTTGCTCTCGCTCCTGCGCGTACATTTGCCCTTACGCCGCAACAGGCCACGCCGCAAGCGCCTGCGGCGGCCCAGCCGGCAGCGCCTACCGGGCCGATGCCCATCGATGCCGCAAACCCCGTTAAGCCGGCCCCTGCGGTGCTGGCTAAGGCCAAAACCCTCTTCAACATGGATTGTTCAATGTGTCACGGAGAAAGCGGCAACGGCCAGAGCGACGTGGCCAAAAGCATGGGTCTTACGCTCGACAACTGGACCGATCCGAAAGCGCTGGCGGGCAAACCCGATGGGCTGCTGTTTGACATCATCCGCAACGGAAACGGCAAAATGCCTGCTGAAACCAAGGACCGCGCTAACGACACCGCGGTATGGGGCCTCGTTCTTTACATTCGCAGCTTTTCCCAATCGCAACCCGCGACTGCCGGCAGCGCCCCTCAATAAAAAAGCCGGGGCGACGAAAAACCGGAAGTATACTGCAAGGACCGAAGAATAAATACGCGCCCAGCAAGCAGGCCCCGCGCTCCCGGCCGCCAGGGACCAATTTCAGCTCATCCTGGGGCCTCTCGGTTTGCTCACGCCATGTGAAGCAGTCTGAAAAATGACTTTTTCAGGATCGGCTGCTTACGCAGCGATCAGTTGCTGACGGTGAAATGCAGCAGGACCGAGGCTTTTCCGTTCACCGTCACGCGCGCCTCATACTTACCCGGACCAAGCGCCAAATTGTTGCCATAGTGGGTGGTTCCCAGACCTTTACCGTTCATGTGCATACGCACTACAGGCAGATGTTTCCACGCGCCCTTCATTGGAGAAAGCCTCCGGTAGCTGATCTCCACCCTGGCATTCTCCACAGGCGCGCCGTGTTCCTTGATGAACGCAACCATGTGGTGGTTGGGATGCATGGGACCGTTGACCTGCTCGGGCTGTGCGCCGCCATCACGCACCATTGCGGCATGGGGTCCGTTGAAGGCTTCGGCCGGAAGCACTCTGAGCGTGACTGAGTACGCGCCCGCCATGGCCGTCGTGCTCGCGTTCTGGGCCTGGGCAGCGCGCGGCAGCAGTAAGCTGGCGAACGCAAAGACGGCCGCCATGACGAGCGATATGGCGGTTCTCCGGCTGGTGCGGAGCGGTGCACAACCTCTGCGTGGCGTTTTCCTCAAGAAAACAAACTCCGCCGCCGCGGACATGCCTCTCAGTACTCCACACGAGCCGTGGATTTGCTGTAAGCGGACAACATTTCGGTTTCTCATCATGCTCCGATTATAGGAGCGCCGGAGGCGAGGGGAAGAAAACTGGGGCACGCAAAGAAGCGCCACGCGGGTCGCGCGCATTACACAACCCAAGCCAACGCTTGCCCGGCGAAGAGGATTCTCCGCGTGTGACCACGACGCTGCGCCGGCCCGCAGCGATGCCTCCATTTCGGCGGCGGCTTGCTCAGCTCTTTCTTAGAGCAGCTTTCACCTCTCGGTTCAGATCCTCTGCTGATAGCCAGCCATCATGGGTCCACAGTATCTTTCCTGAATCAGAATTGAGCACAAACCAGGGCAGATCACCGACGTGATAATTGTCGGCGATCTTGCCGCTCGTATCTTGCACGATGGGCGTGGAGAGCTTCGCCACCAGCGGCGTCAGCTCCTTTTGCGCAGCAGCCGCCGACGGCTCGGCTGGTAATACGTCCACCGCTACCGGAGAAGGCCAGCCCCGCCGCCGCGCCAGGGCCGCGTAGCCGTCCAGCGCCGAGAGGTTTTTCTGCAGCTCCGGTTCCGGCCCCATCCATCCGGCGAAGAACACCACCAAATGCGCATGGGAGCTGCCCAGAACCACTGGCTGAGGATTCGGACCCAGCGCCATCAGGCTCATCGTAGTAATGCCGCCCGGCGCCACGCCGGGGACCTCATCGGCCGGATTGGGCGCGGGAATGGAGCGATGGCCGGGCAGCAATTGCGCGATGCCGGAGGCCAGAGTCTGAGCGTCGTCGCCCTCCGCCGCGTAGCTCATGGGCGTCGAATATACGTCGCGCTCATTGCCCTGTTGGTCGATCACGAACACCACCGCCGTGTGCTCGATGTCGTTATGCACTATGGCTACGTAGATGTGGTAGGCCTTCCAAATCTTCTCAAGTTGCGCCGGCGTGCCGGTCAAGAATCGCCACTTTCCTTCGAGATCGTGCATGCGCGTGTAACCGGCGACATCCGCTACCTGCGTCTTCAGCGGGTTGGCGTCGATCCCCAGCAGTTGCACCTGCGACGCGGCTGCTGGCCCCAGCAGCTTCATCGCTCCCACCATGCTGCGCGTCGTCAGCGGGCACAGTTGGGTGCACTCCGGATCGATGAACGTGAGCACCACCACTTTGCCCCGGAACTGGCGGAGCGACGTCAGCCGGTTCTGCTGATCGTGCAGCGTGAATCCCGGCGCCACGCCGATGATGCCGGCGCTCCCGGCTTGTCTCCGCAACGCCAGAAACCTCGCCGTCACCACTCCCGCGGCCATCGCTATGAGGGCGCCCACCGCCAAAAACACCAGCCACCAAAATCGCACCGGAGGCCGCGGCCGCAGCGGATTTTTTTCTGGTTGTTCCATAAGGGATAAGTCCGGATTCTATGCTTCGATCAACGTTCACGGTCAGACTACGCCTTGCCGCTCACTGCTGACAAAGGGTCCTTCGCCGCACCCGCCGCCGGCTAGTCCCCGGTTATCCGCCTGCGCTCGCTGCGGGAGCTTTGCAGATTACGCGTGAACGGCGCCTTTGGCGAGCATGGCTTTGATTCCGCGTAGGGCCTGGCGGGTGCGCTCTTCGTTTTCAATGAGGGCGAAGCGGACGTGGTTGTCGCCGTAGTCGCCGAAGCCAATGCCGGGAGACACAGCGGTTTTGGCCTCGGTGAGCAGGAGCTTTGAGAACTCAAGCGACTTCAGTTCGCGGTAGGGATCGGGAATCTGCGCCCATACGAACATAGTGGCGCGGGGCTTGGCGACAGGCCAGCCCAGCTTATTGAGGCCATCGACGAGGACATCGCGGCGGCGGCGGTAGTTTTCGGCGATCTCGCGCACGCAGTCCTGGGGGCCTTCGAGGGCGGCGATAGCAGCCACCTGGACGGGGGTGAAGATGCCGTAGTCGAAGTAGCTCTTGAGGCGGGCGAGAGCGGCGACCAGGCGCGGATTGCCCACCATGAAGCCCACGCGCCAGCCGGGCATGTTGTAGCTCTTGGACATGGTGAAGAACTCGACGGCCACGTCTTTGGCGCCGGGAACCTCAAGGACGCTGGGCGGCTTGTACCCGTCGAAGGCGATGTCGGCGTAGGCGAGGTCGTGGATGAGATGGAAGCCGTGCTCGCGGGCCAGCTCGACGAGGCGGGCCAGGAAGGGCAGCTCAACGCACTCGGTGGTGGGGTTGGAGGGAAAATTGACGATGAGCGCCTTGGGGCGCGGAGTCATGCGCGGAATGAGCTCTTCAAGCTGGGCGAGGAACTGATCCTGGTCGTGGACGGGAACACTGACGATATGGGCGCCGGCGATCACAGGGCCATAAATGTGGATGGGGTAGGAGGGGTTGGGAACCAGCACCGTATCGCGCGAGTCGAGGATGGCGAGACAGAGATGGGCGATGCCCTCCTTGGAGCCGATGGTGACGATGGCCTCGGAGTCGGGGTCGAGCGCGACCCCGTAGCGGGACTGGTACCACATGCAGATGGACTTGCGCAGGCGGGGCAGGCCGCGGGAGACCGAGTAGCGATGCGTGGGCGGCTTGAGCGCGGCTTCGACCAGCTTGTCAACGATGTGCTTGGGCGTGGGGCCGTCGGGGTTGCCCATGCCGAAGTCGATGATGTCTTCGCCGCGGCGGCGAGCGGCGGTCTTCATCTCGCCGGTGATGTTGAAGACGTAAGGCGGGAGGCGCTGAATACGGGAAAACTCTTCCATGATGACTCCAGAATACAGGGATCAGTGGTCAGCGGTCAGTCATCAGTGGTCAGCGTTCAGGCGCCGGTTGCGCAAGACCCATCCCAGAGGTTCAGGAATCGGATTTGGGCAGGCTGCCGGCCCCAAACGCCAACGGAGGACCGGTCACTGACAATTAAAAGCTGATTTTGGGATGAGGTGAGGCTAAGGTCTAGGCGGCCGCAGCCGCCGCAGCCCGGGCGGTACAAAGGCAGGCTGGATGCGCGGTGGAATGGGCACGGAGGGCAGGCCGGTGCATGGAGTTGATTATAACGCGCCGGCGCGGGCGATCTGTTTGTTTCATCTGAGCATTGCTCCAGGGTAGCGCCCCAGCCTCAGCCCATCTGGTATATCTGAACTCATGTCTTCTGTTGTTCCCCGGCGCGGCCGGCAGCAGTTTTCCAGTTGCAGTACGGCGAAGCCTCAAACGCGGAGCAGCTTTTTCCTCAAGAAAAAGCCATCCGCAGCGGCGGGCACGACACGAAAAACTACCCATAGGAGCTGGAAAACCGCATTGGTCTCGATGGCAGCCGTGCTGGCCGTCTCCAATTCTCTATCCGCTCAGCAGACCACTACCGCTCAGCAGCCTACCACCACCTTCCGCTGGATGAACTTCCACTCGCCCCAGGACCAGAACATCATCACCTGGGTCACGCGCTCGCTCGCCGTGGAGAATTGGACGGCCATCCGCGAGATCGGCGTCCTCTACGACGCGGCCCTGGTTGTCACCACCGATCGCGCCACGCCGCAGTCGCTGCCCAATACCGGCAGCTTCAGCGTGTGGAGCGTCTCGCTCACCTCGCACGCGGTCGAGCCTCTGATCTCCGGCGCCGGCCTGCGCTGGTCCGGTTGGGAGCGATTCTCCCGCGACGCGCCTCTGGAGCTGCCCGTCCTTTACGACAACTGCCGCAATTGCGCCGCCACCACCTACTTCACTTCGTTCTATTACGACCCGGCGCTCCATGCCTGGGCTGCGCGCTGGATCCGCGATGGCCAGGGCGTTCCGGTGTGGAACACCAAACCGTCCTCCGGCGTGGTCTGGACGCAGGTCTACGCGCTCCTGCCCGAGGGCGGCGATCAGACGGCGATGTTTACCTGGAACCACTTCGACTACGGCCCACACCGGCATCCGGAGGACTTCATCTATCGCTACGACGTCGATCCCTTTTCCGGACTCGACCGCACCGTGCTCTTGAGCGGCCCAGAGGCCAGCGCCATCAAGCTGCGTCTGTGCAACGCGCAGAATGCGGTTCCGGGCGTGGCGCGCGGTCAGGACTCGCTTCTCTGCCAGGAGCTTCTCCATCCCGGCCGCGGCGCTTCGCAGTACCGCCGCCGGGCTGGCTCGTCTGCCGCGCGCCATTGACCATCTGCTTCCGCGCCTTTGCCCCTCTGATCCCGATCTCCGGGCGGCGTATACTTGTGGTATGTCGATCGTGCGCAATGCCGCAGGCATCGCCAAGGGCCTCAGCATTACCTTCCGTGAGATGCTCGAGCCTACGGTGGTGGAAAACTATCCTGACGGTCCCGGCCCCATGCGCGGAGCGGTCTTCGAGCCCCGCTTTCGCGGCGCGCACGTCCTTCAGCGCGACGAGAACGGCCTGGAAAAGTGCGTGGCCTGCTTCCTCTGCGCCGCCGCCTGCCCTTCCAACTGCATCTACATCGAGGCCGCCGAGAACACCGCTGAGCAGCGCATCTCCTCGTCGGAACGTTACGCCAAGGTCTACAACATCGACTACAACCGCTGCATCTTCTGCGGCTATTGTGTCGAGGCTTGCCCTACCGACGCCATCACCCACGGCCACGGCTTCGAGCTCGCCACCCTCAACGCGACCAACCTCATCATGCGCAAGGAAGATATGCTCGTGCCGGTGAGTTCCCTTAGGACTGATCCCGCGAGCAACGACCGCTGTGTCCCGTAGTTGACCCGCTACTTCAGCCCCTTTGGTTCGATCGTTGTTCGCCCGCATGCAGCGGAGCTCTTCTCGATTCTTCAGAACCCCTCCTCGCGGCCAGTTGTTGGCCGGAATTGAATCGTGCCCTTTTCTTTGGCGCGCCGATTGCTGAAGCGTATTGAATCAAGACAAGCAATGGGCAGTTGCGGGAGTATGCTGCTGCAACCGAAGCAGGAATGGTAAAGTTTAATTTTGCGGGGGCGTATGAAGTTGATGAAGGACCGCCGGTTCCGCCCGGTCACCATGAGGAGCATATTTCCGGTTTCAAATTCCGTGCTAGCCGGGCTGGCGCTTGCATGTGTGCTTTTTGCTTGGGGTGAGCCGGCCTGGGCCGTCGCCCATGCCGCGATCGTGGTCGACGCGCAAACCGGAGCCGTGCTCTATTCCCTCCATGCCGACACGCCCGCGCATCCCGCGTCGCTGACCAAGCTGATGACGCTCTACATCACCTTCGAGCAACTGAAGAGCGGCAAGCTGACGCTGGACACGGAGCTGCCTGTCTCCAGCCACGCCGCGGCGCAGCAGCCAGTCAAGTTAGGGTTGCGTCCCGGCAGCCGGATCACGGTGCGCACGGCGATCCTCGGCATCGTAACCATATCCGCCAACGACGCGGCGGTGGTTCTTGCCGAGGGCATCGCAGGCAGCGAGCCCAGCTTTGCGGTTCTCATGAACCGCACGGCCCAGAAGCTGGGCATGAAGAATACGCACTACTATAACGCCTCCGGTTTGCCGAACGCTGGCCAGTGGACCACCGCCCGCGATATGTCCACGCTGGCCCTGGCCCTCATCCACAACTTTCCCGCCTACTATCACTTCTTCAGCGTGCCCAGCTTCCGCTTCGACGGCCGTACGCTCTTGAGCGACGACCATCTTCTTCGCCTCTTTCCGGGGACCGACGGGCTTAAGACGGGATACATTCGCTCGTCCGGGTACAATCTTGTGACCTCCGTGGTCCGGCAGCATCGCCGGCTGGTGGGCGTAGTGCTGGGCGGGACAACGGTCTACGCGCGCGATCACCTCATGATGGCGCTGCTCACCCGCGCATTCTCGAACCAGCCCAGTCCGCTGCTGGAAGCGCGCGCGGTGAAAAAGTCTGCGGCGCCGGCACCCAAAGCGGCTGCCCTCAGGCTTGCAGGCGATGAGACGAAACCGGCGAAACCTGGGAATCCTGTTCCCCCAGAAGGCCGCGATTGGGTGGTGCAGGTGGGCCGTTATTTTCCCAATGAGCAAGACGTGCGGCGCACCCTGAAAAGCGCTGCGCTTACCGTTCCAGCCTTGCTCCGCAACGGCAGAGAGTTGGTTGTTAAGCTGCGCGGCCGCCGCTATCTGGCGCAGTTCACTCGCCTCAACGAAGACATGGCTGCCAGCGCCTGCGGTGCGCTCAGCCGGAAGGGCTTCACCTGCCGGTTCTTTAGCGTCCCGCCCTCCCGTGAAGATCGTGCCGAGGCATCGCTCTCTTCACGCAGACATGAGACGCAAGATCCGGAATGAGCAGTCCTCAGCGCGCCCGCTCTACCGCCGGCACAGGGAAGCGATGAGCCGCGGCGCGTTCTTGCAGCGCGGCGTCAGCCCGCTGCCGGCAACCCCCGTCTTCCCGGCGCCGCCAGTAATCCGCGCTTGCGCATCTCCGCCATCACTCGCTCCACCTTCCAGTCCAGCGCGCCCGTTCCGTCGATGATCAAATCGGCATACTGGGCCGAGGGACGTACATACTTCTCACTCGCCGGCCGCACCGTAGCCTCGAACTGCCTCCGCACCCATTCTTCCGTGCGCCCGCGTTCTTCCATGTCGCGTCGTAGCCGGCGCTCGAAGCAAACCGCGTCCGGCGCGTCGATATAAATGCGCAGATGGTAGAACGGCCGCAGCTCCGGGTAATACAGCGCGAACAGCCCCTCCACGATCAGCACTGCCCTGGCCTCAATCGTTTCAGTGCGGCCGGGAACCCGCGTGTGCTTCGCAAAGTCGTAGAGCGGACGCTCGATGGCTTCGCCGCGCGCCAGCGCCGCCACCTGCGCTGCCAGCAGCGGCCGCTCGATCAACTCCGGATCGTCGAAGTTTTCGAGGAACCGCTGGGCCAGCGGCAGATGCGCCAGGTCGCGGTAGTAGTGGTCTATCGGGAAATGGGTTCCGTCCAGTTCGCGCACCAGCTCCGCGGCCAGCGTGCTCTTGCCCGAACCCGAGCAGCCCGCGATGCCCACTACGACAGGCGGGAACGGCAGCCTCGGCGCAGTTTCGCTCCCGCTCGTCTCGGCGGCCGTTCCGTGCTCGCTCACGATTCCGTTCCCATCTGCGCGGCGATCTTGGGCGCCAGGCGCTTGAGCAGTCCGGCCAGGCGATTTTCCACCTGCCGCCCGGTCTCGTGAACCTCCTCGTGGTTCAAATGCGTAGCGCCGAGACCGGCGGCCAGATTGGTGACGCAGGAAATCCCCAGCACTTCGATCCCCATGTGCCGCGCCGCCAGCGTCTCCGGCACCGTGGACATGCCCACCAGCGTCGCGCCCAGCGTGCGGAAGGCGCGAATCTCCGCCGGCGTCTCATAGTTCGGCCCCGGCGTGGCCAGGTACACTCCCTCCTCCAGCGCGAATCCCTCTTCCTTTGCAGCCTCGGCGGCCAGCGCCCGCAGCCGCTTCGAGTAGGCCTCAGTCATATCGAAGAAACGCAGCCCCGCGCCCGGCCGGTAGCCAAAGCGCGGCTCGTTCGGGCCGGTCAGCGGGTTCCAGCCCATCCAGTTGATGTGGTCGGCCAGCGCCACAAGCTGGCCCACGCGGTAACCTGCGCCGATCCCGCCCGCGGCGTTGGTCAGCACCACGGCCCGCAGTCCCAGCGCGCCCAGCACCCGCATCGGGAAGGTGACTTCCAGCGGCGTGTACCCCTCGTAGAAGTGAACGCGCCCCTGCATCACGGCCACCGGAACGCCCGCCAACGCTCCGGCCACGATCCGTCCCGCATGTCCCTCCACCGTCGAGCGCGGAAAGTGTGGAATCTCCGCGTAGGGCACAATGACCGCGTCCGTCACCGCATCGGCCGCCGCGCCCAGCCCCGAGCCCAACACGATGCCGATCTTCGCCCTCAGCCCGCCCAGCCTGCCTTCAAGAAACGCAGCCGCTTCGGCCACTTGGTCGTAATAAGCCATCTCAAACGAGCCTCTCACTGTGCTCTCGACATTCTACAAGCCGCAACAGTCCGCGCAGGATGGCGGCTACCGCGCTTCCGACGGGTCGGGCGAATCCGCCGTGTCCAGATCGACAAAGTTATCCGCTCCCTGCGGCAGCCCCGGCGCGTAGCAGTTGCCGTCCGGGGCCGCATTCGCCGGGCAGCTTGCGCTGAACTGCCTCCGGCGCGGCGATTGCGCATACTGCCACGCAACCGCAAACCTCCGCAGCGCGGGCGGAAAAGCTCGGCTCAGCGCCGGATTGGCGAGCGTGCAGCCGGGCGACGGCGGGCACGCGTCGTTAGCGATCCACAACGCGCCCTCCGGGCCGCGGTTTGGGGACGAGTGAAAGGCGGAGAGATGCTCGGCGATCTCCTCGGCGGTGCTGATCGCGCGTCCCTTACCCTCCGGCACGGCGATCCCGGAGCAGTAGACGCCCGGCCGGTCTCCGCCGGTGCGCACCGCATCCATCCACGCAAACAGATAAGCAGCCTGCGCGGGCAGCAGCCGTCCGCCCTCCTCCTGATCGAGAAAGATGAGCACGCCGCGCTCGAAGCCTTCCCGCGCAGCCGCCTTCACGGCCGCCTTAGCATCCTGCGCGCCCAGCGCCGCCGCCGGCGTACCCTTTGCCTGCGCAGCCTTCAACTCCTTATAGCGGCGCCCGTTGTAGAGCACCAGAAACCCAAACCCATACCGCTTCAGGATCGCCCGCTTCCCAGCCCAACTGTTGCGCACCTCGCCGGGAGGATCGTTCAGCCAATAGCCCGTGTAGCTGAAGCTCTTGCGCAGTGCCGCCAGCGCCGCGTCACCCGGATAGACATTGCGGTCAAACCCGCGATAGGACTGCTGCGCTGGAGCAGCGGAGACCGCGCCGAGCAGCACGAACAGCGCAAACAGACTGGCCGTTATTCTTCGCGCCATAAACCGCCTCCGCCGCAAGCGCCGCCGCGCGCCACCAGTCGTATTACTTGCGTGTCATAAACGGCGCGATACAAACATGCCCCAGCGTCAGCCTTCCCTCAATCATCTTGGCGTAGTGCGCCGCAACCATGAGCCGGTAGCTGTTGTGCCTGATATTGAAAAAAACAAAGTCCGACGAAGAAGCGAGCAGTGCAGGAAGAGTCCTGAGCGTACAGTTATTGTTCGGCGTAAATGTCACTTAAGTTTGTGATGACCCCATTGATGGGGCCGAAATGTTCAGGACGGCGAGCTACTGTGTCACGTTCACTCGGGACATAGACTTGTTTTCCTCTTGGACGCACTGGTAAAAGTCCCGCCTTTGCTTGTTCGATACGTTCCCTAGCAATCTCCAAGTATTCTTCAGAGAGGTCCGCACCCGCCGCCCTTCGCCCATGCATTACTGCTGCACAAGCGGTGCTTCCCACACCCAGATAAGGGTCGACGACGAGGTCTCCGGGACTTGTGAGCGAGAGGACGAGCCGTTCCACAAGCTCAATGGGAAATTGACAGGGGTGGACAGTCTTCTCGACATGGTTATTTTTTACGTTCGGAATGACCCACACATCTCCTGGATTCTTACCGAGGGGATTGCAAGAATATTGGCCTTGTTTCGGCCCCTTGAAGTATTTCTTGCCGGGGTATTTCTGAGGGATTCTGATTGGATCGAGATTGAAAACGTAATCGTCCGACTTAGTAAACCAGAGGATAGTTTCATACCGTCCCGATAGGCGCTTCGAACAGTGAAGGCCGTGCTCGAAGCACCACACGATTCGATTGCGGAGCTTGAGTCCGAGTCGTTTGCAAAGCTGATAGATGTAAATGTCAATAGGAAACACTTCCCCGTCGATGGCGATATGGTTGCCTGTCTCCCAACAAAGGGATCCACGTTCCGTCAGTATGCGCGTCGATTCGATGAGTGTTTCCTTCTGCTGTTCGAGGTACTTCTCAAACAGAACGCGTTTCTCATATTTTTTGCCTATGTTGTAGGGGGGCGATGTGACGATGAGCTGGGCTGCTCCATCGGGGATTTCGCGTAAGAAATCTAGCCGATCACCGTGGTGGAGGAACACCTCCGCTGCCGGGGAATAGTGCTTCACGAAGCGCATGGCTGTTTGCCATTCTAGCATCGGGAGCCATGCGTAAAATCGGTCCGCAGCTACGGCTGAACTCCGAGAACCCATATCGGTAACGTGATGCTCATTTTGGCATAGGGGAGTTCCCGGATTACGCGCTCGTAATGGACTACGTTCTCGTCGATAGTGATTGAGAACGACTGCGTTGGCACTATGAGAATCCCCACGTCTATTAAGCCCAGAGAATAGGAAACTTGGAACTTGAAAACGTCTGTATACCACCGGGCCATGTTCCCAAATTGGGCCTCAACCTGAACCCTCCCCTTTTTGTAATCCGCTTTGATCGCCGTAACCTTATCGTTTGTGACCGGAGGTTGGCACAGCCATCCCCGCTCGAGAAACTTTTCATCAAGAACCTTGTTCAATGCCTTCTGATCCGTGGTAAAGTTCCAAGTTTTACCGTCGCGTTCTCTTAGTTTTGGCTTGGACGGGGCGGGGATTTCTTGAATGCTTGCAAGGATTTCGAGCACGTCGGTTTTGAGCGGCAAGAAACCGGCGCTATCAAGCACTTCCGAAGCAAATCGATAGGAGTAGTGGGTGACCTGCACGACTGTGGCCATTATATTCGCTTAATTCGCCCGCCGCCTCACCCCAAAAACATCCCCGCGATGGCCGCCGAAATCAGATTCGCCATGGTTCCCGCCAGCATGGCCCGGAATCCTAGCTCGGCCAGCTCCTTGCGCCGCTCGGGAATCAGCGCCCCGATGCCGCCGATCTGCATCCCGATGGAGCCCAGGTTCGCAAACCCGCACAGCGCAAAGGTGGCGATGGTGAACGACCGCGGCGCCAGCGTCGCCTTCTGCGCGCCCAGCCCGATATACGCGATCACCTCGTTGGTCGCCATCCTCATGCCCAGCAGGTTGCCGATGGCCGCGCAGTCCCGCCACGGCACGCCGATCAGCCACGCCACCGGCGCGCCAACGTAGCCCAAAATCTGCCCCAGCGTGCCCGGAACCCAGTGGAACCCGTGGTGCATGTGAACCCAGCCCAGCATGGCGTCCAGCAGCGCTACCAGGGCCAGAAAGCTCACCAGCATGATGGCCACATTCAAGGCCAGCTTGCCGCCGTCGATGGTCCCGCGGGTTACAGCTTCGAGAAAGTTCTCGCCCTTGTGCATCTCGTCCTGGGGCAGCACGGCCTTGCCCTCGGTGGCCGGCTTTCCCGTCTCCGGAACCAGCATCTTGGCGATCAAAATCGTTCCCGGAGAAGTCATGATGACCGCGGCCAGCAGGTGCCTCGGGGCCACGCCCTGCGCGATGTACATGGCCATGATCCCGCCCGAAACATGC
This sequence comes from Acidobacteriota bacterium, assembly GCA_021800255.1. Classification (GTDB taxonomy): domain Bacteria; phylum Acidobacteriota; class Terriglobia; order Terriglobales; family Acidobacteriaceae; genus Telmatobacter. Next base: position 91,910 of record JAJYZC010000004.1, read on the forward strand.
GCCATGCCGCTGGTCATGATGGTCATCAGCTCGCTGCGCGTGGCCCCGTTCAGAAACGGCCGGATGGTCAGCGGCGCCTCCGTCTGCCCCATAAAGACGCTGGCCGCTACGTTGGTGCTCTCCGCGCCTGAGATGCGCATGGTCTTCATCATCCCCCACGCCATCCCGCGCACGATCCACTGCATCACGCCGAGGTGATAGAGCACCGCGAAGAACGCCGAGATGAAGATGATGGTAGGCAGCGCCTGGAAGGCGAAGATCGATCCCAGCGAACCTGTGGGCACTCCTAGCGTGCCAAAGAGCACCTGCGTCCCCGCATACGTCGAGGCCAGCATCTTCGTCACCACGTTGCCCGCCCACGCCATGGCTTCCTCGCCCCAACTGAAGCGCAGCACAAAGTACGCAAAGACGATCTGCAGGCCCAGGCCCCAAGCCACAGTTCGCCAGCGAATCTGTTTGCGGTTGGTCGAGCCCAGCCAGGCGGCGAAGAGTACGGCCAGAATTCCTAGCACCCCGGTGAAGCGGCCCAATGCGGTTCCTCCTGAAAGCAGTGGTCAGTTGTCAAAAGCAGCGCCCAGTTGTCAGTTATCAGTGGTCAGTGTATCCCCCTACGGCCGCACAATGACCGGAAGTTTCTCTTCTTCGTCTCCGGTGAAGCGATTCGCCGCGAGCCAGCGTCTCTGCCACAGGTTGACAACAGACAACAGACAACAGACAACTGACAACAGACAACAGACAACAGACAACTGACAACTGAAAGCTGATAACTGATAACAGATAACTGTTCACTGACCACTGCTTTGCAAATACGTCTCCGCCGTTTCCCGCGTGAAGGCGCGTCCCACAAGCGCCACTGCGCGAGGCGGAGCTTCAGAGATGCGGACGGCCTGTTTGAGGATCGCCGCAGCCTCGGACAGCATCTCCGTCCGGGTTGCGTACATCGTGGCCAGCGGCTGCCCCTTCTCTACGCGCGCGCCGCGCCGCGCGTGGAACAGGATGCCAGCGTGCGCGTCCACCGGCTCACCGGCCTTTTCGCGCCCCGCGCCGGTCCGCTGTACCGCCCAGCCCAGCGCGGTCGTGTCCATCTCCGCCACAAACCCGCTCTCCCACGCCTCCACTACCTCGGTCGCACCCGGCTTGTGGAAGCCCTTGGGGTCGTCAAACACGCTCGTATCTCCGCTCTGGGCCGCCACCATCTCCAAGAACACGCGCAGCCCCGAACCATCGGCCAGCGCGGCTTCGGCGCGCGCCTTGCCCGCCTCCGGCGTCGCTGCCTGCCCGCCCACATGAATCATCCATCCGGCCAAAGTCAGCGACAGCTCGCGCAGGTCCTCAATCCCCTCTCGCCGCTGCCCGCGCAAGAGTTCCACCGCCTCCGCCAGCTCGATCCAATTGCCCGCCGCCTGTCCTAGCGGCTGGCTCATATCCGTGAGCAGCGCCACGGTGCGCGTTCCCGCGGCCTCGGCCGTAGCCACCATCAGCGCCGCCAGGTACTCTGCGTCTTCCCGCCTGCGCAGAAACGCGCCCGATCCCGTCTTCACGTCCAGCACCAACCCGTTCAACCCCGCGGCCAGCTTCTTGCTCAAAATCGACGCACAGATCAGCCCAGGGTTCTCTACCGTGCCGGTGCGGTCGCGCAGAGCGTAGAGCACCCGGTCCGCCGGCGCCAGCTCCCGCGTCTGGCCGATGATCGACGCGCCGCACTTGGCCAGCACCGCCTCGAATTCCGTGAGGGTGAGCGCCGTCCGGTAGCCGGGAATCGACTCCAGCTTATCCAGCGTGCCGCCCGTGTGGCCCAGCGCCCGCCCGCTAATCATGGGCACGGCCACGCCGCAGGCTGCGGCCAGCGGCGCCACCAGGAAGCTGGTCTTGTCGCCCACCCCGCCCGTGGAGTGCTTATCCACCGCTTTCTTGCCCAGCCGCGCCGGCGAAAACCTCTCCCCGGAGTCGCGCATGGCCAGCGTCAGCGCGCGAGTCTCATCGAGTGAAAGCCCCCGCAGCCAGGCCGCCATCAGCCATGCCGCAAGCTGCTCCTCGGGAATCGTCCCTGCGGCCGCGCCCTTGGCCAAAAACGCCATCTCGCGCGCGTCCAGCCGGCCCCCATCGCGTTTTTTCAGAATCAGATCAATCGTATGAAGCGGCGCCGGAGCGGAAACTGACATAGCAAAATGAGTCCTCGTGCCGTTCTCGACTGCAATGACCAGGAAAGGGCAGAGGGTTTCATTCTATCGCCTCCGCCCATCCCTTCCCCATGGGGCGCGCATCCCAGGAAAAGCGCAGCGCAGTCCTGAGAACGTGCCGGTTGCTGCGAAACGGCCACAAGCTCGGCAGAAGGAGCCGAGCAGGACAATGATTATAAGCTGTGACTTTCATCCCCGTTTCCAGCAGATCGCGTATGTGGACCAGCAGACCGCGCAGAGGAGTAATTGCGCCGGCTGCGGCCGCGCTCCTTTGCCGGATCAGCGATCCGCTGATTCGCCAACCTGCCATTCGCAGCGCAGCCGGTTCCAGAACAGTTCCGCCGCGCGCGCTGCGTTAAGCGGCCGAGGGCGGCGTAGAAGAGCGCGAGCTCTGCTGGTACGGCAATGAGGCTTTCTTCACTCATCTATATGGAAGCTGCTGGGCTTCGCCGGTCTGAGCAGAAAGGTGCGTTTCAGCCAGCCCAAGATTGACTCCGACCGCAGCGTAGCGGCGGCTGAGACCTACGCGGAAATTGATGCGCTGCGGAAACAAGGGTCAGGCGCGACGGCATCCTGTGGCTTGCGAAGCGATGGTGCGCAAGGGCAATCCCGCCCATCCGATTGAGGCCGCTGTCCCCCGGTTCCACGCCGGCCGCGCGCTTGCGCCAAGCCGCCCCGCAGCTCTCACCCTCAAACCGCAGTGTTTCCGGGGACCTCCAGGGGCGCACTCAACTGCTGGCGCAGATTTCCGGCCAGGTCAGCCACCAGGCGCAGCTTGTCAGCGACCGGCGAGGCGCCTTCGCTGCCTTTAAGCGCCAACTGTGAGTTCAAGAGCAGCCCCGCGACGGTGGATTTCAGCTCCGCTTCGATGGCCGCCGCTGCGGCGCGGCGGGCCAGCGTCTGCTCCCGCTCGCGGCGGTAGAGCGCGGCGCGAATCTCGCGGATCAGCCGCGCCGCACCGGAGAGCGCAAAGTTGATCTGCAGGGGGATGGCCAGGCCGGCGTGCTCCCAGATCGTCTCCGCTGCGGCCGGATCGCAATCGGCCAGGGTGTCATCGACCACCACTGCGGCGAACTCCCGCCGGCGCAGGGCGGCCAGCGCGGCCTTGCGTCCCTCCGCCACCTCGACCTCCATCCCCAGTTGCGCGCCCACCACGGCGGCGCAGTTGCGCGCGCCTTCGATCCCGGTCACCATCAGAATGCTCATGTTCGTTCTCCAATGCAGTTCGTAGGTCACAGTTCGCAGCTTTTAGCTCTTAGATGCTTTTTTGCTCGGCGGAGAGGTTTTCCTAACTACAGTCGGACCCGCACAGAAGGGCTAGTAGCTAAAAGCTAAGAGCTAATAGCTGTTTTCTTACTCTTCCCGCAGGGGATCGGCGATCCCATACTCCTTCAGCTTGCGGTAGAGGGTGGTCTTGCCGATGCCCAATAGCTTAGCGGCCTGCAGCTTGTCGCCGTTCAAGGTGCGAATGGCGTCGAGAATGGCCTCGCGTTCCAGATCCGCCAAGGCCTTCACCTTCGCTGCGCCGCCGGCCGGGGCCGGTTCGTCCCCGGCCTCGCGCCGCGCGGCGAGATTCTGCTGGAGTCCCTGCTGCTGCAACTGCGTGGGCAGATCGCCCAGGTGCAGTACCGGCCCCGAAGAGAGCGCGCAGGCCCGCTCCACCGCGTTTTCGAGCTCCCTTACATTGCCTGGCCAGTCGTAGCGCATCATGGTGCGCAGGGCTTCATCGCTCAAAGTGAACTTTTGCCGGTGCTCGTGGCTGATGCGGTCCAGGAAGTGGGCCGCCAGCAGCGGTATGTCCTCGCGGCGGTCGCGCAGCGCAGGCAGGCGCAGATTGACCACGTTGAGCCGGTAGAAGAGATCCTTGCGGAAGGCGCCCTTGTCGACCATGGCGGCCAGATCGCGGTTGGTGGCGGCCACGATGCGCGCTTTGATGGGCACGCGATGCGTGGCGCCCACCGGCCGCACCTCTTTTTCCTGCAAGGCTCGCAGCAGCTTGGCCTGCAGATCGAGCGAGAGCTCCCCAATCTCGTCGAGAAATACGGTTCCTCCCTCGGCCGAGACCAGCAGACCGTCCTTGGAGTGGTTGGCTCCGGTAAAGGCGCCCTTCACGTAACCGAAGAGCTCGCTCTCGATGAGCGTGGGCACCAGCGATCCGCAGTCCACCGGCAAGAAGGGCTTCTGCGCGTTGGGGCCGTAGGCGTGAATCGTCCTGGCCACCAGCTCCTTGCCCGTGCCGCTTTCGCCCAGCACCAGCACCGGGTGGGAGCTTTGGGCCACCTTGGAGAGGATGCGGTAGAGCTTCTCCATCTCCGCCGAGCGGCCGATCATGGCCCCCAGGCCCTGCGAAAGCCGGAGCCGCTCCCGTAACTGGCGGGTGACGGTGTCGGAAGCGTGGCTCTGCGCAGCACGGTCGAGCACCGTCGAAAGCTCGTCCACGGCGAAGGGCTTGGTCAGGTAGTCCGAGGCCCCGCAGCGCATGGCCTCGACGGCCGCGTTCACTGAGCCGGAGGCGGTCATGGCGATCACCGCCGTCTGCGGATAGAGCAGCTTGACCTCGGAGATCAACTCCAGCCCCCGGCTGGAGCCCGCAGGCAGGTTCACGAGCAGAATGTCGGCGGCGCGGCCCCGCAGCAGGCTGCGCGCCTGCGCCAGGTCGCCCGTACTCTCGACCGCATAGCCCAGGCTGGCGGCAATCTCTGAGCAGGCCGAGCGCACCGCCGCGTCCGCGTCCACCACGAGCAGGTGCAGCCGCACGGCCAGCTCCTCAATTGGGGGGAAAAGCTCCATGGTCCCGCTATGAAAGACTGTTTCCAGCATTGTAGTCGCCTCCGGCGATGTAGAAAAACCTCATCGGCTTGTGTTCCGGTTCGGGCTCCGGTGCGAGGGTCCGGTTCCTGGTTTAGCTCTCAGCTTTCAGCTTTCAGATCATCTCTGCTGTCGCGCCCCTTTTCCACTCTGTCCTCAGCCGTCCCGGCAGCAACCGGCTAAAAGCTAAAAGCTAAAAGCTAAAAGCTAAAAGCTAAAAGCTAAAAGCTAAAAGCTAAAAGCTGTTCTTTCTCACCGGCAGCTCGATCTGTAAGCGCGCCCCGCCCTGGCCGCGGTTGACCGCGAAGATGCGGCCGCCTGCGGTCTCCACGAGGGCGCGAGTAATGGCCAGCCCCAGCCCGCGATGGGCGGCCGGCCAGCCGCCGTTGCCCGCTTTGGCCCGGGTGCGGGTGGTATAGCCGGACGCGAAGATTTTTTCCAACGCTTCTTCGGCAATGCCCGGCCCGCTGTCGTCGATCGTCACCGCCAGCCAGTCAGCCGTTCCCGCCGCGCCGGCGATCTCGCTGAGACCGATGTGAATCGTTCCGCCTCTGGGCATCGCCTCGGCGGAGTTCTTGACCAAATTGACCAGCACTCGGGTCAGGTCCTCGGCCGTGATCCGCACCGGCTTGGCCCCGCAGCCGGCATCCATGGTCAGGGTGATCGCAGGCCCGGCCAGAGCGCAGAGCAGGTTGCGGTTGGCCTCCAACTCCGCAGCTAGGCTGCTGACCGGCTCAGCGGGCAAAATCTCCCAGTGCCGGCGGGCCTCCATTCTGCGATCGGCTCTCCCTTCGTCACTCTGCGCCAACCGCGCCTCCAACCCGGATCGTGACTCTAGCCGGTATCGCCCCTCCGGCGCTATCAAGCCGGCGGAAGCGGAATCTCCTTGCGCGGAGCGGCCATCGTCATGGCCATCGAGCGCCACCAGCTTCTCCACCAGCCGGCGGCTGGCCGCAGCCACCAGGCGCAGCTCGCTTCCATAGTGCGCGAACGGGGCTGGCAATACCCCCGGCTCCTCCAACAAATCGCAGTAAAGTCCCAGTGCGGTTACCATATTCCTGGCGTCGTGCGCCAGCTCCGCCAGACTCTCGCCTGGACTTTGCAGATGAGCCAGCGTCTCCACCACCGCCTCCACCCGCCTGCGCTCCGCTCCGCCCATCTCCGTTCTCTGTTCCGCCTGTTGCATGGTTCGCATCCTTTCCTATTCGCCCTCTTCGCTCCGGAGCATCTAATGCGCCAGGCGCTCTGCTCCCGCAGCACTGCGCCGCGTCCCTGCTCCCAACATTTCCATTCCGGCTCGATCTGGCTTCCCGTTCCTACTCCTGGGGCTGGAATCTGTCCTGTTCTTATACACGCCACGTGCCAAACCAGGACAGATTCTCTAAGTTCCTGATAAGGGAAGGGATGACGTGCAGCCCGAGGCCCATGGAGCGGGTCCGATTTCCGCCTTGGGTCCCAGAGTGGAACTCGCTCCAACCTCCAAGCACCTTGTAACTCATTCTTTTTCATTGAATTACGAACTCATTCCTGTTTCGGGCTTGCCGCGAGGCCCATTCCCGTCCTGGAACGAAACGTGGCTGCCGATCCCAACCCCAGTCGCACTCCCGTACAATCCCTCTATGCATTCGACCGCATCTTTCCTTCGTCCCGGCGGCAGGGCATATGACCAACTTCGACCGCTTACCCTGGCCCCCGATTTTGTCCAGACCGCCGAAGGTTCGGTTCTAATCGCCTTGGGCAACACGCGGGTGCTTGCCTGCGCCACTATCGAGGCCGGAGTGCCGGGCTGGCTGCGCAACACGGGCCGAGGCTGGGTGACGGCCGAGTATGCGATGCTGCCCCGCTCCACGGTGACCCGCACTCCGCGCGAGAGCGAGCGCGGCCGCATCGGCGGACGCACCCATGAGATTCAGCGGTTGATCGGGCGCAGCCTGCGCTCGGCGGTGGATATGGAAGCACTGGGCGAGCGCACGGTGATCCTGGACTGCGACGTGATCCAGGCCGACGGCGGCACACGCACCGCCGCCATCACCGGTGCAGCAGTGGCTCTGGCCCTGGCGCTGGAGGCGCTGGTCAAGGCGGGCACGCTGAAGCGGCCGCCGCTCAAGCACCTGGTGGCCGCCACCTCGGTGGGGATCGTGGGCGGCGCCTCGCTGCTCGATCTCTGCTACGAGGAGGACGCGCAGGCCGAGGTGGACATGAATGTCGTCATGACCGCCGAGGGCGGCCTGGTGGAAACCCAGGCGACTGCGGAGAGGGGCAGTTATTCGCGTGCGCAGTTGAACGGCCTCCTCGACCTGGCCGAGAAGGGATTGAAGGATATTTTCGCCGCGCAGAGGGCGGTGCTAGAGGAAGCTGGGACCAGGGACTATACATCCGCGCATTGACGAAGAGTATTCGTTCCCTTGGCGGGCCGGGAATGCGAGAATGGGAGGGAACTGCATTCTTCCATTCGAACCCCGGAGGCTGGATCGATGGCTTTTCTGGCCGGCTCAGAGCACCATTCCGAGTCTGAGCAGCAGGCGGCCGAAGATCGCCCGTCTACAGGCAAAAACCCCCCGCAGCGCATCCTCTATGCCGCCGGTCCCGGCGACTTGGTGGGCGAGTGCCGCCACCTCGCGGCCGGAAAAGAGCCGCCCTTTCAATTAGGCCTGTCGTTTTCCCAGCAGTTTCTTGAGGTCTGCGATGCTGCCGGCATCCAAGCGCACCTGATCTCCTGGCATCCCCGCCGCGACAGCCTTCAGTTCGGCGCTCACCGCCTGGAAAATCGTCCCCAACCCGCCCTGTATTACGCAGGCGGCCTGCGGCACTACTTTGGCGCCGTGCTCTACGGGCTGGGCTTGGTGGCGCAGGCGGTGCGCGAGCGCCCCACCGTGGTGATCGTGGACTCCGGCACCACACGCTGGTTTGTGCTCTCGCTGCTCCGTCTCTTCCGCATTCCTGTCATCGCCGTCCTCTACAGCGCCTTGTGGCCCAGGGGGTTTCCGCCCCAGCGCCGGTTTGAACGCCTCCTGCTCGCAATGGACGCACAGTTTTTCCGCCGCGCGGCCGCCGCCACTGTCTGCATGTCGCCAGAGCTGGAGCGCCAGGTGCGCACCGTGGCCAAAGATCCTAGCGGCGTCTTCCTCCCGTTCCGGCCTCTCTATCGCCGCCAGTTTCTCAACCGCGTGCCGCCGGTCTCTCAGCCGCCGTTCCGCCCCTTTCACGTTCTTTTCCTCGGCCGGGTGGAAGAGTTCAAGGGCGTATTTCTGATTCTTTCCATGGCCGAGCGGCTGGAAGCGGAGATGCCCGGAGGTTTCAACTGGCGCATCATCGGCGCCGGCAGCGCCTTTGATACGCTCCAGGCCCAGATCCGCGCGCGCAATTTGAGCCGCATCGTCGAAGCCCGGGGCCTGCTTCCCAGCGAGGCGGCGGCGATTGAGACGCTAGGCTGGGCTCACGCCATGGTGGTGCCCACTACTTCGCAGTTCAAGGAAGGACTGGCCATGACCGCGGTCGAGTCCGTCCTGGCCGGCCGCCCCGTGGTGCTCAGCGACGTGGTTCCCGCCTGGGAGATCCTCGGGGGCGCGGCCATCAAAGTAGATACAGATGACCTGGACGGATTCGTCGCCGCCTTCCGCAGGCTGGCCCAGGACGCGGACTACTACGAGCAGCACCGCCGCGCCACCGCCGGTGTGCAAGCGCAGTTTTATGACCCCTCCGAAGGGCTGGGCGCCGCGCTCATGCGCGCCCTCGCCGCCCTCCGCTAATCGCGGCTTCTTTTTATCCGCAGCAGCCGCAGCGTTCCTTGGCCGCCGCGCCGCGGCGGCCGCGCAGGCCATCGGAACCGCGTAAATCGCCTATACTTTAGGTTGCATCAGGCGCCGACTTTACTCCTGTTGGCCGCCTGGTGAGGAGGATTTTCCTTGCCTTCGGAGAAACGCATAGCCGCTGCGCGCCGGACTCCGGTCCGCTCCACCACCGTGATCTGCGTGCGCCGCAACGGCCAGGTGGTGATGGCCGCCGACGGCCAGGTCACGCTCGGCGAACATGTCCTCAAACACTCCGCCAAAAAGATCCGCCGCCTCTACCAGGACAAGATTCTGGCCGGGTTCGCCGGCTCCACCGCCGACGCCTTCAACCTCTTCGCGCGCTTCGAGACTAAGCTTGAGCAGCACGCCGGAAACCTGAATCGCGCCGCCGTGGAGCTGGCCAAGGACTGGCGCACCGACAAGATGCTGCGTAACCTCGAAGCCCTGCTGCTGGTGGCCGACAAGGCGCAGACCTTTCTCATCTCCGGATCGGGCGACGTCATTGACCCCGATGAGCCGCTGGCGGCTATCGGCTCCGGCGGCAGCTTTGCCACCGCTGCGGCCCGCGCGCTCATGGAGAACACCAGCCTCAGCGCCCGCGAAATCGCCGAAAAAGCCATGAAGATCGCCGCCGACATCTGCATCTACACCAACGACCGGATTATGGTTGAGGAGTTGTAAAGCTGACGATGCCCAGGGCCAGGTGCTGTTTTGAAAGGACACCACTTTAGCCGCACCCTTTCAGAGCAACGGATGGATCGAGAGAGACATGGCCATCGATCTGCCCGCATCCGCCGAAGAACAAGAGATCTCGCTCGGCGATCTGACCCCGCGTGAGATCGCCGCCGAGCTCGACAAGCACGCCGTCGGCCAATAGGCCGCTAAGTGCGCCGTGGCCATCGCCCTGCGCTCAGGTCAAGCGCCGCCACCACGTCCACCAGAAAGCGCGCCGATGGTCTTCCGGAAGCCAGTCATGCAGCGACGGAGGGAACAGCAGCCTTGGGTCCACCGCGTCGGCTAAAAAGCTCTTGCCCATACCCGCATCGTAAACCGATAGCACTGCCTCCAAATTCAAATCAGTTACGAAGCGAATCGATTCCCGACACACTCCTAAACCTCAGCTCCATCGCCTTTTTGAACCAAAATTGGTACGCATCTACGCGGATCTCCTGCTAAATAGCAGGGTTTCAGATGCGCTGGAGCCGACGGTCAGACTTGAACTGACGACCTGCTGATTACGAATCAGCTGCTCTACCAACTGAGCTACGTCGGCTTGCTCTTAAAATTGTATCGCGCGCTTGTGTAAGGCGCCGTTACCCCCACGTTTCTCATCGCCGCCGCGACTGCCGGCGCGACTCTTGAAACGGCTGGCATGTTGGAATGGGCGGTACTTACGACAAAAAACCTCCGCCGCGGCGGAGGTTTTTTCGCAACTCCGTCGCGCCGGCTTACTTCGCTTTGACCTCGGCCGCCTTGGCGTATTTGCGCCGGAATCGCTCCACGCGTCCCGCCGTATCCACCAGCCGCTGCTTGCCGGTAAAGAACGGATGGCATACCGAGCAGATTTCCACGTGAATGTCGCCCTTGTGCGTGGAGCGCGTCTCAAAACTGTTTCCGCAGGCGCATACGACCCGCACCGCGGCGTAGTGGGGATGAATCTTTTCCTTGGGCATCGTGTTGAAGACAAACCTTTCCTTTATTCCCCTCTATTTTAGGGGGATTGGCCGCGAAAGGCAATTTTGGGTCATTTCCAATCTACGATGCGCCTGGAGGAACAGTCTTGCCGGAAGGTGAGTGGCAGCGTGTATCAGCCGGTAAGGTTGCGCCTGAAGGGAGTGCGCCGGTTTGCCGCAGCCGGCGAGGGGCTTTGGAGAACCGCGGCAGGAAAATGGAAGTCTGAAAGGCGTTTATGGCAGACTGAGAACAAAGAGGTTCCAGAGTTTCCGTGCCCTTTCGAGGGTCGTGGAAGGTGGCATTGTCTTCCACCCCAGCCGGCAAACAACCACTCGCTGGGCGCTCCGGTTGAGGAAAATGCCGTAGGATCTGGCTTTTGGAATACAGCCACTCTGGAATCGCTGTCGTTGTGGAGGTCCACACGTGAAAACGGCCGTCAAGCTGCTCGTCTTCGGCGCCTTGCTCACTGTTGCTGTTGTGCCTGCCCTTTCCGCGGGCCGCGATATTTATCCGCCTCCGGCGCAGGCCAAGGCCGATATCGCCGCCGCCCTCAAAGCCGCAGCAGCGGCTCACAAGCGCATACTGCTCGACTTCGGCGGCAACTGGTGTCCCGACTGCCAGGTCCTGGATATTTACTTTCACAACGCGGTTAACGGTCCTTTGCTTGCCGCCAACTTCGTCTTGGTACACGTGAATGTCGGCCAATTCGACGAGAATCTCGATCTGGCCGTGAAATATGGCATCTCCCTCAAAAAGGGCGTGCCTGCGCTGGCCGTCCTCAGCGACCGCGGCAAGCTGCTCTATAGCCAGCGGGATGGTGAGTTTGAGGCCATGAGCCGCATGGAGTCCTCGACCGTCACCGCCTTCCTGGAGCATTGGCGGCCCGCCCGCCCGGGCTGTTCGATTGTGATGACCAATTGCTGACTTCCACACCTGCCGGCGCTTGACGCAGGGCGGCGGGCTATCGGAGATCCGCAATGAACTTGGAGATCGATGCGCTTCCCGCCACCGCTGCTTACAATCTGCTCATGGGTTTGGATTGCGTCCTGCGAGCAGCTTGGGCATGGGGTCGCCGCACGGTGTTGGCGCCAGGCTTATAGCGCAAGGGCCTTCGCTTCCTCTGATTTCATGTTTTGCAGGCGAGCCTGCCCGCATTGATCCGATAGCGCGTTTGAAGCGTAATGCGGCCGCCTAGCGCATGATGCGCAAAGATTTCTCTGGCTCCTCTCTGCATATCGGAAAAGCGGGGATCAGGGGGAAGCGGCGTGTGGGAGAAGGAGCGCAGGATCCCGATGAGCTCTGCCTCTGTGAGCTTCATGGAGCAGGTAATCTCTTCGCAATGGTAGTCGCGCACCAGAAACTGCTGTAAGCGGGCGTATTTGGCAAGCGCCATTTGATGGACGGTTGGACCCTCACTGAGTGAGCTCAGCATCTCATGGACCGCAACATTGGCCTCGCTGCCCGCCTGGTCGCGGCTCAAGGTCACGCTCACGATCCAGCCGTTGGGTGAGAGAATGCGGCGAAATTCCTCCATGGCGCGGTCCACATCGAACCAGTGAAACGACCGCCCCATCGAGATGAGATCTATGGATTGTTCCCTCAGAGTGGATGCTTCGGCGGTTCCGGCGACAACTTGCAGCCGCTGATCGCCGCCATGAAGCATGGCGCAGGCGGCGCGCATCTCCGCATTCGGCTCGACGGCCAGCACGCGATTCCCATTGGCTAGGAAGACGTCGGCGAGCATACCTGTGCCTGCGCCGATGTCCGCGATCGTCCATTGCGGTGTGAGACCGCACCAGGCGCGAAACCGGGGCAATAGCAGGCCGGTGTCGTACCGCTCGCGGTACTGCTGATAATCGGCTGAGCGCCCGGTGAAGCGTTCTGTAACTTCATTCATTGGGTAGAACAATCTCCGATTCTCATTTTCTCCTGACGGCTCACAGAGTAAAAGAGAGGGCGCCAAGCAGATGGCGCGCCCTCAAAGAGACTCGACTTACGCCACGGCGCTAGGACGGATTTGTGTATGCGATGCGGCCTTCGCTGATGGTCCAGCGGACCTTGCCCTGCATGGTCCAGCCGTCGAAGGGAGTGTTTTTGGCCTTGGATTTGGACTCCGTGGCGCGGTAGGTCCACTCCGCCGTGGGGTCGAAGACGACCACGTCGGCGAAGCTGCCTACAGTGAGCGTGCCGCGTCCCTTCAAGCCCAGCAGCGCGGCCGGCTGGGCGCTGAGCAGGCTCAGAACCCGGCCCAGGGGCATCTTCCACTCCGCGTGCAGCCAGCGCAGCGCAAGGCCGAGCGCGGTTTCAAGGCCGGTGACGCCGTTGGGGGCCAGATCGAACTCGATCTCCTTTTCGTGCTGGGCGTGGGGGGCGTGATCGGTGGCGATGGCGTCCACTACGCCGTCGAGGAGGCCCTCGATCATGGCGTCGCGGTCGGCGGCCGAGCGCAGCGGAGGGTTCATCTTGGCGTGGGTATTGTAGAAACCCACATGCTCCTCGGTGAGCAGGAAGTGATGCGGCGCAACCTCGCAGGTGACGCGCAGGCCGTTGCGGCGGGCCTGGCGCACGGCGCTCAGAGAGGCGGCGGTGGAGGCGTGAGCCACGTGCAGGTGAGCGCGGGCGTCGCGCAGCTCGGCCACCAGGCGGATGTCGCGCTCGACGATGGCTGACTCGGCCTCCGGCGGCGCGCCGCGCAGCCCCAGCCTGAAGGAGACTGGACCGAGGTTCATCGACGCGCCCCCCACTGCCGATTTCGTCAGGTGCGTGTCTTCAGCGTGCTGGATGACGGTGAGGCCGGCGCGCGCAGCGGCGGCCAGCACCTCGCGCATCATGCTGTCCTTGAGGATGGGCAGGCCGTCGTCGGTGACGGCCACGGCGCCGGCGGATTTGAGGGCGGCGTAGTCGTTGACGGCTTCTCCCTTCGATGCGCGGGTGGCGGCGGCGATGGGAAAGACGCGAATGGAGGCGCCGCGCTCGGGGGCTTGCATCCATCGCGTGATCTCTGGCGAGTCGTTCACCGGGGTGGTGTTGGGCATGGCGGCGACGGCGGTGAAACCTCCGGCGGCGGCGGCGGCCGTGCCGGTGGCGATGGTCTCCTTGTAGCCCTGCCCGGGCTCGCGCAGATGGACGTGGATGTCTACTAATCCCGGCGCGACGATGAGGCCGGCCGCGTCCAAGATTTCGGCTCCTTCGGCCTGCTTGAGCTTTCCCGGAGCCGCGATCTCGACCACGCGGCCATCCTTGAGCAGAATGTCCTTGGCGGCATCGGCGCCGGCTGCGGGATCGATGAGGCGGCCATTGCAGATAGCGAGCGGGGTCATGCGCGGCCTCCTTGTGTTGCCGTGAGCGCGCGCTCGACCACGGCCATGCGGATGGCCAGGCCGTTGGTGACCTGTTCGAGGATGACCGACTGCGGACCATCGGCCACGCCGGCGGTGATCTCCATGCCGCGGATGATGGGACCAGGATGCAGCACCAGCGCGGAGGGTGCGAAAGCGGCCAGCTTTTGGCCGGTAAGCTGGTAGCGAGCCTTGAACTCCTCGATGTCGAGCTGCAAGCCGGCCAGCCGTTCGGCCTGGATGCGCAGCATCATGACGGCCTGCGATTGGCGGAGCGTGGCCTCGAAGTCGCGCTCAATTTCAATCCCCGGCCCGGAGCGCGCCGCCTGCTCGGGGAGCAGTTCCTTGGGTCCGCAGAGCAAAACGCGCGCGCCCAGGCGCGGCAACAGCAGCATGTTGGAGCGGGCCACGCGGCTGTGCAGGATGTCGCCGACGATGGCCACGGTGACGCCGGCCAGCGTTTGCTCGTTCACTGCGCCGGAGCCCGGCCGCAGATGAGCCAGCAAGGTGCGCAGATCGAGCAGAGCCTGGGTGGGATGCTCGTGCATGCCGTCTCCGGCGCTGATGACGGGCAGGCGCGTCGAGGCTTCAAGCAGCCAGGGCGCGCCCGATGAGTTGTGGCGCAGGATGATGGCCTCAGCGCCCAGGGCGCGCAGGGTGAGGCCGGTGTCTTTGAGCGACTCGCCCTTCTCGATGCTGGAGCTGAGGTTGGAGACCAGGGTGGTGTCAACGCCCAGGGCTTTGCAGGCCAGCTCAAAGCTGGTGCGCGTGCGCGTGGAGGACTCGTAGAAGAGCAGCGCCACGCGGCGCTTCAGGAGGATGTGGTCCCGGATGAGCGGGTCCATGTGCTCGAGCGCGGTGGCGCGGGCCAGCAGACGGCTCACATCCTCCACGGTCAGGTCGAGCACTGAAAGCAGCGAGCCGGGATGGTAAGGAAATGAGGATTCCGGCGCGGGCGGCGTAGACAACATGCGGCGTGCGGCAGTTGCGGTCGGGTTCATTTTCAAGGCAGCTTTCAGCTTTCAGCTTTCGAACGGGCAGCCGGTGCGGCGATCCGCGGGCTTGGGGCTGAGATCTGGCAGCCGAAAGCTGAGGGCTTGTTGTTCATACCCGCTCCACGAGCAGAACCTGTTCCGAGTCGTCCACCTCGTGGAACTTCACTTCAATGATCTCGCGTTGACTGGTGGGAACGTGCTTGCCGACGTACTGAGCCTCGATGGGCAGCTCGCGGTGGCCGCGATCGATGAGCACAGCCAGTTGCACGCGGCGCGGGCGGCCGTGATCGAAGAGCGCATCCAATGCCGCGCGGACGGTGCGGCCCGTATAGAGCACATCGTCGCAGATGACCACATCGCCGCCCACCACATCGAAGCCGATGTCTCCAGGCGTAACCACCGGGCGCGGACCCGCGGTCGAGAGGTCGTCGCGGTAGAACTGGATGTCGAGGACGCCGGTGTTCACTTCGCGCTTTTCGATGCCGGCGATCAATTTGCCCAGGCGCTGCGCCAAGGGAACGCCGCGGCGTTTGATGCCGATCAGGGCTAAGTCCTCGCTGCCGTTGCTCTTTTCCACGATTTCGTGCGCCAGGCGCACAAGCGTGCGCTCAATCTCTGAGGCCGACATCAGCCGGCCCTTCACTCGTAAGCTAGGTTTGGACTCTGTTTCGCTCATGGGCTTTCTCTTTGGCGTTCCAGTGTTGCCGGGTCAATTGGCCGGGGCTAAAACCGCCAGCCGATAACGCCGGTTTCCGTTTTTGAATGACCGTCCGCTGCCGCCGCGATGCTGAAAAGGCTCCTGCCGGATGATACGAAGGGCGGGCGTGTTGGGGCAAGCTGTGGAGAAGTGGGCGCCGATTGAATCCGGATGCCTGCTCAGCGGAGAGGCCCCGGTGATTGTTCGAGCGCAGCCTGCGCAGGGCGCTATATCTGCGGCCGGCGCGAACGGGCATGGAAATGAGCGCCCAAAGCGCCCCCGGCAACGGCAACCAGAAGGAGCGCGGCCATCAGGAACAGAACCGCGCCCAGAACCCAGCCGGCGCGGCCTTCCGGCGAGAGTAGCCACGTCTTGGCCTGAGAGATGGTCTGGGCGTCGATTCCCATCGAGGCCCATTGCTGGCTAACCTGCCGGCTGACAAAATTCGTCCAGAAGCCGTCGAAGACCCCACCGTCGTGGAACCAGAAGCGCATGGCATAAAGAGTTATGCCCGTGGTTGCGGCCGCGGTCCACGCGCCTAAGAGGCCGGTCACCAAGCCGATGCGGGCGCCCGCGCCGGTGGTGATCCATGACGGTTGCTGCGTGCGCAGGTACAGCGACACCACCCAGGCGCCAGTGGCGCCCATCAGCACCAATCCGAAGATGCCCACCGGAGAGAGAATAGAGCACAGAATCCCGGCGGGTACGGCCAGCATGAGAGCAAACCGCAACACAGGTTTCCAATCCACGCTACCGGTATTTCGAAGGGCTCCGGTCCAGGTTGGGGGCGCTTCCGCTTCGGGATCGCTCTCGGCGTTGTAGACAAGCTGCGGCAAGCCGCAACCCGGGCAGTAGCAAGCATCCGCGGGCACGGTTTGGTGGCAGCGGGCGCAGGTGATCTCCATACACTTCAAGCCTATCCTATGGGGCGCTTCTACGGCAGTTCTTCGATCCTCGGTGACAGGGCAAACGCATCTTAATTCTCCACTCCGAGCAGGCGTAACAGGTAGGGGTGATCCCAGGCAGCAGTGAGCCGTTTGCCGTGGACGCCGAGTTTGCAGGTTTTGTCCTGCTTGAGCAGATTCA